>NZ_CP012371.1:1284045-1605056 GCF_000619905.2 Nitrosospira briensis C-128 | reverse complement strand
AGACGTGGTGCAGCCATCGGAAATCAACCAGTTCAGAAAATAGCATCAAGGAGGACACCATGGCAGCAATACCAGATCACGACGTTCCGCACGACGCACACGACGCTCACGATCATCATCCCAGCGGCATGATGCGCTGGTTGATGACCACTAACCACAAGGACATCGGTACGATGTATCTGTGGTTCAGTTTTCTGATGTTCCTGACCGGGGGCGTGATGGCGCTGACTATCCGCGCCGAGTTGTTCCAGCCCGGCATACAGATCGTCAATCCGGAGTTCTTTAACCAGTTGACGACCATGCACGGCCTGATAATGATATTCGGGGCCATCATGCCGGCGTTCGTCGGCTTTGCCAATTGGCAGGTGCCGATGATGATCGGGGCGCCCGACATGGCTTTTGCGCGCATGAACAACTGGAGTTTCTGGCTATTGCCCCCGGCCGCTTTGCTGCTGCTGACCTCGTTCTTCGTGCCGGGCGGCGCACCTGCCGGTGGCTGGACGATTTATCCGCCGCTGTCGGTACAGATGGGCATGGGCATGGACATGGCGATTTTCGCCATCCATATCATGGGTGCTTCGTCCATCATGGGTTCAATCAACATCATTACGACCATTCTCAACATGCGGGCGCCGGGCATGACTTTGATGAAAATGCCGATGTTCGTATGGACCTGGCTCATCACCGCCTATCTTCTGGTTCTGGTGATGCCGGTGCTGGCGGGAGCGGTTACCATGCTGCTGACGGACCGCAACTTCGGCACCAACTTCTTCAATGCAGCCGGCGGCGGTGATCCGGTGATGTTCCAGCATATCTTCTGGTTCTTCGGTCACCCCGAAGTCTACATCATGATATTGCCGGCATTCGGCATCGTCTCGGAAATTATCCCGGCCTTTGCGCGCAAGCCATTGTTCGGCTATTCCTCGATGGTGTATGCCACCGCCTCGATCGCCATTCTGTCCTGCATCGTTTGGGCCCACCACATGTTCACTGCCGGCATGCCGGTGACCGGACAGCTGTTTTTCATGTACGCCACCATGCTGATCGCAGTGCCGACCGGCGTGAAAGTGTTCAACTGGACCGCCACCATGTGGCGTGGTTCCATGACCTTCGAAACACCCATGCTTTTCGCCATTGGCTTCGTTTTTCTGTTCACTCTTGGTGGATTCAGCGGAGTCGTTTGCGCGATAGTGCCGATCGATGTTCAGGTACAGGATACCTACTATGTGATTGCACACTTCCACTATGTGTTGGTATCGGGTGCGCTGTTCGGAATATTCGGCGGAGCCTATTACTGGCTGCCGAAATGGACCGGGCATATGTACGACGAGACGCTGGGTAAATGGCATTTCTGGTTATCCATGGTCTTTTTCAACCTGACCTTCTTTGTGCAGCATTTCCTGGGACTGGCGGGCATGCCGCGTCGTATTCCCGACTACGCACTCCAATTCGCCGATTTCAACATGATTTCCAGCATAGGCGCATTTGGTTTCGGCCTTAGCCAGTTACTGTTCCTTTACGTAGTGCTGAAGTGCATCCGCGGGGGTGCAAAAGCACCGGCAAAACCTTGGGAAGGTGCGACCTCACTGGAGTGGACATTGCCGTCCCCTGCGCCATACCATAGCTTTGTAACGCCGCCGGTCATCAAGTAGGAACAGGAGCGGAACGTGACGCAAAATGCAGAGAGAAGGCGCGGAGCAATTAGAACAGCGCTGTTTCTGCTGGCAATCGCCGTAGCTATTTTTGTAACAGTTATCGTAAAAAACTGGAAATGAGCGTAATCCAAGCAAATACCGTAATAATGAAGAAGCTACTGATTTTTTCAGTGGTCATGTTCGTTTTCGGCTTCGCGTTGGTTCCGTTTTACGAGAAGATTTGCGATGTGACGGGACTCAATAATCTTTTGCAGGCGGATACGCTTACCGAGAACTCGCAAGTAGATACCGCCCGTTGGGTAACGGTCGAATTAGACGCCAATACGCGCGGGCTGCCTTGGCAGTTCAAATCCCTGCAATCCAGTCTGCGTGTACATCCCGGCGAATTGGTGGAGGTAATGTACGAAGTTACAAATAACTCCAATCGGGAAATCAGCGGTCAGGCGATACCCAGCTACAGTCCGATGCTGCTGGTCAAACATCTGAAGAAACTTGAGTGCTTTTGTTTCAGCAAACAGGTAATGAAGCCCAATGAGACACGGCAGATGCCGGTTCAATTCATGATAGAACCCGGGCTTCCAACAGATGTGAATACCGTTACTATTTCGTACACCTTTTTTGAAATTGGAGTCGACCAGGCTGCGAATACGAAAAGCGAAGTCGATAAAGGTTGAAGGACGACAGCACAAAACCGAAAAAGGCGACTTTTTTGCAGGTTGCAAAGGCAGTATCCTGGGCTTTCTTCGGTGTTCGCAAGAAAAGCGATCTCGAAATGGATGCAAGTTCGTTGACTCCGGCGCAGGTGGTAATCGGGGGAATTATTGGTGCCGCGGTGTTTGTATTAGCCTTGGTGTTGCTAGTTAAGTTGGTGACATAGAAAATTAATCAATTACAAGCAGGAGAAAGAGCATGAGCCAGGAAGGAAGCAATTATTACGTTCCAGCGCCATCGACCTGGCCTATGACCGGGTCGATAGCATTGTTTTTCATGGGGTTTGGCGCGGCGTTCTCGGTCAATAAGATGCCAGTGGGCTACGCGATGCTGACATTGGGCTTTGCCATACTCTTCTACATGCTGTTCGGCTGGTTTCGCACCGTGGCGCGGGAAAGCGAGAGCGGCAAGTTCAATAAGCAGGTGGATGCGTCTTTCCGCTGGGGGATGAGCTGGTTCATTCTTTCCGAAGTCATGTTTTTTGGCGCCTTCTTTGGCGCGTTGTACTACATGCGGGCGCATTCCATTCCCGACCTGGGCGATCTCGAACATAAAATACTGTGGCCGAATTTCACGGCGGATTGGCCGACAGCCGGTCCCGGCATCACCGAGAAATTCCTCCCCATGGGCCCGTGGGGCCTGCCGGCAATCAATACCGTCCTGCTGTTGACCTCGGGGGTGACGGTCACTTGGGCGCACTGGGCGCTCAAGCTGAATAAGCGCGGCCAGCTCAAACTGGGATTGTTCCTCACCTTTGCCCTGGGGTTTCTCTTTGTCGGCCTGCAGGCTTATGAATACGGCCATGCCTACTCCGACCTCAACCTCAAGATGACGAGCGGCGCCTATGGCGCAACCTTTTTCATGCTGACGGGTTTCCACGGCTTCCACGTGACGCTGGGTTCCATTATGCTGTTCGTCATCTATTGCCGCGTACTGTCGGGTCATTTCACGCCGGAGAATCATTTCGGCTTTGAAGGTGTTGCCTGGTACTGGCACTTTGTGGACGTGGTCTGGCTGGGCCTGTTCATATTCGTCTACTGGCTTGTATAAGCAGGTAAATCGTACCGCTGGGTATTAATGACTCAGCGGTATGAATCCCAAATAGGTCCCCAGCATGAGCATGGCAAACAGAAAAACTGATAGCCCAACGCGCAGAGTCAAGGACTTAACCGCACGTATGCCGTTTCCTTTATCCTTGATTACGTAATATAGCGCGGACGCCAGACTGCCGAGGATAAAGAGGAGAAATAGAACGACAACGATTTTCAAGGTCAGTCCTGTAGTTATTGGGTCTGAGAACAAGTTTAGCCGAGTTCTGCATACTATCCAATGACTATTTTAGGCTGGCGATTCACGCCGCAATTGTGGTCAACAGTGGCAGCCACAGCCGGTATAGTAATCTTCATACAACTCGGCAATTGGCAACTTTCCCGTGCCGACGAAAAGGAATCGCGGCAGGAACGACTTGATCTTCTTTCGAAAGAACCTGCTGTAGCGGTACCCGAAATTCCGGTCAGGGTCGAAGATTTTCAGTACCGTCAGGTCGAGGTACGAGGCGAGTATGTGCCGGCACACACGATTTACCTCGACAATAAGATATTTCAGGGAATGGCTGGTTACCAGGTAATCACCCCGCTGAGGATAGGTAAAAGCTCAATGCACGTTCTGGTGAACCGGGGTTGGGCGCCAGCAAATCGGGACCGTAGTAAATTGCCAGAGGTGCCTGCACCAAATGGCGAGGTGGTTGTCTCAGGATTAGCAACGATAGCGTCACAAAAAACACTGGAACTGTCAACGGAAGTTGTATCGGGTAAAGTGTGGGAAAATCTTGACCTTGAGCGTTATCGGCGCGCTACAGGATTGACGTTGCAGCCGGTGATGATATTGCAAAAAGACGATGTGAAGGATGGGTTGGTGCGTCAGTGGGTGCGGCCTGATTCGGGTGCCGCCAAGAATCTCGGATATGCGCTTCAGTGGTTTGCCATGGCGCTGGCTGTACTGATTATTTATTTGGTGTTAAGTGTCAAACGAAATCGCCCCAAAGAAAAATAGACGGACGCTGATCTTACTGCTGCTAACGTTTTGCGCGCCCATTATTGCTTCTTATGCATTATTTTTCTCAAGCGTACGGCCTGACAGTGTTAACTATGGTGAACTACTCGAAGTTAAGTCCCTGACAGGGAGCGCTTTAAATCAAACTGACCAGACGATTTTTCGCATGCGTCAAGTTCGTGGCAAATGGGCGTTAGTATCAGTTGACTCAGGAAAATGTGACGAGCGATGTCACAAAAAATTATATTACATGCGTCAGGTGCGCCTGGTGCAGAATGCCGAACGGGATCGAATCGAGCGGTTATGGCTGATCGATGATAATGAAATCCCTTCACCGGAACTCGCAGGTGAGTTTGAAGGCACCCTGTTTATTAATGCGAAGGATAGCGACCTGCTCAAAGCCATCCCCGCGAAGGCTTCCCAGCACGACCATATTTACCTTGTCGATCCTATAGGAAATCTTATAATGCGTTTTCCGAAAGACGTGGATCCTACAAAGATGTCGAAGGACATCAAGCGACTGCTCAAGGTTTCCCAATTGGAACATGCGATGGGAACGGACAAGCGCCACTGAACCGATATTCGCCGGCGCCGCCGGAACATTGAAACGAAAGTCGAGGTCATTGCAACAGTTGACAAATTCTCGCGATTGCAGCGATCCCTTGAAGTCGGTAAGTGCAGGTATAGTGCCTGCGCCTGAATTAGGAGATGAACATTATGTCTACTACGAGTATTGCCTGGCAACAGACCGCCTCACGTATGCAACACTTTTATCGGTTAGCGAAGCCGAGGGTTGTATCACTGATCGTCTTTACTGCGGTTATCGGCATGTTTCTCGCGGTACCCGGCGCTGTGCCGCTAAACGCGCTGATATTTGGTACGCTGGGAATTGCGCTTGTAGCCGGCGCGGCTGCGGCAGTCAATTGCCTGGTTGAGCAAAAGATCGATGCGATAATGAATCGTACACGTGGCAGGCCATTGCCGCAGGGAACGGTTACCTCGCCCGAAACCTTGTTCTTTATTGCGCTGGTCGGCGGGGCCGGATTACTCATGCTTCACCAGCTGGTGAATCCGCTAACCATGTGGCTCACGTTGGGGACGTTTGTCGGATACGCGATCATATATACCGTCATACTGAAGCCCAACACACCGCAGAATATCGTCATCGGCGGCGCTTCCGGCGCTATGCCGCCCGTGCTCGGCTGGGCGGCGGTGACGGGAGAAGTGTCCTCGGATGCGCTGCTTCTGTTTCTCATCATCTTCGCCTGGACGCCGCCCCACTTCTGGGCGCTGGCGCTGTACCGCAAGCTTGAGTATGCAAAGGTGGGAATGCCGATGCTCCCGGTTACTCATGGCGATAAGTTCACGCGCCTGCATGTCCTGCTATACACGCTGATACTCATCGCAGTCACGTTGATGCCTTATGCTACACAAATGAGCGGGCTCATCTATATCACCGGTGCTTTGGTGCTGGATGCGGTATTTCTGTACTACGCAGTAAAAATATACCTCGATTATAGCGATCAGCTTGCGCGCCGGGCATTCCGCTATTCGATCTGGTATCTGGCCGCGCTGTTTACGGTACTGCTGGTGGATCATTACATCCGGTTATAGCAGGCGTGTGAAACATAGGCAATTCCATTCGAGCACACTATGGCCAGCGGCGGCAACGCTTCTGGCCGCGCTCCTGCTTATAGCCTGCAGCGACGGCAATGCACCCAAACCGGCATTTCTCTCAACGGATATCACCAACGCCAACTTCGGTGCGGATTTCGACCTGGTCGACCACACCGGCAAAATGCGTACGCTTGCGGACTTCAAGGGTAAAGCGGTAGTCGTATTTTTTGGCTATACCCATTGCCCCGATGTATGTCCCGCCACGATGGGCAAACTCGCGGCTGCGATGAAAGAGCTCGGTCCCGAGGCTTCACGTGTCCAGGTATTATTCATTACCGTAGACCCTGAACGTGATACTGCAGCGGTGCTCAAGGAATACCTGTCGGCTTTTGATCCGACATTTCTTGGTTTATACGGTGATGAGCGGGCGACAAAAAAGGTTGCAAAAGAATTCAAGGCCATTTATCAAAAGCAGGAGGGAGAATCCCCCGGACATCACACCGTGGATCACTCTACCGGTACCTATATCTATGATACGAAGGGAAAGCTTCGGTTATACGTAAGCAGTGAGAAGGACGCCGATGTTTTCGCTCATGATCTTTCCGAGTTATTGAGAACGACAAGTTAGCATAACTGCAGCAAAAGCTGATTTAGTCCCGGCTCTCCACATCATGGCGGGTCTGGAATAGACTCAGGCTGAGGTAATTCCACGATTCAAGGGAATAGCTTTCCCGGATTCAGTATATTGTTAGGGTCAAACACGCGTTTGATCGCTTTCATCAACGTTATCGTTGGTGCATCGATCTCCTTCCCGACAAACGCGCGTTTTTCGCTGCCCACGCCATGCTCGCCTGAAAGCGTGCCATTGAGCTCGATCACCAGATCGAATATTTCATTCAGGCATTTTTCCGCACGGCTCATCTCATCGGCGCAGTCCGGATTTACGAGCAGATTGACATGAATATTACCATTGCCCGCATGACCAAAATTGACATTGGCAATACGATATCTACCGCTCAGCTGCATCAAACCGTCCAGAAATCGAGGTAGTGCCGAAACCGGTACAACCACATCCTCATTAATCTTCTTGGGTGCGATATCGCGTAGCAATGGAGACAACGTTTTTCGCGCCAGCCATAAACTTGCGGCATCCACTGTTTCATCCGCATGGATGAGTCCCTCGCTGCGGCATGCGGAAAGGATCGCCGCACGCGATTCCGAAATATATTGCTCGGACCCATCCATTTCAATCATCAGCATCGCATTGGCGTCCAGCGGCAGCATCTCGGGGAATCGGCCACGTATCAGGTTGAGTGAGCCGGCATCCAGGAACTCAAGTGCGCTAGGCGTCTGCGGCAGCGCCATAACCCGGACTATTGCTGCGGCACAGCTCGCAAGGTCCCGGTAATGCACAGTGAGGCCGCCATACGCTTGAGGGAGCGGAGTAAGCTTGAGTGTTGCTTCCGTAATAACGGCCAGCGTACCCTCCGAGCCTATTAAAAGTCGTGTGAGGTCATAACCCACCACGCCTTTGGTGGTATAGCAACCCGTCCGGATTATCTCTCCCGCGCCCGTAACTGCCTTGAGCCCCAAAACGTGATCACGTGTCGTTCCATATTTGACGGCGTGTGGCCCCCCCGCGGAGGTCGCCAGATTTCCCCCTATGCTTGAGTAGCCCGCACTGGACGGATCAGGCGGCCAGAAGTAGCCATGAGGCCTCGCCGCTTCCTGGATCGACTGATTGATAACGCCGGGTTCCGCCACAATCACACGATTGGCGGGATCGATGTTGACAATGCGTAGCATCCGCTCCAGGGATAACGCCACCCCGCCCTGCTCAGGAAGACTTCCGCCCGAGGTACCTGTGCCGCGTCCGCGCGGCGTTAGCGGAACCTTGAAGTCGTTACAAAGCGCCACTACCGCCTGCACTTCGGCGGTGGTAACCGGAAATACCACTGCATCCGGTGGAAAAATCTTTCGCGTGTTGTCATACGCATAGGCATAGCAATCCACCGGGTCCGTATATATCCGATCCGGTGGAAGCAGACTGACAAGTTTGGCGACAAAACTAGGCGTAATCACAATGGGTCTCTTATTACCCGTCAGCTCCGCATTTCCAGCTTAAAAAAGCACAAGTATCTTGGCTCGGCCAACCTTTCCAAAAAGTTTAATCCAGGTATTCGAAAACTTTCACAACCTTCCGGACACCACTTGTAGATCGTGCAATGTCCACCGCACTGTCTGCCTCCTTGGCCTTTACCAGGCCCAGCAGATAAACCACAGCATTTTCAGTAACGACTTTAACGTGATTGACCTGAAACTCCCCGCCATCCAGAAAACGTGCCTTGACCTTGGATGTGAGCAACGCATCATTGCTGCGGGAACCGAATGAACTCACCTCACCTACCGCTATCTCATTGGTGACTTTCCGTACGTTCTCAACACCCGTCACCAGTTTCCCAATCTCTTTCTTCAATCCATCGGTCGGCGCCTCGCCTGTAAGCAGCACGTTACGATTGAAGCTGGTGACGTTGACATTAACATCTCTGCCCATCTTCTCGCTGATCCGCCGGCCGCCCTTAAACTCGATCCCCTCATCTTCCACGAACATGCCACTGGTGCGCCGGTCCTGGGATACCGCCGCGCCGGCGCCAACACCCGACACCACGCCGGCCGCCACCAGCACTGCACAGCCTGAAAGGAAGGGAAACAACAATATCAGCAACCACTTCAAATTCCGATTAAGCATTCATACCCCTAACAAAAATAAATAACCGCATCAGCATCATGCGGCGCGGTTCCAGCAATTTTATAATCCAAACGAGCACAAGCCGTTTCCATCACGCATGGTATGCTGCTATTCTCCAAAAGCGTTCCTGATCCATTCAACCTCCTTACCGTCACGGCCCGACAATAATACCGCATCGAAACGGCACGACGGCTCGAACTTCAGGGCAGCGAGATAGTGGCGCGCCGCACATAGCAATTTTTTTTGCTTCACAAAAGTTATGCTGCCTGCCGCGCCACCGAAGGCTGGACCTGTACGCATACGCACCTCGACGAACACCAATGTCGTACCATCTTGCATGATGAGATCAATTTCGCCAAAGCGGCAACGGTAATTCCTTTGGAGCAAAACGAGATCATGGCGCCGAAGAAACGCTTCCGCATAGCGCTCCGCCTCGTTCCCATTCAATTTGAATGCCCCATAAATGCACCGCGCAGTTATCCAGATACCGATAAAGATATATTTTACAATACCCCGCATCCCAGCAATCGCCAAACACCGCCAAACACCGCCAAATGCAATCAAAGGAATTACCCGCGCCGGGCACGTTATATATAGTGGCTACACCGATAGGAAACCTGCGCGACATCACCCTGCGCGCGCTGGATATACTTTCGGCAGTGGATGTGATTGCCGCAGAGGATACCCGCACCACCGCTAATTTATTGAGGCATTATTCGATAAATAGAAAGATGATGGCCTTGCATCGCCACAATGAAAACGCCACGGTAGAAAAGGTCGTCAATTTGTTGTCGCGCGGCCAAGCAGTGGCGCTCGTTACCGATGCAGGCACCCCGGGAATATCCGACCCCGGGGCAATTCTCGTTAAGTTGGTGCGGGAACAGGGATATAAAGTAGTCCCGATCCCTGGCCCCAGCGCGGCAGTGTGCGCTCTCTCGGCAGCAGGAATCACCACGGCCCAGTTTCTATTTTATGGTTTTCTCCCCGCCAGCGGTGGGCAGCGGCGGCGGGAGCTGGAAGCGTTGAAATTACAGTCATACACCATCATATTCTACGAGGCGCCCCACCGCATTCTCGAGTGTCTGACCGACTTGGCCAAGGTGCTGGGCGACCAACGCCGAGTCACGATTGCGAGAGAATTGACAAAATTATTCGAGACCATCCACAGTTGCGAGCTCGGCGACGCTCTGGTCTGGCTCCAGGCTGACACCAATCGTCAAAAGGGCGAGTTCGTACTGCTGGTATCCGGCGCAGAAGCGCCGAACCCGGCGGAATTGACTGAACAGGCCCAACACATACTGAAGCTATTGTTGCGCGACTTGCCGCTAAAGCATGCGGTAACACTATCTGCGGAGATCAGCGGCGAAAGCAAAAATACACTTTATTCGCAGGCTCTTTTACTACAACGGGAGAAAAATCAACCAAAGTAGCCACAGGTGCCCTCCAGTGCCAGTAACCGCGCCCTAGTTGGGCTTATGCGGACACATCAGCGTAAACCAAGGGGGCCAATCAATAATCCGGGTATTTGATCGAGCGTGCGCTACTCGATACCTCATCCGTTCCGGATGTGCCGTCAAGGAGTTAAGGCTGAGCATAATCCTGATGAGGCTGGCGCAAGGTTGGGGCAACGACTATAATACCCGGTCGCATGGTAACATCAACTGGTTCTTGCGAACGTGGGTAGCCCCCACTGACATTTAAATTTTTTGGAGAGTCGACTATGAAAACACCTGCTACCTTTTATCACGCTGGCTGTCCCGTATGTGTCGAAGCCGAGCGGCAGATTGCGGACGCTCTGGACACCGACCGTTACGAGGTTGAACTCGTGAATCTCGGCGAGCAAAAGGATCGTATCGCGGCTGCTGAAGCGGCTGGCGTCAAGTCGGTGCCCGCAATTGTCATCAATGGCGCACCTTTCCACATCAACTTTGGTGCACCGATGTCGGCACTGAAGTCCTAATTGCCGGGAATGGCGGGCGAATTGCTCGCCATTTGCAGGACCTTTTTCCCTTATAAAATAAGATATAACATTACTTCCCGCCGCTCCGCCCGGCCTACATCCTCCACATTTCCCCCTGTCCTGGGCGCCCCCATCTGGCGAACACCGGAATTTTTTAAAAATCAGTAGCGCAGCCGAGCATACGTTGACGGTATAAAGTCGAGTTTTCTTCTATACTGAGAAAATATCATCGGCATTATCATGACCACCAACTGCAGGAGGAACAATGGAACTCATCCTATGGCGCCATGCTGAAGCTGAGGACGGTACTCCGGATAGCGCACGAGAACTGACCGACAAGGGGGTGAAACAAGCGCGTGCGATGGCGGAATGGTTGAAACCAAGGCTACCCAAAAACACGCGGATGATAGTCAGTCCCACTGAGCGAACCCAGCAGACTGCCGCCGCACTTGACGAAGATTTTGAAACCGTCAAAGAGATTGGACCCGCCGCGTCGGCGAAAGCAATTCTTGCAGCCGCTGGTTGGCCTGATGCCAAAGGCGCAGTCGTGGTGGTGGGCCATCAGCCCACGTTAGGGGAAGTCGCAGCCTTACTTATATCCGGCGAACCCGCGGGATGGCCCATGCGGAAGGGTGCGATATGGTGGTTCAGTCACAAAACAAAGGAGGGCGTCGAGGAAACGGCGTTACACGTCAGCATTTCACCCGACATGTTGTGAAATAGTTGTCGGCTGATCTTAAAAAAAAGCTCACACCATTTGCCGATCTTGACCCGGCAGATACTCAACTGTCTGTGGCCATTAATGGTTTTTGATTGGGGCGAGAGGCAACATAAACAGAATCAACAGTACCATGCATGACATGGTTCGCCAACGCCGCTCGTCTCCGATAATGCCGCTGGCAATTTTCAGTACATACACCGTGACGTCAAGCCTGAACCCGCGACTGGCGACGCCTGACAGGTCGCCTGTGTCGGTGCATGCGGCTCGTGTACAATGCATCAACGTGCCGCGGCGGTCAGTGGCGATCATTAAATTATCAAGTTCAGCTAGAACAGCCGAACCGGATATCCGGGTGCGTTAAATTTAGCCCGTCCAAAGGCGTCCAAATTTAATTAACGTGTACCGTATTTTGTACTCGCAAAAATCCCCCTTGAGTTTACGCGGCTTTTTGCTTACATACGACTTCCCACCCACTGCTTTTTTCTCATCCGGTGACCGTGCATTCCGGTGCACCGATCAAGACTAGCCAAAATATGGAACCAAAAAAAACCGTTGGCCACCAATCCCTGGGTTTGCTGAGCCTGGCTGCGCTCGGCGTCGTTTATGGGGATATCGGCACCAGTCCCCTATACGTCATGAAGACTGTTTTTGACCCTGTCCACGGACTCGCGGTCAACGAAGGCAATGTAATCGGCGTCATTTCGCTCATTTTCTGGACGCTCATGATTGTGGTCTCGCTCAAGTACATCACATTGATCCTGCGGGCGGACAATCATGGGGAGGGCGGCATCATGGCGCTGCTATCGTTAGCGAGCTCCTCGGTCGCGGGTCGTCCGCGGCTGCGCAATTTCCTGTTTCCCATTGGCGCGTTCGGTGCCGCGCTATTCTTCGGCGATGGCGTCATTACCCCGGCTATCTCGGTATTGAGCGCCGTGGAAGGACTGGAGGTCGCGACCCCCCTTCTCAAACCCTACGTACTTCCCATAACGTTGATTGTGCTGATCGCGCTTTTTTTGCTGCAGCAGCGTGGCACAGGAGGCATCGGTACCCTATTCGGACCAGTGACGCTCATATGGTTCGCTACCCTGGGACTGGCCGGCCTGGCCAACATCGCTGTTGCGCCACAGATATTGGCAGCGTTTAATCCCATTCATGCCGTCGCTTTTTGCCTCAACAATGGCTGGCTGGCGTTTATTGCTTTCGGCGCCGTGGTGCTGGCGGTAACGGGCGGAGAGGCCCTCTATGCCGATATGGGACACTTTGGACCAAAACCGATACGTCTGGCATGGTATGGATGCGTTCTTCCCGCACTCATACTAAACTATCTCGGCCAGGGAGCACTTGTGCTCTCAAATCCGCTGGCAATCGCCAATCCTTTTTTCCTGCTTTTCCCCTCCTGGGCTCTCTACCCCGCAGTAGGACTGGCTACCGCAGCGACAGTGATTGCATCGCAAGCCGTTATTTCCGGGGTCTTTTCGGTGACCAGACAGGCGATACAGCTGGGATTCCTGCCGCGCATGCAGATCAAGCATACTTCGGATCGAACGATCGGCCAGATCTATATTCCCTTCGTCAATTGGATGCTGCTGGCAGCCGTGATCATGGCGGTACTCGGGTTTGGCTCGTCATCCAGTCTTGCGTCCGCCTACGGTGTCGCCGTGACCGCTACCATGGTAATTGAAACCATACTTACTTTTTTCGTACTTCGTTATGCTTGGAATTACCCGTGGCTGCTATGCGTTCTGGCGACCGGATTCTTCCTGACGATCGATACGGTATTTTTTGCCGCCACCATTCTCAAAATCGCTCAAGGGGGGTGGTTTCCACTCGCAATTGGAGCAGTTATCTATTTTGTCATGGTTACGTGGAATCGCGGGCGTCACATTCTGCTTGAGCACTTGCGCTCGGCTGCAATACCGCTCATGCCGTTCCTCGAGTCACTGACTGCGCACCCGCCGGTGCGCGTTGCAGGGACGTCGGTTTTTTTGACGGCTGATCCGGATGGGGTGCCACACGCGCTATTGCATAACCTTGCGCATAATCAGGTCTTGCATGAGCGCGTAGTGTTTCTGACTGTAACGTATATCGAAACTCCCTGGGTTCCAGCAGACGAGCGAATATCGGTAACGCCACTAGTGGAAAACTGCTACCAGATTACCGTTCGATACGGCTTCAAGGATGAACCCAATCTGCCGTATGCGCTCGAATTATGTGAACCCCATGGGCTCGTGTTCGAACAGCTTAAAACGTCGTTTTTTCTTAGTCGCGATATCGTGGTACCCAGCCCCGGGGCCGGGATGGCAATGTGGCGGGAGCGTGTTTTTGCAACCATGGCGCGCAACGCCAGCAATGCGGCCGAATATTTCAAGCTCCCTGCAAATCGTGTTCTTGAACTGGGCGCGCGGGTTGAGATATGACGGGTTTCAGAATGACTAACTCAGCAACCAGCGTGCACGGAGCCGGAAGAAGAAACGCAGGATGGTTCCAGGAATGGCGCGCCCAACACGATTCGAACGTGTGACCCCCGCCTTCGGAGGGCGGTACTCTATCCAGCTGAGCTATGGGCGCTAATATAGATAAGCTTATCGCTGAAAGAATCTCTGATAGACCCCATCTTTGATAGTGACATGCTTCACGAAGAACTAATCCAAGACCTGGGCGATAGAATAGCTTTTTTTAAACCCTACGTCCAACGTAACAAATCACTTTTTGCTTCGGTAGGCATGAACCTATACAATAATCACTTTACTTGGAGTTATCGTGAGCGCCGCTGAAGACGAAGAAGAGCATTCCTCGATTATCAAAACACCAAAACAATTGATGGTGGTCGTTCTGGCCGCTTTCGTGTTTCCTGTTCTGATTATTTGGCTACTGGGGAAATATGTTACCGGAGATATTCCGATAGACCAAAACAGCCCTGTTTTTTCAAATGAAGTGGTGGCGCAACGCTTGAAACCGGTGGGCGAACTGGTGCTTGCAAGTGACCCTTCGCAGCCTGGAGTGCAATCTGGAGAAGGAACTGGCGAACCGGCGAGTGCGGTAGCTGCTACTCCTCCGGCAGTGGATGCGGTAGCTGCTCCAGTAGCGGATGCAGGAGGCCCGGATAAAATAAAGGCAATCTATACTGCCAGCTGCGCTGCGTGTCACACCACCGGCGCGGCGGGCGCACCCAAGCTTGGCGATAACTCCGCATGGGCTCTCCGCATCAAGGCTGGCAACGAGGCGCTCTACGACAGCGCACTCAAGGGCAAAAATGCGATGCCTCCAAAAGGCGGAAATGCCAGTCTCTCCGATGCCGACGTGAAAGCAGTAGTCGATTACATGGTGAGTCAGTCCAAGTGAATCTCTGAGCAATTTGCGAGTTAATAAGATAAGGGGCGATAGATAAGTGCATATCGCCCTTTATTTTTTGTGAAGAATGCCCGCGTACGTGTATTTGATCTGCCGGGATTATTGATTCCGTAAATATGGCCACGTTCGCAATCGGTGATTTACAGGGTTGTTATCAGGAGTTTCGGGATCTCCTCGAACTGGTTCGTTTTGACCCTGCAGAGGACAAGCTGTGGCTGGTAGGGGATATTGTCAATCGGGGTCCGGATTCTCTGGCTATATTGCGCTTTGTCAGAGGGTTAAAAGACGCGGCAATAATGGTCCTGGGCAATCATGATCTCCATCTACTCATGGTGGCCGAAGAATGCGTCAAACTGCATCGGAACGACACACTGAACGATATTCTCGGTGCGCCTGACAGGGATGAGCTGCTCCACTGGCTGCGGCAACAGAAGTTGCTGCATGTGGAGGGTAGTTACGTCATGGTACACGCGGGTTTATTGCCTTCCTGGAGCGTCGCACAGGCCTCGCTCCTCGCGAAAATAGTGGAAACTGCGCTGCGCAGTCCGGATTTCCACGCGCTTTGCCGCAATATGTATGGGAACCAGCCAGACCATTGGGACGGCAGCTTCGAAGGTTATGAGCGCCTGCGAGTCATTATCAATGCCATGACACGCATGCGTGTATGCACAGCGGACGGAAAAATGGATTTCGGCTACAAGGGTGTGATACAGGACATTCCGGCCGGTTATCTGCCGTGGTTTGATATCCCAAATCGCGCCAGCCAAGAGGCAACCATCATCTGTGGACATTGGTCGGCGCTGGGGCTGCAAATCAGGGACAATTTGATAGCGTTGGATACGGGTTGCCTCTGGGGCGGAAGCCTTACCGCTATTCGCCTTGAGGATCGGCGGATTTTTCAGGTGCCTTGTGCGGCAGGGGAAGGGATAAGGCATCTGCAATAGCCTGTTCCGCACCTCGCGCGAGTTCTCGTCGGTTTTTCCCACCACTGTCGATCGGGTCGGCAAAGATCAGTTCCAAGTCAATCCACGGTTGCCTTAACATCTGCCGTAACGATTCCAACAGTGAGATTTTGACGTATGGCACTGCCCTGCTGATTTCCCCTGCTGTGTCCGTATAACGTATCGCCACTGGATAAACCAGGGCTGCAACCATGATTGCGGGCTGCAACAGCGATGCATGAAAATGTCGAAGCAAAGTACCATCGCTGGTAGTGCCTTCGGGGAATACCGCAACCCGATCGCCAATTGTCAATGCATCCCCGATATGTTCATTTATCCGGGCAGTATCGCGGCGTTTTGTGCGTTCAATGAACAATGTGCCCACGTTACGGCTCAACCAGCCGAATAGGGGCCAGTCACGAATTTCAGCTTTGGCTACGAAACGTGCGGGACATACAGCGATGAGAGCATGCACGTCCACCCAGGAAACATGATTCGCCGCCAACATCACGCGTTGCGTTTCGGCGCCAGGGGGGGTGCCACGACAGCGCAATCGGATACAAAGGATCGCGAGCAATCCAGCGCACCAATTTTGCGCCATACGTCTTTGTGACGACTGACCAAGATGTGGGTAAATCGCGGATTGGACCAGACCCGAAACGATATGCAACAACAGGCGGACGGAGCGAAAAACCTGTATCAACCGGCTATTGGTATTGATTTCGTTTTTCATGTCATTATTATTGCATCAATAATGACATGTGCCTCAGTAGCAGCGCCAGGTACTTTTTTCAGTCGGTTTCATTGCGCCTTCCGTTATAGAATGCGGCTACCGAAAATTTCAAAATATCGCTGATCTATTTCATCCCGGGTGAAGCTGTGATTCTGGCCACCGCGTTGGGCAATTTTCAACGCGCCCATCAGTGAACTGAGTTGCCCGGTGCTCTGCCAATCCAATCCATTGGTAATTCCGTAAAGCAGGCCAGCGCGAAAAGCGTCACCGCATCCGGTGGGATCCACCAGTTTATCCGCCTTGACGCTCGGAATATCGATTTGTTGACCATCAGAATAAATTACCGACCCTTCACCGCCTTTTGTGACAATAAGTCCCTTTACCAATTTTGCCAGCGCTTCCAGCGTACATCCGGTACGCTCACGCAGCAATTGGCCCTCGTAGTCATTAACGGCTACGTAATCCGCTTTGTGGACAAAATCCAGGAGCTCTTCACCGTTGAACATGGGTAATCCCTGGCCCGGATCGAACATGAATGGAATGCCGGCTTCGTGAAATTCACGTGCGTGCTGCATCATGCCTTCCCGGCCATCCGGGGCAACGATGCCCAGGCTTGCAGATTTCGCGTCCGCTACGTGATTTTCATGAGAAAAATTCATCGCACCTGGATGAAAAGCGGTTATCTGGTTATCCGCCAGATCGGTTGTAATGAATGCTTGCGCGGTAAATATACCCGGAACGCGGCGTATATGAGTTTGCACAAGATCCAGGCTCGTCAACCGGTATGCATACGGCTGATAGTCATCCCCAACGGTCGCCATAATGAGTGGCTTGCCACCTATCATTTTCAGGTTGTAGGCGATATTCCCTGCACAGCCGCCGAATTCCCTGCGCATATCCGGCACCAGAAAAGCCACATTCAGAATATGAATTTTCTCGGGCAGGATATGGTTCTTGAAATGATCGTTAAACACCATGATGGTGTCGTAGGCAATAGAACCGCAAATGAGTGTATTCATGGGCCTGGGGGTAGTGAGAGTTTGCGTGCTTCAGGTCGGAATGACCATTCAACCTAAATCCGGTAGTTGACCGCTTATTTTATTTAATAGATCAGCGTTATGATTAACAGCAATATTTCATATTATTTGACGCTCACCTTTCGGGTGAGGTCGCTACGAGGTGAATTGCACAGTTTTTGCGGCACATGGCTGCGTTGCAACTTCTTGGAATGGAACGGCGCCCCGAAGCGGCGCCTGAGGGGCCCCGCGTAGCGCAGGGGATGCCGCGATCGCGTTCCACACGCAAGTGGGCGCCCGCATCCCGCTTCAGGGTCGCACCTTCCTGCGGAAGGCACTGCTCCGCCCTGCGCGGTCGCATTCCGCGTCGTTGCGCCTTGCCCTGCACCTCAAAAACCGTACACTTCCCCCCGTCCAACTACCGGATTTAGGTTCAAGCACTGTGCTGTTTCCATACCAGATCCAGCTCCCGTGCGGCCTTTACATCGTCCAGCCTGCGCACGGGAGTTGTATGAGGCGCATTTTTTACCAAATCCGGCTGAGCGTGGGCTTCTTCCAGGATTTCCTTCATGGCTGCAACAAATGCATCGAGCGTTTCCTTGGATTCGGTTTCAGCCGGTTCGATCAGCATGCATTCCGGCACCAGGAGCGGAAAGTAGATGGTAGGGGCATGGTAACCCTTGTCCAGCAGTCGCTTGGCCACGTTCATCGCGGTTACGCCTGTGTTTTCCTTCAGGTCTTTCAATGTGACGATAAACTCATGGCTGGCTCGGCGGTTCGGATAGGCAATCTCGAAACCTGCCTTGCTCAGTTCCGCCATCAGGTAATTAGCATTGAGTGCAGCGAACTCAGCCACGCGATGCATTCCTTCCGCGCCGAGCAGACGCACGTAGATATAGGCCCGGAGCAATACGCCCGCGTTGCCCATGTGAGCCGAAAGCCTGCCGATGGATTGCGGTATCTCCTTTTCCGTGAGCCAGCGATAAAGTCCATTCTCGAGTGCTACCACCGGTACGGGCATGAACGGCAATAGTCGAGGAGCAACGCCGACGGGCGCTGATCCTGGGCCGCCGCCGCCGTGGGGCGTTGAAAAAGTCTTGTGCAAGTTGATGTGAATGACGTCGAAACCCATATCGCCGGGCTTCACCTTGCCGAGTATGGCGTTCAGGTTTGCGCCATCGTAATATAGCAAGCCACCCACCTGGTGGACGATTTTGCTCATCTCAGCCACGTTTTTTTCGAACACGCCAAGCGTCGAAGGGTTGGTCAGCATCAATCCAGCCGTTTGCGGACCTACCGCTGCCTTCAGCGCGTCCATGTCCACGTCGCCGTCTTTGTCAGTGGGTATTTCCACCACCTTATAGCCGCACATGACCGCCGTGGCGGGGTTGGTCCCGTGCGCCGCATCGGGAACGATGATTTCAGTGCGGGCGGAATCGCCGCGCGACTCATGATAAGCGCGAATCATCGATATCCCGATCAATTCGCCCTGTGCCCCCGCCATCGGCGTAAGACATACTCCCGCCATGCCGGTTACATCTTTCAGGATTTCCTGAAGCTCGTACATGCAGGCAAGAAATCCCTGACCGGTACTTTCCGGCGCCCGCGGATGCCGCGCCAGAAATTGAGTCAGCATCGCAAGCGAGTTGCATGCTCGAGGGTTATATTTCATCGTACAGGAGCCAAGCGGATAGAACTGCGTGTCTATCGAGAAATTCTTTTGCGACAAGCGGGTGTAGTGACGTACGGCATCCATTTCAGACACTTCCGGCAGCAGCGGCGGCGCTTTACGCAACAAGTTTTCCGGGATGCCGGCTATCTCCGCGCTTATTGCCGGGGATTGGGAATAATTGCGCCGACCGGGGCGTGAGTGTTCAAATATCAACATAGTGAAATCCGATTCTTTACAGTAAATACTTATTGAAAGGGGGGCCCGCCAATACGGGCTGCCTCATCGTATCGTTGGTGTCCGGGTCTATTGCAGAGCAGCCAGGGCTGCGTCGTAGTTGGGCTCATCCTTGATTTCAGGCACGAGCTCGGCATGAATCACTTTATCGTTCTCATCCAGCACCACGACGGCGCGGGCAGTGACCCCAGCCAGGGGACTATCGGTAATCGCCACGCCGTAATTTTTCATGAATTCGGAACCGCGCATGGTCGAAAGCGTTACCACTTTGTCCAACCCTTCTATATCGCAGAAGCGGCTCATTGCAAAAGGCAGGTCGGCAGCAATTATCAGCACCGCTGTATTGGCCATATTACTGGCCTTTTCATTGAACTTGCGCGTCGACATGGCACAGACCGGGGTATCCAGGCTGGGAACAATGTTGAGTACTTTTTTCTTGCCGGCAAAATCAGCTAGCGTCACATCCTTCAGATCCTTGTTTACCAGCGAGAACGCCGGTGCCTTTTCACCGATTTTCGGAAAATTACCTTCAACTTTAATCGGATTGCCGGCTAACGTAACCATATTGTTGCTCCTTGTGTGAGGGCGATATCGCTTCGCGTGGTTGAGAATCAACTGACAAGTTACAAATTATCGATGGCGTGCATCAACTTCTCGGTATAGTTTTCCAGATCAGCAGATGTCTTGGTCTCCGTGGCGCATACGAGCATCGCACTGCCAAGCTCCGGGTAATATTCGTCCAGATTCAGCCCGCCCAATATTCTCTGGTTTTTTAGCGCCTGCAGTACATCCTTGGCTGGCGCGGGTAGGGAAACTACTGTTTCGTGAAATAACGGCCCACTGAAAATTCTTTTAACGCCCTTGCAGCTCTCCAGTTTTTCCAGCAATGCCAGCGTATTCGCATGGGACTGCGCGGCAATGCGCCGCAACCCTTCCGGCCCCGTCAGGGATAGGTAAATAGTGGCCGCGGTGACCATCAATCCCTGATTGGTGCATATATTCGATGTGGCCTTGGAGCGCCGGATATGCTGTTCACGTGCCTGCAGCGTCAGCACAAAACCGGTCTTGCCATCCAGGTCCGTCGTGCGTCCGATAATGCGTCCCGGCATTTGGCGTACCAACGCCTGCTTGCAGGCCATGAAGCCGAAGTAGGGTCCGCCGCTCGAAAGTGGAATGCCCAATGGCTGGCCTTCACCCACTGCGACATCAGCGCCCTTCTCGCCCCACTCGCCGGGGGGCGTGAGTATGGCGAGCGCCATGGGATTGACCACGGCAATAGCCAATGCATTTTTGCTGTGCGCCCAATCGGTGAGGGCATCGACCTCTTCGAGCACGCCAAAAAAATTGGGCTGGGGAATGACCAGCGCGGCAAATTCTTCCTTGCCGAACTCATCCAGCGTTTCAACCAGTACTTGACCGGTTTGCTTGCAGTAAGGTAGCTCAACAACGTCGATACCCTGGTTTTTGACGATGGCCCGCACCACGCTGCGATAAACGGGATGAACGGTTGTCGGTATCAGAATACGACGTGAGGATTTGTGAGAGCGTACCGCCATCAATGCCGCTTCCGCCAGCGCGGAGGCGCCGTCGTACATGCTTGCATTGGACACATCCATACCTGTCAGCGACGCCATTATCGTCTGGTATTCGTAGAGCAATTGCAGTGAGCCCTGGCTGGCTTCAGCCTGATAAGGGGTATAAGAGGAGTAGAACTCACCGCGAGTGGTTATCTGCCATACAGCGGCCGGGATATGGTGTTCATAGGCGCCGGCGCCTATGAAATTGAGATACCGTCCATCCATCTCGGCCCGTTCCAGCATCAGCCGTGATATTTCCATTTCGCTCAAGCCGGGGGGCACGCGTTTCAGGCTGCCGGTTTTGAGGGAGGCCGGAATTTCATCGAACAGGTCGTCAATGGCGTTTGCGCCGATGCTCGCAAGCATCGCATTTATATCTTCTTCAGTATGGGGAATGAACGGCATATTTTTTCCGCGAAATCATTGAGTGAACGGTAAACCTGGTAAATAACCTCGAGTCATTTATCAGTCGCCCTCGGCTTCGAGTAGTTTCTGATACGCTGCATAATCAAGCAGATTATTCAGGTCGCCGGTATTTTCCGGCTTCAGCTTGAAGAGCCAGGCCGAGTAAGCGTCCTGATTTATCTTCTCGGGAGCCGATTCAAGCTCGGGGTTGACAGCGGTCACCTCTCCTGCGATGGGCGCATACACGTCAGCCGCCGCCTTTACCGACTCGACAACGGCACACTCTTCTCCCCGCTTGAGTTTGCGACCCACGTTCGGCGTTTCCACGAAGACCATGTCGCCCAGTAACTCCTGAGCGTGCTGGGTAATGCCGATGGTTACCGTGCCATCATCTTCGAGCCTCACCCATTCGTGGGATTTGGTGTACTTCAGATTGTTTTGGGTATTCATGTCTTCACTCCAGAATTAAATGACAACCGCGTTGCCGCCAATATCAAACCAGGATCTTGCCATTTCGCACGAACGGGTATTTCACTACCTTCGCTCTCAGCATCTTGTCCCGCACCACGACTTGCACTTCATCTCCGGCAGATACGCTTAAAGGCAGGCGTGCCAATGCGATGGATTGATCAAGCGTGGGGGAAAAGCCGCCACTGGTAATTTCACCTTCATTCTGATCGGGGCGAGTTATCACCCGCTGGTGACTGCGCAATACGCCACGATCCAATAATATCAAACCGATGAGCTGCTGTTTTACCGGCTTTTCCAGAAGTGCCTGCTTACCGATAAAGTTACGGTCGCTTTTCAACTCAACCGTCCAGCCCAACCCTGATTCCAGCGGATTGGTCGTATCATCCATATCCTGGCCGTAAAGGTTCATGCCCGCTTCAAGCCGTAACGTGTCGCGCGCACCTAATCCCGCCGGTGTCACGCCCGCAGCATGGAGCGCATTCCAGAATTCTACGGCATCAACCGCAGGTAGCATGATTTCAAAGCCGTCCTCGCCAGTGTAGCCGGTACGGGCGATAAAATATTTATCAAAAAAAGTTGCCTGGAACAGCTTCAGGTTTTCCGTTTCCGCCTGAGATCCCGCGATGACTTGCCAAACCCTGGCACGGGCTTCAGGCCCCTGTACCGCAATCATGGCGAGGTCACGGCGCGGAATAATTTCAAGTCCGGGCGCGATCTCATCACGCCGCGCCAGCATCCATGCCAGATCCTTGTCGGCAGTGCCGGCATTGACGACCAGGCGGAAATGCGATTCCGTCAGAAAATAAATGATGAGATCATCTATTACTCCACCCTCGGGATTCAGCATGCAGGAATAGAGTGCTTTGCCGGACTGCGTCAGTTTGTCCACATTGTTGGCGACCAGCTGCCGCAGGAAATCACGTGTGGTCTCACCCTTGATATCAAGGGCCAGCATATGAGATACGTCGAACATGCCCGCGCCACTGCGCACCCGGTGATGTTCGTCAAGCTGGGAGCCATAATGCAGGGGCATATCCCAGCCGCCAAAATCGACCATCTTGGCGTTCATATCGCGGTGAGTTTGATTAAGGGAAGTTGCTTTCACAGATCGATACCTCAAAAAAAAGGGTGAAGTCATGTCATATGACTTCACCCCTCTGTCCTTTTTACCTGAGAGATTACGGAATATTTGTTTCTCTACTCCGTCTGCCCCTTCGGTGGCCAACTCAATGCCGGCGCTCTCCAGATTGCCTTTTCGCAAGCGGTTCTCAGGGATCAGGATCAACCTGCTCCACGCCTGGGCGATTCCGGGGGGTTGCGCCTTCGGCGGCGACGATGAAACCGGCGCACTCTTCCGCTTGGATATAAATAAACGGCAGACTCGAACTATACTCCAGCAGTTGGGATCAAGACAAGGCATATCACATGGCGGAACTGTTCTGGTCTGTAATTCTAAATAAGCGAATCAATGTGTTTTGACTTTAAAATGGTATCTTATTCAAGCCCGGCAGCGATTAACTTCAACCTAAATCCGGTAGTTGGGCGGGGTGAAGTGTGCTGTTTTTGGGGTGCAGGGCAAGGCGCAACGACGCGGAATGCGACCGCGCAGGGCGGAGCAGTGCCTTCCGCAGGAAGGTGCGACCCCGAAGCGGGATGCGGGCGCCCCCTTGCGTGTGGAACGCGATCGCGGCATCCCCTGCGCTGCCCGATCCCCGCTGTGCGGGGCCCCTCGGGCGACGCTCCCGGGCGCCGTTCCATTCCAAGAAGTTGCAACGCAGCCATGTGCCGCAAAAACTGTGCAATTCATCCCGTAGCGCTCTCACCCGGAAGGTGAGCGTCCAATAATATGAAATATTGTTATTAATCATAATACTGATCTATAAAATGAGCGGTCAACTACCGGATTTAGGTTCAAACCTTTGTGCTGCTTATATCCGGACGAGGAAGCGATTTGTCCATGATAGCGGGGCTTTCTGAATGTGAGGATAAAAATGTATCCTGGCCACATTGGGTTTTCTGAGCAACCCTTTGCCGATTCATCGGTCACCGATTTTTTTTACGAAGGAGCCAATCGGGGCGCGACCCTGGATGCGCTCTTTTATGTGCTTACCCATGGTGAGGGGGCGGAGGGTGTCATTCAGGTCATCGGCGAGGCCGGCAGTGGTAAAACCACGCTATGCCGATCGTTGATAAAACGATTGCCTGCACAAATGCAGGCGGTTTATCTCGCCAAGCCGGATTTTTCGCGAGAGGAATTTCTCCATTCGATCAGGGATGAGTTGAATGCCGGAGTCGCTGAAAGCACCGCTACCGTTGCGCAGACCCCTGTTGCGATAGAAGAACTGCAACGTGCATTGTCCGAGAAACACGCCGCTGGTGGACAGGTCGTGTTACTCGTGGATGATGCGCATACCCTGTCTGCGGACGCGCTTGAAGAGGCACTGGCGCTGCACGACCTGGAATCGTCCCGTCACAAGTTGCTTCAAATCGTCCTGTTTGGTCAGGTCGAACTTGAAAACAGGTTGGCTTTGCCACAGATGCGCAAGCTTAAGGATCGCGTCACTCATCACTTTGCCTTGCAGCCTTTCAATACCAAAGCCGTGGAAGAATATCTGATGGGACGCGTGCATGCGGGGGACCATCGCGACCCCGACGTCTTTTCGGCTAAGGCGTTAAAATTGATTTCAAGGGCTTCCGGTGGACTCGTTTGCCAGTTGGACATTCTGGCGGATAAGTCCCTGCTGGCGGCATCCATCGCCGGAACTCGTGAAGTAGAAGCACATCATGTTGAAGCAGCCATCGAGGATCTGGGAATCAAGCGCGGCTCCAGCGGGGGAAGCCAGCGAAATTGGCGGATTTTTCTGGGCTACTGCACAGTCGATGCGATCGCCATATTTTTCACGGTCGCTGTCGTAATGCTGGGCGTGCTGGGCTGGCAGGATATTCACTCCCCCTCACCGGAGATTACCTCGCTTGTTGCTTCGATGCCGCTTGAACCAAAAACGCCAGTGCCTGTTTCAATTCCCACACCCGGTCCCGTATATTCCACAAATTCCACAGTGACCACAGCAGTTCCTCCCAGTATTCCCCCTTCAGTTTCAGCGACTGCAACAGTGTCTTCCGGCATTTCCCCTTCAGTTCCGGCAGTTGTCTCTAACCCTGCACCCCCCGAGGCTACAGCAGGGATAGCATCTTCCGCAGAGAGTAAGCCCGCGGCTGAGATCGGGCAGCGCAGCACGACCAGAACGCATATTGCCGGTGTTGAGCTGGCGGGAAATGCATTGCTGGAGCAGCGAATTGAAGCGACAACCAACACCATGCGCAAGACGGATAAGAATTTCTATACGATCCAGTTATTCGCCACCGACAATATACAACCCGACCGTATGGAACGATTTCTGATACGTGCCCGGAGTCAGGTTGATTTATCCGATCTCTATGTGCATCCGGTAAGTAACGGGAACCAGGCTAAATTTATCGTCACATATGGCATTTATCCCAGCCGTGACGAAGCTGACGCGGCAGTGGCAGGACTTCCAGAGAAATATCAAAGCTCGTTTCAGCCGGCCTTGTATGCCTTGAGCGAGCTCCACTGATCCTCGTGTTCGTATGGAAATTCCCAATGGCCCGTTTTCAATATCCGCGGCGCGGCCGTTTCCGATAGCAACGGGCGCGGTAATACCTGATGCTACAATGGTAATTGTCCGCTAAACATCAATCTTACTCATGCCCGCCCCCTATCTTGCCACTGCCTTGACCGGCCCGATCCTTGATCTGGAGACAGGCATCATCAATGCCATGCCCGCCATCGAGCACTGGTTGAGCAATGCATGGCAGAAGCATACAGTGCCGTTTTATTGCTCCGTGGATTTACGCAACAGCGGGTTCAAGCTGGCACCGGTGGATACCAACTTATTCCCCGGCGGTTTCAACAATCTCAACCCCGAATTTTTGCCGTTGTGCGTACAGGCAATGATGGCGGCGGTTGAGAAAATATGTACCGGCGCGCGCAGCGTGCTGCTGATCCCGGAAAACCACACGCGCAATATTTTTTACCTGCAAAACCTGGCAGTTTTACAAGCTATCCTGCGCCATGCCGGCATCGATATTCGCATTGGTACCTTGTTACCGGAGATTACTGCGGCCACCGTGATCAACTTGCCCGATGGCGGCAAGCTTACGCTGGAACCGGTCCAGCGCAGAGGGGATCGCTTATCGATAGAAGGCTTTGACCCGTGTGCCGTGCTTCTCAACAACGATCTCTCGACAGGCATACCGGCAATTCTGCAAAATCTCGAGCAGACTGTCGCTCCACCCCTTCGCGCGGGATGGGCGACCCGACGCAAGTCTCAGCATTTCACAGCTTACGACAACGTGGCGCGAGAATTCGCCGACCTGATCGGCATCGACCCGTGGCTCATCAATCCCTATTTTGCCGCTTGTGGCAAAATCAATTTTCGTGAAAAGAAAGGTGAAGACTGCGTCGCAAATACCGTGGACGAGATCCTGAGCGATATTCGGGAAAAATATGCTCAATATGGCGTCAAGGAAGACCCGTTCGTCATTGTCAAGGCCGATGCCGGCACTTATGGCATGGGCATCATGACCGTGAAGGATGGCGCCGAAGTCCGCGCGCTTAACCGCAAGCAGCGCAACAAGATGGCGGTCGTGAAAGAGGGTCTGCAAGTGACGGAAGTTATGGTGCAGGAAGGCGTATACACGTTCGAGAGCATTAATGAAGCGGTAGCCGAGCCTGTAATATATATGATCGACCGTTACGTGGTGGGCGGATTCTACCGAGTCCACACCAGCCGTGGAATCGATGAGAACCTCAACGCTCCAGGTATGCAGTTCGTGCCGCTAGCCTTTGAGGATACCTGTCTCATGCCAGATCGTGAAGCCCGGCCAGGCTGCAGCCCTAACCGATTTTATGCTTATGGCGTGATCGCGCGCCTTGCGTTGCTCGCGGCAGCGCAAGAGTTGGAAAAAAGCGAAGGGCGAACCGAGGCCTTTGTCGCTTAGTGTGGCGCAATAACTTCTTCTTCAACTATTTCATCAGAACACTGAGCATGCAGGCGCATCTTGGAAAAATCGGTTCGCTTTTTCATGCTGCCAGCTAGCGTAACCGAGGGGTTCATAATTCATGAAAATAGCCTTCATTCTCGACCACCTCGATTCAATAAAAACATATAAAGACTCGAGCTTTGCCATGATGCGCGAAGCGGTTTTCCGCGGCCATGACCTGTTTGCCCTGCAGCAGGGCGATCTGGTCTGGAAAGGCGGCGAGACAATAGGACTGGCGCGAGCCCTGGAATTAACGAACGAGACTGATAAAGGACGTCCGTGGTATCGGACGGATGAACCCAAAGAAACGCTGCTGCAGGAATTTGACGCCGTACTGATGCGCAAGGACCCGCCGTTTGACATGGAGTATGTTTATAGTACCTATCTGCTGGAGTTGGCTGAAGACCACGGCGCTCATGTCATCAATAGCGCACGAGCAGTGCGGGACCATAATGAGAAGCTCGCGATAGCGAAGTTTCCCGAATACACCGTGCCTACGCTGGTGACAAGGCAGGAACACCTGATTCGCGATTTTCTTGCTGAACACCGCGATATCATCCTCAAGCCACTGGACGGCATGGGCGGTGCGGGCGTGTTTCGCATTCACAGCGCCGATCATAATATAGGCGTCATAATAGAAACCTTGACGCATTACGGTATACGCACGATCATGGCTCAGCGTTACATCCCCGAAATCACCCAGGGAGACAAGCGTATTCTGCTGATAGCGGGAGAGCCGGTGCCCTACACACTCGCGCGCATTCCCAAGCCGGGCGAGACCCGCGGCAATCTTACTGCAGGCGCCAAGGGCTTGGCGCAGCCGCTTACGAGGCGCGATCGGGAAATTGCTGAAGCATTGGGTCCGGCGTTACATGATAAAGGCTTGATGCTTGTCGGGCTAGACGTAATCGGTGATTATCTTACCGAAATTAACGTCACCAGTCCGACAGGGATGGCGGAAATTACTGATCAGACCGGCTTCAACGTAGCAGGGATGATGTTGGATGCGATTGAAAAAATGTTCGATTGAAAAAATGTTCAACTGATGTATTCATCTCCAGATATTACTGACCGAACATGATCGGAATTTTAATTATCTCGCACGGCAATCTGGGTGACAGCCTTATCCATTGCGTTGACCACGTCATGGGTCAAAAATCCGAGCGGTTGACATACCTGAGCATTACCGTTCGGGATGACCCCGATGTCGTCGTGCCCAAAGCGCTGGAATTGGTGAAACAACTTGATCGCGGCGATGGCGTGCTGGTGTTGAGCGATATCTGCGGGGCAACGCCATGCAATATCGCCAGCCGGCTCGTTAGGCCCGGTAGTGTGGAATGCCTTGCCGGGGTCAATCTGCCGATGCTGATACGAGCGCTTACCTATCGCAACGAACCACTCTCAACCGTGGCGGAGAAAGCGCTATCCGGCGGCAGAGAAGGCGTCATGCGTATTGATGCAGGACCAACATAATGCAATACCAGGAGGTCAAAATCCTGAACAAATTGGGTCTTCATGCGCGTGCTTCCGCGAAGCTCACGCAGTTGGCCTCTCGATACCGCAGCGAGGTCTGGCTATCGCGGGACAGCCGTAAAGTTAATGCGAAAAGCATTATGGGCGTGATGATGCTCGCTGCCAATCAGGGTGTCATTCTGGGCATTGAAACCACCGGTACGGACGAGGCCGAGGCCATGCAGGCGCTGGTGAATTTGATCGAGGATGGTTTCGGGGAAAGCGAATGAGCTTTGTGCTGCACGGCGTGGGCGTTTCCAGCGGCATTGCCATAGGACATGCATCTCTCGCTTCGCACGCCGCACTGGAGGTGGCGCATCACATCGTGCCGGAGGATCAAGTCAGCAATGAAATATCCCGGCTCGACATCGCATTCAATGGTGTTCGTGAGGAGCTTGAAGCGCTGAATGCTTCCGTGGTCAGCGGCCCCGCCACGCCGGAATACGGCGCGTTTCTTGAATTGCACCGGATGATTCTGGACGATCCCACTCTCTCCACCGCTGCTAAAACTTATATTGCCCAGAACCAGTGCAATGCCGAATGGGCCATTACCCAGCAAATGGGCGTATTAATGGCGCAGTTTGAAGAAATTGAAGATCCTTATCTGCGCGAACGCAAGACCGATGTGATCCAGGTAGTCGAACGCGTGCTGAAAATCTTGCTGGGGCATCCGGGTTACGTTCCGATCCCATTGAAGCATGATGGCGACAGCATTCTGGTTGCTCATGATCTAAGCCCCGCTGATGTGATTCAGTACAAGCAGCACCGTTTTACGGCATTCCTGACCGACCTGGGCGGCTTGACTTCGCACACGGCTATCGTGGCACGCAGCCTCAATATTCCTTCTATCGTTGCGCTTCATCACGCACGCGGATTGATCCGCGACAATGATGTTCTGATCGTGGACGGTGCTCAGGGCGTGGTAATAGTGGGCCCTGACGAGCATGTGCTGACGGAATACCGGCTTCGCCAGAACGAACTGGAGCTGGAAAAGCAGAAACTGAAGCGCATCAAGGCGACCCCTGCTACGACCCTCGATGGTACAGCCGTGGAATTGCAAGCCAATATAGAACTACCTCAAGATGTCGAGCAGGTAAAGGAAAACGGAGCCACAGGCGTTGGCCTGTTTCGCAGCGAATTCCTGTTTCTCAATCGCGATAGTTTGCCCGGCGAGGACGAACAGTTCGAAGCTTATCGTACCGTGGCGCGAAAAATGCGGGGAATGCCGGTAACGATACGCACATTTGACCTGGGCGCCGACAAGAATCTCGACAATGCAAAGCGCGTAGCTGCCAATCCGGCGTTGGGATTGCGCGCTATTCGCCTATGTCTTGCTGAACCTCAGATGTTCAATACGCAGTTGCGTGCGATTCTGCGCGCTTCCCGTTATGGCCAGATTCGTATTCTAGTGCCGATGCTCTCCAGCGTTTCGGAAATTGCCCAGACATTGCAATTGCTGGAAAACGCCAAGCAAAGCCTGCGCCAGGAAAAAATTCCGTTCGATGAGAAAATTCAGATAGGCGGTATGATAGAGATTCCCGCCGCAGCGCTATGTCTCGATGTTTTTATGCGCAAGCTGGATTTCCTGTCCATCGGAACCAATGATTTGATTCAGTACACGCTGGCCATAGACCGTGCCGATGATTCTGTGGCACACCTCTACGACTCGCTGCATCCTGCGGTACTGCGGTTGGTGGCTCACATCATACGCACCGCCAACCGAACCGGAGTACCTGTTGCAATCTGCGGCGAGATCGCGGGAGACATCGTATTTACCCGGCTTCTGCTTGGTTTTGGGCTGCGGACGTTTTCCATGCACCCGGCACAACTGCTGACCGTGAAACGAGAGGTATTGAGAAGTAATCTGCCTGATATCATACCGCTTGCGCAAAAAATACTTAAAGCCGATGACCCGGAGCGAATTCAAGGGTTGTTGACAAAGCTGAACGGCTGATTTATACCTGCAAGAGATTTATACCGATCCAGATAAACTGCTTACCGGCTACGCATGAAAATAAATTGGCGCGAGAGGTGGAGATTATATGTACGGAACATTTTTGCTGAATGGAAAGCATACTTACAGCGACGCGTAATTGGCGGCAGGTTAAGTGTGCCTGCCGGCTACCGATAGTGTTAATACATGTGCTCTGTTAACCTTCCAGGTCATGCTGAATTTTTAGCCGTACGATGCAGGAAACCGATGTCGATATCATTTATTCTACTAGGCATGTCACGGAACATGTATTTGCAGACCGTTAGCCCTACACAATTCTGCTGACGATCCTTTTACGTTAATGCAAGATTCCGATTCAATTGACATCGTCGCTCCGCAAACCGCGCGTTTCGACACACCTCTGCATTTAAAAAGCGGACCCGTGCTCGAGAATTACGAGTTGGTTTATGAAACCTACGGCCAGCTCAATGCAGCCAAATCCAATGCTGTCCTGGTTTGCCATGCGCTCTCCGGTAATCATCATCTTGCGGGGGTTTACGCGGACAATCCCAAGAGCGGTGGGTGGTGGAATAATATGATCGGTGCGGGTAAATCCATCGACACGGACAAGTTTTTCGTAGTGGGGGTCAACAACCTTGGCGGCTGCCATGGTTCTACCGGACCTGCCAGCATCGATGCAAGGACCGGTAAATGTTATGGCGCGAATTTTCCGTTAGTAACAGTGGAAGATTGGGTAAGAACACAGGTGCGATTGGCAGACTACCTGGGCATCGATCAGTTCGCCGCGGTGGCGGGCGGCAGCCTCGGCGGGATGCAGGCATTGCAATGGACGCTTGATTTTCCGGACAGGGTGCGGCACGCATTGATTATTGCCGCTGCGGCAAAACTGACTGCGCAAAACATCGCTTTTAACGACGTGGCGCGCCAAGCTATCATCACCGACCAGGATTTTCACGGTGGAGATTACTATTCGCACGGCGTGGTGCCGCGGCGGGGTCTGCGCCTCGCGCGCATGCTGGGGCATATTACTTACTTATCGGATGACGCGATGGCCGCGAAGTTCGGGCGTGAGTTGCGTAACGGCGCGCTTGCATTCGGTTTCGACGTGGAGTTCGAAATAGAATCCTATCTCCGCTATCAAGGGGATAAATTTGCCGACCAGTTCGATGCAAATACCTATTTGCTGATGACCAAGGCGCTGGATTACTTTGACCCGGCGCACCAGCACAATAACGATTTGAGCGCGGCATTTCGCGCCGCCAAGGCGAATTTCCTAGTGTTGTCATTTACCACTGACTGGCGTTTTTCGCCAGAGCGCTCCCGCGCCATTGTCAGGGCATTGCTAGATAACGAGCTGAATGTCAGTTATGCGGAAATCACCTCCAGTCATGGACATGATTCCTTCCTGATGGAAGATCGCCATTATCACAAGCTGGTGCGTGCTTATATGGACAATATTGCCACATGAGCCGGTTGCAGCGCTCCACCCAAGCGGCAGGAGGCGCTTCGGCACTCAAGGCGGCGTACGATGCGGCGCACGATAATATGGGAAGCGGCGGCGGCATGTTCACCGGGGCAGGGTGGTGAATCGCCATCTGGCGGCGGTGGTGGATTGGGCGGGGCGATGGGTACAGGGGCGCGCTTTGCGGCCGACGTGGGATCGCATCTTGCCAAGGGAAGCCTGGACGTCGCGAAAGCGCGCGTTGCCGGCACGACTGACCGCGTTAGCCAGACCCCTGGCGGAAAAATCGCCTCGGCCATCCGCGCCAACATGGGTCAACCCGAATTCACCGGAAACAAATTTGCCGGTTCCACGGATACAACCGTGGATAGGCAAGCCGAAACCGAAGCTTTCGTGAACAGCAAATAAGCCATACCAATGCAATGGCTGATTTGCCGCCACACATTCAAGAGCGAATCGTTTGCTCCATTACAGCGGCGGTGAAATATGAAGTGCCGGCAAATATCGTTCAGGCCGTGGCAGAGAAGGAAAGTGGCAGGACGGGGCGGGTACGCAATTCAAACGATACCTGCGATGTAGGCCCGATGCGTTCAATACCGCCTATCTATCCAACCTGGCCAGATACGGCATTACTGCAAGCCATGTCGAACAATCCGGGTGCTATGCGTATGATCTGGCCGCCTGGCGGCTCAGGATGCATACAGCCGTTCTCTGCAGGGCAGGTTACGTATGAATTGGTAACTATTTTTCATATTCCCATGTCCCTCTTGTGTAGTTCGACAAGGCCCTATAACAAGTAAGTCTGTTCGAATCAAATTCATATGTGCCATTAGGATTTTTCCTTGCCTTCATGCGTTCCAGGTTTTGTTCGGCTACAGCAATCGATCTGTTAATCGCTATAATTGTGCTGGCTGCGGAATTCATGATTGTGATTTCAAGCATTTCGTTACAATTAGTATATTCGTTGAGTTCAGCCTTCCTCAGCTCCTCACCTTTTTGCTGCCATGCCCGATAGGGTTGAGATAATTGTTGGGTGAGGGTTTCGGTATCATGTGCAGCATGCGTTTTAAGTTGTGCAGCAAAACCAAGCAGATATAATGGTTGGCGCTTTGCGGCGCACTGAAAAAGCAGGCCGTCCAACAATTTGTCTACTAACGTTGCCTTCCTAATCGTTTCAAAGTCTGGGCTGTTCTCGCCGCAAATAAGCGCACCAGCAAACAATTCAGGTGTACGGTTGAACGCTTGATGCGGCGCATGGGGCCGCAAGGCGTACAACGGGGTAAAACCGTACGCACCACGATTCCTGACACATCGGTCCCTGCCCGCTGGACAAGGCAATCGACAATTCAAGGCGGGACACCCAAATCAGCTATAGGTTTCGGACTTTACCCATGTTTTGACTTGGCAAGGCTGGTTGTACGTGGCCTTCGTCATTGACGTATTTGCCCGGCGTATCGCAGGTTGGCGCGTGAGCAGTTCCATGCAGACGGGTTTCGTACTCGATGTGCTGGAGCAGGCGCTCCATGCTCGCCAGCCAAAGCTCTCCGATAGCTTGATCCACCACAGCGATAGAGGCTCCCAGGGCGAATTCAACCGGTCGTCGCAACACTACCGATTTTAACATTTGCAAGGAATTGGTCGATTGCCTCCGCCGGTGTTTTCCAGCCAAGTGTTTTACGCGGTCTTGTATTAATAGTGTGGGCGACTGCATCGAGTTCATCGGAGGTGTGTTGGCTGAGATCGGTGCCTTTAGGAAAGTACTGCCGCAGCAACCCATTCGTGTTTTCGTTCGTACCGCGCTGCCAAGGACTTTGAGGATCACAGAAGTAAATCTGTAGTCCGGTATCGATCCGTAGACGAGCATGTTGGGCCATTTCTGCGCCCTGATCCCAAGTAAGTGACTGGCGCAGCATCTCTGGAAGGCTTGAGATAGATCTCGTTATGGCGTCGCGTACAGCTTCAGCACCGTGACCGGCCAAGGCCGGGCCATTCTTGATGCTCTTCCCCGGTTGATAGTCCCCCATGCGCGGCAGGTGCAACAGCATCGTAAAGCGCGTAGCACGTTCGACCAATGTACCGATTGCAGAGCTTCCCAAGCCAAGGATGAGGTCACCTTCCCAATGTCCGGGCAAGGCTCTATCCTCAACTTCGGGCGGCCGCTGGCTGATATTTATCGCATCGGCAACGAAGGACTTGCCGCGATTTCAGACCCGTTCGCGAGGCATACGCAGAGCCCGCCCGGACCGCAGACAGGCGGTAAGGTCGCGACGTAATGCGCCACGGCCTTGAATATATAGCGCTTGGTAAATGGCTTCATGGCTGATGCGCATGGTCGGATCCTCGGGGAAATCGAACCGGAGCCTATGCGCAATCTGCTCCGGGCTCCAGGCCGTTGACCATCGCCTGCTCTGTCGGTGAACGGCACGACGCCCCTTCCATATTACATCAGGGCCGGTAAATTCGACGCCATCTGCTTTGGTAATCGTCCCTGCAAGCCTTGCTTGGACATAATCACGCAGCGCAGGATTCGTAACGAGCTTGCTTGGCCTTGGGCGCTGGAAGGCGCGATCAGCATGCCATTGCGCCGTACTGGCACGATAATCCAGATTCCCACTTCGCGTAGCTGCGTTACGTCGCAGCTCACGAGAGATAGTGCTTGCCGACCTTCCGATTTTGCGAGCAATGGCCCGAACGCCAGCGCCTTTTGCGAGTTCGATTGCAATGTCCTCGCGCTCCAAAAATGTTAGGTAACGCCCGCTCGGTGGCTTTGCCGATGGGCTCAAATGAGTAGCTGGCATTCCCCCTGAATTCCGAAACCATCGCGCTCCAACCGGTGCCGAAACGCCGGCGTTAACCGCCGCATCCTCAGTCGTCTGACCAGACGCGACAGCTTGCCAGAAACGGCATAGCGTCTCACGCTGCCAGACTGGCGGCCTGCCAGGCGAATATAGTTTGTTCCGTGTAGAGCGGTTCGAACGACGTTTATGAGCCTTCATCGTAACATCCTTATTCAAGGTGTTGCGACGACCGGTTGAATTCGCCCAGTATGTCTCTATCCGCTATACCAAGCGTCTAGCCGAAGCAGGCATTGAACCCTCGGTGGGCAGCCGGGGAGACAGTTGCGACAATGCCTTGGCTGAAACCATCAACGGCCTGTACAAAGCCGAATTGATACACCGCGCGCTGGAAGACAAAGGCGGCGGAGGAACTGGCCACCCTGGAATGGGTATCGTGGTTCAACCATCAACGTCTGCTCGAACCCATCGGTTATATTCCACCGGTTGAGGCCGAGGAAAATTATTATCGACAGCAGGCAGAAAAGGCCACGGTAGAGGTCTGACTTAAACCAACCAGCCTCCATGAAACCGGGGGCGGTTCAGAGAATAAAGCGAACACAAGTCGCGGATGAAATAGAGTTTTCTTCCCAACCTTTTACCCTGGATAAAATACATTATCAATTGTAAAAGAAAAAATTAGATGTACTTCAGTCCAATATGAAAACATCCCAAATCTCGTAAGATGAGAGCCATCGAATGGAGACCAAAGCAAAGATGGTTCCTCACCTTACTTCATAAGGGATAACCGTGATAGTCAAACAACCTGCCAATGTAGTTTTTGTATGGATTGCGCTTACCCTCAACGGAGCCGTATATGCTAGTTTCATCGGTACGCAGATGAGCGTAGCCTACTATTATCTTTAGCGCCATAAATCCTTTAGGCTTGGGAAGCGCACTATAGATACATCTACACTAGCTGGGTTTGATAACTCTCGTGTTTCATATACCGACGATCAAATCCTGCTGAATTGGCAAGGCCTGAGCTATGCTGATGGCGCTGTGTTAAAGATCAACTTTACTGAGCAGGCAATTCCAGCGGAAATTCCAGAACCTCGCATCGTTGTGCTCATTAGTCCCGGCTTGCTTGGGTTTGTTGCTACTCGTCGCAGAACGCAGCACCTCGATTAGTGGATCGATAGAGACATAAAGGGGTGGGATTCGGGGCATATTTTCGCATATGCAAAATCTCAGTTTAGGGGCAACTACCAGCTGGCCGAAGTTTTTGCAAAAGTGGATCGTGGGTCCAGACTGAGCCAAAAACCCCAATGTGCTCTACATAGGGCCGGCCCGCGACCAGTAGGAAACGTAAGAATTGAAGGAACATAACCGCCTTTGACAGCTTGAATTCCGTCACCTAATTTGAAGCAATGGATGCTAAACGCCCCCTTGCCGGAGGATATCATGACACTCAACCATTGCTTCAAAGCCAAAACCCTCATCCTTGCCGCAGCCTTGTTTAGCGGTCTAGGTCTTGTTACTCATGCCACTGCCCAGGAACGCTCACTCCTTGTCGACCTCAACAGCGAGACAGTAACCGAGCTTGGCAGTTTAGGCGGTGAGAGCTCCCGCGCGAGGCCATCAATGATGCCGGGCAGGTGGTAAGAGAGTCAGGTGCGGCTAAAGGTTATCGCCATGCCTTCATCACCGATCTTGATAGAGCTGGCATCACGACCTCAATTCGCTCGTTGATTTACCGGACGGAGTCGTCTTAACCGGCGGCCTGGGGCAAACTCCTGCTTTCATCACCAGTCCAGATGGGTTGGGCATAATGGACCTTAATTCGCTGGCTGACCACCCGAGGGGGTATTCTATCGCACGCCTTCGATATCAATAACAATGGACAGGTGATTGCTGCAGCGGTTGTTCCCGAACCCGAAACGTATGCTTAATGCTCACTGGCTTAGGGGTTTGTGGCACGATGTAAGAAGGCAAATTCCATCACCTAATTTGAAGCAATGAATGTAGATACCACCCCAGAAGTGGGAGTTACTATGACACGACTAGACCATGTTACTTTTGGTAACTATATTGCCGAGGCGCGCAAGAAGCTACAGATGAGCCAGAAAGAGCTAGCAACTCGTATTCTACGTGAAGAAGATGGACAGCCTATCTCCCCACAATATCTTAGTGACATAGAGCGTGACCGTCGGAGTCCAACATTCGATCACTTAATCCAGCAGTTCGCAACGGTTCTCCAGATAGATGCTGATTACCTGCACTACCTCTCTGGCAAATTACCTGACGAAATTAGGCAGCGGAACCTCTCCGAAAATGCCGTGAAGGCGGCTTTCATGGCCTTCCGCAAGCCCAATAAAAAATAATTCCATGGTTACTTACGTATGAAACCAGACCGCGCGTTTTCAGGAGCGTCCCCATAGCCTGATCTAGTTCGGCGCGGCCTGTATGCGTTATAAGCTCGGTTTTTGACCGATGCCGTACCTACACGCCCCGTTTCGTTAATTGTGCTGCATCTAATTGCAGAGCTTGCTCGTCCCGTGATAAGCTAATCCGCTAATCCGCTAATCCGCATATTAGCGATGCTTGCATCCCTACCCCATCATTTAAGTAGTTACACTTCAACGTCATTATTGAGTTATTCAACACACCTCCATCCGGAGAACACATTCAGGGAGAAGATATGCGGAAATTTTATAATCGCTTGTTAGGCTATACCATTCAGCGCACAAAAGATGAGGCTGGCCATGGTCGATAAAATCGTCGCAATTGCCGCCAAAGCCTTTCCAAATATTTACCTCCGCATGGACGGCACGGAGGTCGCTCGCAGAGGTCGTCCGGGTGACGGGGGGCTGGTCAACTGTCACTTCGGCGCTGGGCCTTGGGAGCAGTTTCGCATCCATTCGCAGCCTGACGGCCTAGTGACGATCGAGTCTGCAGCCTTCCCTGGTGTTTTTCTTCGCATGGACGGCACGGAGGTCGCTCGCAGAGGTCGTCCGGGTGATGGGGGGCTGGTCAACTGTCACTTCGGCGCTGGGCCTTGGGAGCAGTTTCGCATCCATTCGCAGCCTGACGGTCTAGTGACGATCGAGTCTGCAGCCTTCCCCGGTGTTTTCCTTCGCATGGACGGTAGCGGGATCACTCAGCCCGAAAATGCCGGCGCTGGCGTCGTCAATTGCCAGTTCGGCGCGGGGGGGTGGGAGCATTTTCGCATTCTGCCAAGGGGCATGGTTACAGAAACCAGGTTTATCGGCAACCAGGGCGGGGCGTCCTCGATTTCATTCGCATCAGAGAATGGCATTGCCACCTTCATAGGCGTTCGTTGGGACGGCGACAAGGTCCGCGGTATCCGGGTCGAACTGAATGACGGATCCAGTCGACAGTCAGGCGGCTATGACGACTCTGGCTATCCGCTTACCGAATACCGCTTTGCCGCTGGTGAGATGCTCACTAAGGCATGGCTGAGGGATTCGGGATATGGATACCGAAGCGTGCGTCAGGTGGAGTTCGAGACGTCCACAGGTGGCCATTTCATGGCTGGGCCAGCAGGTTTCGACAACGAAGTGGCGCTTGCAGTGGAGGGTACGCTCCTAGCCGGCTTTCATGCCTGGGTAAATCCGGACAATTTCATCAACGCACTTGCCTTCATGGTTCATAGCGATCTTCCAACGCCCATTGTGCATCGCCCATGGTTCGAAACCAACGTGATTGGGAATAGCTCAGCCGGGACAAATGAAACCAAGCTGGAATCGGAAACCTCCGTAGCCCGCTCCATCAGTGTTCGGTGGGACGGTGACAAGGTTCGTGGTATCCAGATCGAATTGCGTGATGGCAGCATCGCCAGCGCCGGTGGGATCAATGACGACCGATACGCGCTCACTTCGCACACATTCTTGGAAGATGAAACGTTGCAGTCCCTGTCACTCAGCAGCAGCGGATACGGCTATGGAAGCTTACGTCACTTCGAGTTTACGACGAACAAAGGCAAGCATTTCATTGCAGGTCCTGTAGGCATCGACGACATTGTTACCCCGCCAGTCGCCGATGGTTGTTTGGTCGGGTTTCATGCTTGGGTTAATCCTGACAACTTCATCAACGCGTTGGCCTTTCGTGTCACCAATGATGCTCCACTGAAAGTCGCTGTTCGCAACTATTCCCCATGGAATTGCAACTACGCGAATGGTGTCGTCACAGTGGATGGAAAGAACGTCATTCAAGTCGTAGATGAAGGAACGAACAAGCATGGGATGAGCAGCCGACACAACAGGGTTGCCAAGATCACGTCCGGAAGTGTGGCGGGCTATTGTTGCTATGACGGGAATACTCCTCTCTTGATCTCGATCTTCGGTGATGCTACCTTCGAAGCTAAGTTCGCCGTCGACGATGGCGATGGGGTAGTTTATGGAGCAATGAATGGCGTGGCGCCGCTTGTCGACAAGCTTGCGCTCAAAGACGCGCTGGTAAGGAAGTATGCCCCGATCTTCATGCTAAACGTAGATGAAGTTTATTGGCCAGGCACAATTGACCCCTTTCTCACTCAAATGATAATGCAGAAGGTAGAAAATGGGCATACTTCCGATTTCTATATTGAAAACTTGAACCGGAATGGTCTGGCGGAACAAGCAGCGCTTCTTGGCCCTAGCAATGCGAACGATCATGCTTGCCTGCGCACGCGACATGACCTCAACCAGCCATCGGATACGCAAGACTGGTTCAATGGATCGATTCCCAAGGATTCATCAGAGGTGACAGCTTATGCAACTGTGGTAGAGGGCCAGAATAACAAGCTGGATATCATCTACTGGTGGTTCTTCAATTACAACCAGGGAAAAAACGTGGCTAACACCAGTTGGGGCAACCATGTTGCTGATTGGGTGCATGTTAAGATCCATCTAGGGAGCGTTGATTTCAACCATCCACAGCAGGAAAAGCTGTTGGCGGTCACGTTCGATCACCATGGTGATAAGGAAACCCATGCACCCGGGAGCGGCTTGGCTGAGTTTTCGGGTTGCCAAGTTCTGGTTCACCTTGCAAACGGCAATCATGAAGCCTATCCCAAGGCCGGTATTTACAGCCGCCCCGGAGATACCCACGACTACTGTAAGGAAAACGCGTATCGCTTCGATCAACGGGTTGGAACTATTGAGATCTACGAGTGGGGCGGCTCTGATTTCTTGCCGTTACCAACTTCTGCTCCGGCAGCATTCAAGGATCCGAACTGGTTGAAGTACCGAGGCCGCTGGGGGAACTGGGAGAGAGGAGCGGTGAAAACACGTTGGGGTAGCGTCTCGCAACTTGAATCGGGCCCTGAGGGTCTCTTTCGACCCGCTGAATATACCTTCCTGGCCACAAACTGATCCCTACCTATGGATGAGCGCGCGGCGGGTTCAAAGAAGCTCGCCGCGCTGAACAGAGAACGTTCTGCGTACAGTGCACGCTTTAAACTTCACCCATTAGATTAAGAAAATCTATTCCTCCTGCCGGTGCCAAAGCAGCGCCCAAAAAGAAAAAAGTATCCGGTTTGCCGCATTTTGCCGGGAAACGCACTCGAAGCTGACCTTCCTCACGCGCTCAAGCCGCAGCTCGCCACGCTGGTCGATGGGCCTCCCAATGACCCGGCTGAATGGACCTACGAAATCAAGTTCGACGGTTACCGGATACTGACTCGCATAGACGGCGAAAAAGTCCAGCTTTTCACCCGTAACGGCAATGACTGGTTCCATAAACTGACGCATATTTTAAAAGCGATCGGCGCAATGGGCTTCAAGAGCGGATGGTTCGATGGGGAAGTCGTCGTGCCCGACGAGAAGGGAATTCCAGACTTCCAGGCATTGCAAAACGCCTTTTGATCATACGCATCAGTATCGAAGCAGCGTCCTTGAGGGGGCGCATTGTAAAAGACTGGTGGCTGATTCGTCTTTTAGTGAGTTACCCTGGGTTATGGGCCATAAACATCAACTCCGCCCGAGTAGTTGGCCAGATAGATCCTGCCGTTGGCGGGTGTTGGCGGCAGAAATTTGTTGAACACATAGGCCAGCAAGCGGCCGTTGGTGATCTCCGAGTTGGCGTTGCCATAGGGGACCGATGCCCACAACACCGCCGACCCCGGTGTCGAACCATTGGCCGACAGGCTGATCATGCCGCCTGGCATTCCACCCACGCCGCCGGTATTCGGCGATGCCGTTTCGTCGCTCGATGCCAGGAAAGTCAGGGTAAGGTTCGCATTCACCTTCCAGGCGCGCAAGCTCGCATTCTCTCCCCAGCAGAACACCATCCACCCATGTACCGGCGACTTGTAGACCACAGGTGTCGAGTGCTGATGATGGGTTTTGCCGTCGAACAGCTTGTTGAGCCGGGTCATGTCGGTTGGAGTCGGGCTGACGTCGAAGCCGGGGAAGAATGTGAACCAGCCGATATATTTCGCCTTCGCATAGTTGCTGGCGATCTTCGCAGGTGCAAAATCCTCATTTTGCCTCTTGCCGAACGCGCCGAGCCGCAAGATATAGACAATGCCATCTTTGCCCGCGCCGATCGCGCATCCCAGTTCAGGTATGATGCCCAGGCCGCCGGAGCCAAGGTCCATACCCGTAAAGGCGTTCGTGTTGCTGGCGCCGTCACCGTTATCATTGCCGTCTTCTTTCGGCTCCGGCAGCGTCGGGTCGTCGCCGTTACGCGCGGCGTCGCTGAACGGGGCGAACCAATCCGTGGCATGCAACCGTCGTCGTCGTGGCTGGATCATACTGCAACTCCACCAGGCACTCGCCAAGATCGGCCGGCGGATCGAAGGCACCATTGCCGGTCATGAGATACAGCTTGTTGCCCTGCACCGCCGGCGCCTGCGCACCCATCCAGATACCGCCGCCCGAATACCTTGCGGTCGAGGACCAGGCCGCCGCGATCTTCGTGATGCCTTTCGTCGTTACGTCTACCGCGATCACCCAGCCGCGGTTGCTCGCGAGGCTTCCGAGACGGAGCCGGCCGCGATGAAAACTGTCTTCGCACCGCCAATCGTCATCATGGCAAGGCCGCATCGCTGTTTGCGCGCCGCGCTCGAAAATTTCTGGCTGGCGATGCCGCCGCCCGGGTTGTAAATCGCGCCATCCAGGCTCAACGGAGGAGCCAGATGCGACCCATCGACAATGCTGATCCAGTGGAACCAGAAGCTCGCCTTCGCAACGCCGCCATCGGGTGATGACCACGACACACCGCCCCAGGCGCCGTCGGCAAGGTCGAGTATGCCGGTGCTCAGGAAACCCCAGTGATCATTGATCAGGTAGGTGTCAATCGCCTTGCTGCCCCGTATCGCCACCCCCAGGCTTTGGCGCCAGATGGGCTGCCCTGTCATGGCGTCGTGGGCCTCGACATAGTCGGACATGATGCCGTGAATAACCAGGTCTCGAGTTTTCCCGTCGCGCGTTTTAATGCCTGGCGCGATCAGCGTGGTGGCTTCGGTGCCGCGGCCGTCGCCATAAAGCGGAATGGTAAACAACCGGCGGATGCCGTTCTGCCGGACCGACGCCTGGGTGAAGATGATTTCATGAAGGTTGGTATTGGAATGGGCGGGCTCGAAGCCCCGCTGGGTGACTGCGATCGACATATCGGAACTCCTTTGTAACGAGATACGGTCTGCCCGCGACGATAATGGAAAACCTGAACGGCCCGCCTCTCAGTGGGTGATCGGTCTGCTTTCGTTTCCAATCGATAATTTTCCATTCTTGCGTCCGTAACAAATACGCCTTCTCCTTGAGTCATTCGGTACGCTATCGAACGTATCGACCGCCGGAAATTTTCTATCGGTAAGGCGAACAGGATGGGATTGGCGATCATTTATTTTCGGCTTTATAACCCAGGCTAACGCGGCTGTCGTACCCGTGTATCTGGAGAAACAATAACCTTAGGATAAACCAGGATCCATTCATGGAATGCAGTAAGAAGTGGTTCCGTTTGTTTGAACAACACCTTGAATATTTTAAGTGGAATCTCTGCTGATTCTCACGCTGCCAGTTCGACCGTCGGCAGCATCACGGCATAAGCCTCATCAGGCGTTTTCTTGCCCAGGCTCGCATGTGGCCTGGATCGGTTGTACCAATCCATGTATTGCATAATTGATGCTCTGGCTTCTGCGATCGAGTCATAGGCATGCAAGTACACCCGCTCGTATTTCACCGATTTCCACAGGCGCTCGACGAACACATTGTCCCTCCAGGCTCCGCGCCCGTCCATGCTGAGGTTACAGCCCTGTTCCCTGACGGCCTGCACGAACTCATGCGCGGTGAACTGGCTGCCTTGATCGGTATTCACGATCTCCGGCTTGCCATGGCGATGAAACGCCTCTTGCAGCACATCGACGGCATGGCAGGCTTCCAGCGTGATCGCTACCTTTGCGGCTAATACCCGGCGCGAGGCCCAATCCACGACGGCGGTAAGGTAGATGAATCCTTTGGCCATTGGAATATAGGTCGAATCGAGCGCCCAGACCTGGTTGGCCCGGTTGATGGCGAGGCTGCGCAACAGGTAAGGATGAATTTCATGGCCAGGGTGCCTCTTGCTGGTTCCAGGCTTTCTATATAGCGCCTCAATGCCCATACGCTTCATCAACGTGCCAACATGCTTGCGTCCAACATCGAGCCCTTCCCGATTGAGTTGGTCGCGCAGCATGCGCGCGCCCATGAACGGATGTTCCAGGTGCAATTCGTCAATGCGGCGCATGAGCGCCAGATCCACGGCGCTGACTGGTTTGGGCAGATAATACACGCTGCCCCGGCTGATGCCGGCCAACCGGGCCTGACGGCTGATCGGAAGTGCGTGGTGGACGTCTATCATCGCTTTGCGCTCAACAATCCCACCTTGGTGAGCGCACCTTCTAAAAAATCATTCTCCAGCGTCAGTTGCCCAATCTTGGCGTGCAACACCTTCAAATCAACCGGTGGCTCCGCCGCAGTGCCGCCTCCGCCAAACACGTCGACCGCCCGTTCGTTCAGTTGCCGTTTCCACTCGGTAATCTGGTTGGGATGAACTTCAAACCGCTGTGCCAGTTCGGCCAGCGTCTTGTCACCAGCCAGCGCTGCCAGTGCCACTTTGGCTTTGAACGCCGCTGAGTGCGTCCGTCTTGCTCTTTTTGCCATTTCTCTGCTTCATATCAAAGCCCAGCAGGGACCATCAAAAGGTAGCAGATTTTCCACTTATGGATTTGTTCAAATTCTTGGGGCCACTTCTGTACGTTTACGCTGGATAGCTTATATTGCCGCGCCTGTATTGGCCTGCGACAATTTGCCACATGCGGCAATATGTCACATTGATTTGTAGATATGGATAATGAATACTCTGCCGCATCGGTCCCGGCAACGGGCATGCCGATGCTAATGACATTTAATATCATCCATGAAAAGGGACTACATATGAAAAAACCCCTCAGATATGCACTTTTCCTTGCGGGCATGACTTCCTTGCCGGCATTCGCTCACGTCGGCTATACCGGCCGCAACTTCGGCGCTTTCGATAATACTTACGCTATTTCCAGCATATCAAATCAGGCAGTTACCGGTAATTACGGCTGGATCGACGGCACGGACGCAGACTACGGCGATGCTCACAAAACACTGGCTTACCGGTTTACGTTGCTTAACCCGACAAATGTGACGCTCTCGTTCGCTAGCCAGGTTTACACCGCAGCAGCGGGTGCTGCCCCCGTGCTCGATGGATTGACGCCCGGTTTCTCGCTCTATCAGGGGCTTGCGCATGTTGCACCGATGGGGGCGGATTATGATTCTTCGGATATCTCAAAAGCATATCGGCCCGCTGACACCGAAGGTTCATTCAGAGCATTGAATGACTGGAAAATCGGCAATGCGCCCGATCCGGTAAAAGATTTGCCCGCTGCCCTGAGCTTTTTTAAATATGTTGGGCATGCTTACGATGGAATGGGAACGATCCCCGGATTCGACGGTGTAGCGGATGGCAAGGTTTCGCACACTTTCATGAACCTGGCCGCAGGTGATTATTCAGTGTTCGTGGGAGGATCGGATTATCTGGCTCAGGATATCGCCAATCCGCATCTCCTGGATAAGTATGGCGTTACGGGCACCTTGGTGGCAGGCGTGGTACCCGAACCGGAAACCTACGCCATGCTGCTGGCCGGCCTGGGGCTGATGGGTACTATCGTTCATCGGCGCAAGTCGAGGCAGGCCCTGTAGATGAGGCGAATGCCAGTCGTCTTGATACAGTCAGGCTTTCCAGTCGTTACTAATCCCGCTTTTGTTCTTCCGGTTCAGCGAGGAGTTCGTTTTAATGAATGAATGCATCCGACGCTGATTCGGCCTTCGATTCGGCGTCGGATGCATTGTTTTAACGCGAAGAAGATCGGCCAATAACGCGCAGCGGGTCAGTCGCCATCCCGCAGCGCGTTGTCGAGGCAGCTTATGCGACAATACCACCGGCTTTGCCGCGCTAAAAATTATCCGGCATATGCGCGCCTTAGTTCATCAATATCCATCTTCTTCATATGAAGTATTGCTTCCATGATCCTTTCGGATTTTTCCGAATCGGCATCATTCAGCATCTCGAGTAGAACGCCGGGAACAATTTGCCATGATGCGCCGTATTTATCCTTCAGCCAACCGCACTGCTGTGCTTTTTCGTCCCCGCCTTCAGACAGCTTCTCCCAGTAATAATCCACTTCTTCCTGCGTATCACAATTGACCTGAAATGAGATGGCTTCGTTGAATTTGAACGTCGGGCCACCGTTAAGCGCGGTGAATGCCTGTCCATCGAGTTCAAATGAGACGGTCATTACTGTTCCCGCCGGTTTTCCGTGGATTTCATATCCCGCCTCTCCATAGCGAGAAATATTCAATATCTTCGAATTCCGAAAAATACCGGTATAAAACTCAGCCGCTTCTTCGGCCTGATCATCGAACCACAAACATGGGGTGATCTTTTGATTGTTTTGCATGGTATTTCTCCAAGAATTGGTAACGATGAGATGACTGTGACCACAGCCTGGTCGCCTGCGAAATCCTGATATCGACAAGGCCGAGCTAACGGGATTGATATCATTTCGGCAATCAACCGGTTCCAAGCCTATTTAACATGGAGACTTGTAAAGCCAAAAACTGGTGTGGTTGCGAGCTTTCCCTATTTTCCAGGTATAGGCGTACAACTTTTGCCAGCTCCATTGAACTATAGTCTTCAAGAAAAGGGCTTTCAAGAGAACCGGATTCATGGGATTAATGAAAATCCCGGCTCTCTACCATGAGATTACCCAACAAATGACTATGGTCTACCAGCCGCTTGGCAATCAAATGCTTGACTTCACCTTCACGTTGCCATACCCCATACACCGTTAAAAGCCTTGAGTTTAATATTTCACGGCGTTGTTTCCGGACAAGCTGGCTCCATACCACGACGTTCGTTATCCCGGTCTCATCTTCGAGCGTAACAAAGACCACGCCGCTTGCCGTTCCAGGACGCTGACGGCAGGTTACGATACCGGTGGTTCGCACCAGCCGCCCCGTTGGGTAATTGTCCAGCTCCATTGCCGAATTTAAATTCATCCTGGTCAATTTTGGCCGCAACAGGGCAAGGGGGTGTCTGCGCAAAGTGAGTTCCGTGCTGGCGTAGTCAGCCGTGATTTCCTCTCCTTCACGCGCAGCGGCAATGTTGGGCAGCGTCTCCTTCACGGGGACGTCTCGCATCAGATCCAGTTGTTTTATGTGAGATGCAACCGCCCATAAAGCCTGCCGCCGATGACCCGACAGCGCGCACAGCGCATCGGAGCGGGCGAGGGAGCGCATCTCAGCGCTATTCAAGGATGCGCGGCTTGCCAAATCGCCCGTATTTTCAAATGGTGAGATTTTTCTTGCCTCAACGATATGCCGGGCAGCTTTAATGCCGATCCCTTTCGCCCTGCTCAGGCCCAGCCGGACAGCAAGCTGAAAAGATTTATCCATCTGTTCTTCAAGCGTGCAATCCCAGTCACTGATTGTCACGTCCACAGGCCTGACTTGAACGCCATGCCGCTGCGCATCCTGGATCAGTTGCGATGCGCTATAAAAACCCATGGGCAAGCTGTTCAGCATGGCGCACAGGAAGGCAGCGGGCTCGTGGCATTTAAGCCAGGCCGATACATAAACCAGCAACGCAAAGCTTGCGGCATGAGATTCCGGAAACCCATATTCGCCAAAACCCTGGATTTGGCGGAAGATCCGTTCAGCAAAATCGAGGGTGTAGCCTCGGCTGGTCATTCCCTCGATTAATTTCTTATGGAAAGAACCGAGCTCCCCTTTTCTTTTCCAGGCGGCCATGGAACGTCGCAACTGGTCTGCCTCGCCTGGAGTAAAGCCGGCGGCCAGCACTGCCAGTTGCATCACCTGTTCCTGGAAAATCGGAACGCCATAGGTTCGCTTCAAAGCGGTTTTGACTTCCTCGCTTGGATAGCTCACCGGTTCCAGCCCTTGACGGCGCCGTAAGTAGGGATGCACCATGCCTCCCTGAATCGGCCCCGGACGAACGATGCCGACCTCTATCACCAGATCATAGAAATTCCGCGGCCTCAAGCGCGGCAGCATGGACATCTGTGCTCGGGATTCGATCTGGAAAACACCGATGGTGTCGGCTTTGCAGATCATGTCGAAGGTGGTTTCATCTTCCGCCGGGATATCCTGCATCTGGAATGGCTTGCCGTGCTGTATGGAAACCAGATCGAGCGTGCGGCGGATGGCCGATAGCATACCCAGTGCGAGCACATCGATTTTCATCAGCCCTACCGCTGCAAGATCGTCCTTATCCCATTGGATAATGCGGCGATCCGGCATGGCGGCATTCTCGATCGGGACAATGCGGCACAGCTTGTCGCAGGTAATGACAAAACCGCCTACATGCTGCGATAAATGGCGTGGAAACCCATATAAGGCTGGGATCAGCTGAATCAGCTTCCGGATGACGGGACTATCGGGATCGAAGCCGTTTTCAATGAGCCGCGTAGAAATATCCGAGGTCTTGTCCCACCAGGCAAAAGAACCGGATAACCGTTTGATGCGTTCGATATCGAGCCCCAGCGCTTTGCCAATGTCCTGGACCGCCGAGCGGGTACGGTATGTGATTACCGTTGCCGCTATCGCCGCACGGTCCTGACCATACTTCTGATAGATATGTTGAATGACCTCTTCCCGGCGTTGATGTTCGAAATCGACATCGATATCGGGGGGCTCATTACGTTCTTTAGAAATAAACCGTTCAAATAGCAGGCTGCTGCGTTCCGGATCAATCTCGGTAATACCCAGGCAATAGCAGACCGCCGAATTGGCCGCCGATCCGCGTCCCTGGCAGAGAATGCCGCGCGACCGGGCGAACTTTACGATATCGAATACCGTCAGGAAATAGGGCTCGTAGTTCAGATCGGCGATCAGCTTCAATTCATATTCGACCTGTTTCCTGACTTTGACCGAGGCGCCTTCGGGAAACCGTCTTGCCATGCCCTCCTCAACCATGCGTCGCAGATAGGCGGCATAGGTCTCGCCAGTTCCTGCTGATTCATCAGGATATTCATAGCGCAACTCGTCCAGCGAGAAAGTACAACGCGCTGCAATCGAAACAGTCTCCTGCAAGAGCTGCGGCGAATAGATTTCTGTCAATTGCAATCTTGTACGCAGATGCTGTTCCGCATTAGGCTGGAGAGAATAGCCGCATTCGGAAAGCGGCTTGCCGATACGAATGGCCGTCATCGTATCGTGAAGAGGTTTGCGAGAACCGTCATGCATGGTGATATCGCCGGCGGCCACGAGCGGTATCCTTGTGATAGCCGCAGCCTGCCGTATTCGTTCGAGCAGGTGATCCTCGCCGGCATGAAGCAATAGCTCGACAGCAGCCCAGCAGCGGCCAGGAAATAGCGACAGTGCCCAGCGCATGTCATTTACCAGACAGGTTTCTGTTTGAGTAGAACGAGGAATCAATAAAATCAGACAATCTCGCAACAGGGCAAGATGAGGCGCATCAGGACAGCTTTCAAAATCCGCGCGGCTTATACGATAAGCCTCTTTCTTGTCACGCTGTCTTGCCAGCGTTATCAGTTCGCATAGATTGCCGTAGCCTTCCCGATTCATGGCCAGGCAGACCAACCGCAGTCCATCCTCCAGGATAAATTGGCTTCCGATCAGAAGAGGGAGGCCGGTTTTTTTTGCTTCGGAATGGGCTCGCACCACCCCCGCCATGGAACACTCATCCGTTATGGCCAGTGCGCTATAGCCCAGGCTTGCCGCGCGTTCAACCAGCTCTTCCGGAAAGGAAGCACCTTTCAGAAAGCTGAAACTGGAGCAGCAGTGCAGTTCAGCGTAGGGAGGAGGGAAAGAATACATGTTCAGAAATAACTCAGAATGCCCCGGATGGAGGCAAAATCGATCTATCCAAACAGCCCCTGCAAATACCAGTCTTTTTTCTTATTGTCTCCTGTCGAGTTGTGCTCGCAGTAAATCCATAACAATTGGCCAAGATTATTTTCCGCAATAAAATAGTCGCGTGTGATCGCGCCATCGTCCCACCAGCCTGCCTCGATTCGTTCCGGTCCTGAAATTAATTTCAATAGCGACCCGTAAACCGGCCGCTGACGTTGCAGCTTCAGTTTCAGCGGTGTTTCCATTAACCAGGCGGGACGAATTAATTCCGATGAAATTCTGTCCCGATGCATTCCACGGCATGAAAATCCACCTATTCCTGAAGCATTGAATCTTTGGCTGCACTCCGGCCGATAGTCAGAGACAGCTTGCAGACTCGTGATGGCTTGCGGCCCCAGGCGGGAGGAAAGTTTTTCAATAAACCGGCTCAATGAAGTCGCTTCCGATTGCGCGGTCGGGAACAGTTCCAGATTGGCCTCCATTCCCGTTGTTATTTCGTCCGCTATCAGCTCCAATCCGCAAACCGGAACCATCAGTTTTGTACGCTCCAGGCGTTCACGGAGCAAAATCATTAAATGACCGGGATCATTACTTTGCTCGGAAAGCCGTATGTTTATGGGCGTGGATCGATGTGGCTGCCGGAGAGAATATTCATGGTGCAGAATGAGCGAGAACGCTGAAACCGCCGTATAGCGTGAAGCCAGCCAGCCGCACATTTGCTCGATCATCCGCTGTACGGGAAGCAGCAACATGCCGGCATTTTCAACTTGCGCCATTAATTCCATCTTTCGCTGGAAATATTCCGGTGCTTCAAACCATTTTTGAGGGTCTGGCGAGTCGCCGTAAGCCTGATCCAGTTCCATCAGAAGACCCGTGCCAAATCGACGCGCCATTCCTCCACGTGGCAATCGCCGTAAATCAGCCAGCGTTTTGCAGCCTATGCCGCGAATGACTTCAAGATGAGCCTGGGCCGACTCCAGCAAACTGACGGGCAGGAAGTCGAGCAATAAGTGGAATTTAGCCCCCGCGCCATTGATGACGGTGTGCGGTGGCGTGGACTGTGCGAGAAGCCATGCTCCTTTTGCAGTGGGAGCTGCGCCCACGCAGAGTTGCAAGCCTTGTGCAGTCACTGCCCGGTTGAGTAATCGGCACAATTTTTTCAGGCCGCCAAACAGCTTCAGGCTTCCGGAAACCTCCGCGATCAGGCCGCTGCATTGCAGCACAATATTGGGAGTGAAACGCAAAGCGGCATATGCAGCTTCCTGCAACGCTTTCATTTCTTCATTCGGGTCATGCTCCAATACCACCAGGTCGGGAAAAAGAGACAGGGCGCTTGCCAAGGGTTGATGAGCCGTTACTCCCCATTGTTGCGCCGGCTTATTGGCTTGCCGGATATAAGCCTGATTACCCTTGCGAATAGTTACCGCCATTGCGGGGATCAGTGCGGCAGGAAACCGGCGTTCAATCCAGTCGAGCGATAATGTTGGACAATGTAGAGCGATCCACAACATTTTGATCCAAGACTCAACAATGGACTAAAGCAGATCCGGATACAGCGGAGCTGGAGAAGGGCTTTATCTGAGGGAGGACAATGTAAATGGGCAGGACAGTCGGAGCACCCCGCCGTTTCAGCAGGCGCACAGAAAGCGTATGCTGCGCTACCGGACCGAGCCATATTCTAAGTGGGGCCGCGGAGGATTCGAATTGCGCGCTCACCGGCCTGAACAAGAAAACCAGGCTGGCAACAGTTCGCGCGATGACCTGTAATCTGCGCGTCGTTTGCAGGCTGGATTCGGGCAGCCAGCCGATAACAGCTCCGAAAGCGGCGCTTTTGATCCCTTGTTCAAGTACCCATAATCGCTCGGCCGGTTTGTCGACTCTGGCAATTACAATACGCCGACTATCAATATGCAGGTTCTCCCACGCATGCATATAAGGAATATAAGGCGGACCCACCAATAGAATATTTCTCCCGTCTCCGGTGATCTGCTCAAGCGGTCGACCCAATAATCTGATTTCTCCCAGCCCTTCTGCCGGTAGCAGCAATTCCGTCAGATTGTGAACAGGCCATCCCCCTCCGGGCAAAGCTTTATCCAGTTCGCTGAAACCACTGGAAACAACCGGATCCGCTGAAGATCCCGATGGATCACTCGAAGATCCTGATGGATCGCCCCTCCATATCCTGTTTTTGAATCGAGCTTCGATTTGCAAAAGCGATAGCGGCGCAGAGGGTGAGGAAGCAAGCATCGACATGGTGAAGTTCCATTAACCACGGCTGGGACCGAGGTGGTTTCCGGCAGCGGGGGCTTTTCGAAACAGGCCAACATAAAACCCGTAGATTTCCAGTTTCTGCTCGGGCCGGATAGGCAGGTACTCCTTGCTTCGCCTATCATTGCGCGCTTCCAGGTAATAGCCTTCCTTGTCCCTGGCCAGGACCTTGAGGGTGAATTCGTTGTCCACGATAGCCAATACGACCTGGCCAAGTGAAGCTGAATTGCTGCGTTCAATAACCACCATGTCGCCCTCGAGTATTCCCAGATCGATCATCGAATCGCCCTTGACGGGAAACAGGATGGTTTGAGAAGGCTTTTCGATAAGATAATCATCTATACGCAATAATTCAGGCTGAACGTCGGGAGCCTCTTGAGGCAACCCTGCACGGACCGTATGCCCGACCGCTCGCTCGAAAAAGCGTGGCCCCGGGCGCAATCTTCCGCCCGGACCATTTTCCAGAAAACCCTCTTCTTTTAAACGCTGGACGATCCGGTGTGTCCAGGAACGGGCCTTTCCGTTCCATAGCACAGATAATTGAGTTGTCGAGGGAATGATTCTTTCCCGGACGTAGTAATCCTGAAGCTTGCCAAGATAAGAAGAAATGTCGAGTTGCTGCATGGCGAGAGCTGAATAGAGAACGATTGATCTCATTATAGAGAACAATCGTTCTCTATTCAAGTCGCTCCATGTCTGCTGTTTTTCTACCCCAAACTTCTGCAATAGGGCAGCAAGTTCGCAAGTACTCAAGAATAGGTCGGCGATAGGGTTGATTGCGGTTTTAATGCATAAATCTGAATTGGCTTACGCCCGCCGAAAGGTGGACTGGGACGACCCAGAGCCATACCCATTTACCCTATCCATGATTTTGAAAATGAATTCGTTGCCGTTTTCTATAGTCATAATGCACGGGTGACAGCAGGCTTGCTGATGTGGATGAGCAATTTCCGGGAACCTGCGATTTGTAAACCTATGCGGCTCGGGACAATCGCAACAATACAGACCTGCCTGCCTCGATTGATCGCAATGCCGGAAAGCTTTCAAGCATCTGCTGTATCACGGTTAATGATTTCTTCTGACCGCTGAATCAGCTTACGTAATGCTCTATCAACAGGCGGATCAAGATGTCCCACCAGCTCCCTTCGAAAATTAAGTGATAAATCATCCGTTATTGGGGGCAAAGCCTCAATAGCTTGAACCAGCGGTATATTTTCCGGCAAAGTATCGAGCTTGAAATCAGGGGCATGCCAACTCAAGGTCATGCGCAGCAGGACGCATTTACGGCAATAACCGCAGTTACCAAGTGATGTCGGGTGTTCCCAGCATACGCGTAGATGGCGCTTCAGAAGTGGTTTGGCAATAGTATGATTCACCAACCGCTTTATCTTTTCTGATCGAGAAACCTCATGTCCTATGCTTTTGACCGAAAGTCGGCTGGAGGACCAGCAAGGATCGAGCTCAGGGTGCGAACCCCAGGGACCCAGATGATCCTGGTCAAAGCTCGATGAAATAAGCAAGGAACCGATGCGTTCTTGCAGGAGGTGCCCTAAAAATGCAACCGCACCCCCATGGGAGAATTCCCAGGATAATCTCCGAAAAAGACGATGCCTTCTGAGATCAGTCTCAATCATTGTCCAATCTTTACCCGTTGCCTCGGCTACTGTGGCTAGAGAATTACACATGGATGCAAGGATATCTTTTCTTTCTAGCGGGATATCAAATCCGGAAGCCAGAATTAAAAGATCGGGTGCTGGATCGGCAAAAAAGCAGGAATAAAATGAATCAACTCCTAAGCTAAACGCCAGCCCGACACCTTGGTTTGGCCGACCAGGATTACCGGGTGCAAAGTCAGGCTGAACTGCCCCATAATCCCACCACGCATTTACCTGATCAAGTATGCGTTGCGTGTTCTCCAGCCATACCGGATCGCACGATTCCCCGACAAGACGTCTGCCCATCGCGACAGTAGGCAGCAGGAAAGCAGTACCCAGTGCCTCCGGGGATAGAACAAGTTTCGTGCGTTTACTTCGGATATGCAGAAAATTACCGTCGATCCTGGTGCATAAATCATTACCGTGCTTTATAACCCCTGGCATATGAACGGGGATGTCGAGAAAACGAGCTATCTGATCACGCAATTTTGGCTTGGGCATAATAATAGGGGTTGTTACCAAGAGAATTGAGCGGACGCACGCAAGCATCGTGAAGTTGGATGAGACAGCTCACTCTCCTGACGGCTTGCCGTCATTCCTCTTCCGAAGGAGGATTATTCTTCGATTTTATTCAACGCTTTTCGCTTGGTAATCCACGATACTGCTCGACCCGGTCCACGCAGTGATATAAGAATAATTCTTGCCATAAGAATTATTCAAGACCGTATTCGGAATCCCCATCAGACAAGACAAGATGTGGGCATGCAACCGGTCAGTCGTAACTACCTCGAATCTGCTGAAAAGATCGATCGCCTCGCCAACCAGCTTCGTTGCGTATTTGATCCACAAGTCCATCTCAAGGGACAGGATACCCGAGTCGAGGTGCACCCGGTGCAAGGCAGCCAGCACTCCCCGCATCATCCGAATCCAGGTATTTTTATGCCTGACCAACTCCCGCCAGTCGGCACGCATATCAAAATCGATAACCTCGCTCCCTGCGGACTCGGCATCAGCTCTCAATAGCGCGAGACGATGGCCCTCGCAATGCCGGGCTTGTTGTATCGGCCATAACTGGTGCGCCATATCCGGGAGAAGATAAACATGCCGCGACATGGGGACCGCCAGTTCAAATGACTTATGGTCCCTGACACAAATATGGAGATCGGGGTGCTTTGCAAAAATCCTGCAGCATTGCGCATACGCATCCGGGGAACGGAAGTGAATGGTCTGAGGGAAGATAATTATCCTGTTCCCCGGTAGCTTCTCCACCACATGTTGGCGCATCTGCTGCGGTCCTGCGTAAAGATCGCCAAGATTACCGCCGCCCTGGAATACGATCACATCCCCGGCTCTTGCCCAGCTTGGGCGGTAGGTAAAATACGCCGCCTTGAGGTTTATCTTCAACTCATGGAGCGCGAAGAAGCGGAGCGTGCCCAGCATGATCAGCAGGTCACCTATGTTCCTGTGAACAGGTAAATCGACGTAATGAACCGGAGCTGTCCCAATCAAGCCGGCAAGGACATGGTGTTCGCCCGCCAGAGAGCGCATTAATTCAGCATGAGGTGCATCGCTCATTGTTTTTATCTGTTCGATTAGGGCATCCCTCCTTGATCAATTCCCTGTTGAATATCTCGACATAGCAGTTACCCATCGGCTGCCAGGCCGGCTGAAATCCTTCTGCCTCACTCTGAAGCTCAAGCAGAAGGAGCACGGCGCGCGCCGCTATCGTAAAGGGTACCACACACCAGAAACGCCTTATCAGCGTGCCATGGATTACGAGAGTGTAACCGAAGAGACCAGGTCAAAACTGCGAACACTGCACGAAATACTGCACCCATTTGATCTGAAACAGCAGATCGATGCCGAATAAGTCACATCTTTTCCATGGTCAAAGTTACCTCGGTTATGAGGCAACGATCCTGACCTTCGGTATCCTTTTGTGATGAGGAAACGCGTTGAAATCTCCGCGGAGCATAACAGTGCCGGGAGATCAAGGATCAGGTTTGTAAATACCGTCAATACGCCGCCCGCGGCGCTTCGTTTCTAGTCCAATCGCTTCAGCTATCCCGTCATTTCCCTGTAATGGATTTGTCATGTAAGACGCTTACACTTCGTATCGTTTTGCAAAGTCTACTAATGGATTCGAGGATACTGAAATGAAGCGTTGGCGTATCCAGCGGCGTACGCATGCGGCATATGGATTCACACTGCTCGAGTTGCTAGTCGTAATGGTCATTATAGGATTGCTGGCTGGCTATGTGGCGCCCAAGTATTTTTCGCAGGTGGGCAAGTCCGAAATAAAAGCGGCTCAAGCCCAGATTGATTCCCTGGAAAAGGCGCTGGATCAGTATCGCCTGGATACCGGTCACTATCCAGCTACCGAACAAGGACTGATCTCTCTGGTGACGCGTCCCACCAATGAACTGAAGTGGCAGGGGCCTTACCTCAAGAAGATGGTACCGCCAGATCCCTGGGGGCGACCATATGTCTATAAATATCCGGGCGAACGCGCGGAGTTCGATTTGTATTCCTATGGCAAGGACGGTCAACCCGGTGGTACGGGTGAAGCGGTCGATATAGCGAACTGGTAGGCTCGGATGCACTACGAAGTGAAGGCCGTACTTGTCGGACAAGGCACGGTATTGCTGAAACTCGAGGCGGATAGCGAGAAGGATGCCCGTCTCCAGGTAATGGCGCAGGGCGGCATGGTTTTGGACATACGCCGGCGGTTTACCGGTTGGATACCGAAACCCCGACTACGTTTTCCACTGGCGCATTTCAGCCAGGAGTTGCTCTCCCTGTTGGGGGCGGGGCTCAGCCTGGTAGAGAGCATCGAGACGCTGTCGGAAAAAGAGCAGGACGCCGGCATACGAAAAATCATGGGCGAACTGCTTGAGCGGCTTTATGAGGGCATGACTTTCTCGCGGGCATTGGAATTTTATCCGCAGGCGTTCCCGCCTCTTTATGTCGCCAGTGCGCGCGCAAGCGAGCGCACTGGCGACCTGCCTGAAGCCTTGACGCGTTTCATGACTTATCAGGCGCAGATGGATCTGGTCCGCAAGAAACTGATTGGCGCTTCCATTTATCCGGTTCTCCTGCTGGTGATAGGGCTGCTGGTGGCAATGTTCCTTCTGGTTTTTGTGGTGCCGAAGTTCAGCGCTATTTATGAGGATCTCGGATCCGATTTGCCGTGGCTCTCCGTACTTCTGATCCAATGGGGGCATTTCGTGCATGACCAGGGATGGCAATTGGCGGGTGTGGGGACAGTCACGCTAGGAATTGCCATCTATAGCCTGACGCGGCCGCTGTTCAGAATATGGGTATCGCAACAATTATGGCGCATTCCGGCCATCGGAGAACGCATGCGCGTTTATCAACTTGCCCGGTTTTACAGGACGCTCGGTATGCTGTTGCGTGGGGGTATTCCGGTGGCAAAGGCGCTGGAAATGGTGAGCGGTCTGCTACAGCCGCACTTCAGGCCAAAAGTGCATGCGGCCGCTGCCAGTATCCGCGAGGGAAAAACAATCTCCAGCGCGATGGAGGCGGAAGGACTCACGACGGCCGTTGGCAGCCGCATGCTGCGGGTCGGGGAAAGAACCGGTTTGATGGGGGAAATGATGGAGCGAATCGGTAATTTTCATGATGAAGAAATTGCGCGCTGGGTCGAGTGGATGACGAAGCTGATCGAACCCCTGTTGATGGCGGTGATCGGTGGGGTGATCGGCGGAATCATCATCCTCATGTATATGCCGATATTCCAGTTGGCGGGAAGCATCAATTGAGCCGCGTGATTGAATCCGCGTTACAGCCATCGGCATTGCAGCCGATCGATTTGCGTCAGCTTGGCGAGGCACGCCGGGAAGCGTCGAATCGGGGTGTTCCAGTCATGGCGGTTCTGGAAGAAGCTTGCGGCTATGCGCCAGGCCAGTTCGTTATGGAGCTTGGCAGGCTGCTCAGGATGCCCGTGTTGACAATGGAGGATCTGCGGACATGCGATCCCGCATTCGAGATGCTGTCTTTTAACGAAGCGGTCATGCAGGAGTGCGCGTTGTTCCGGCGGGAAGAAAAATACCTTTTTGCTGTCGGTAATCCATTTTCGCCCAATCTGAGAGCATGGGCAGAAGAATGTATCGATGTCGCAGCCACGTGGCATCTGGTGCATCCCGCCGATCTGGCCGCTTTTTTTGCGCAACAGGAAAAAACGATGCGCGCGATGGATAGCGTGCTTTCCGCGGCGGAGCGCAGTGCGATACAAGTGGGAGAAGAAGATCTTTCGCTCAAGACAATTAACGAGGGCACCAGTCCGGTGGTGCGGCTGGTTCACTCCACGTTATATGACGCTCATAAATCGCAGGCAAGCGATATTCATCTCGAAATGGGGATGGGTACCCTGTCGATCAAATACCGGATCGATGGCGTACTGACGCTGATCGGCGTGATGCAAGGCATGGAGCTGGCGGAACAGGTGATTTCCCGCATCAAGGTAATGTCCGATCTGGATATTGCCGAGCGTCGCGTACCGCAGGATGGCCGCTTCAAAATTTCCATCCAGAGTCGGGAGATTGATTTTCGTGTATCGATCATGCCGAGTATTTTCGGTGAGGATGCGGTGCTGCGTATCCTCGACCGGCAGGCCCTTGCCGATCATGTCGAGGGGTTGACACTCGATCATCTTGGTTTCGACCAGGACACGATGGCGAGTTTGCGCCGCCTCAGCGCCGAGCCCTACGGCATGTTATTGGTGACCGGTCCCACCGGAAGCGGCAAAACGACGACGCTTTATGCCGCAATTTCGGAAGTCAATGATGGTCAGGACAAAATCATCACGATAGAGGATCCCATCGAGTACCAGTTGCCGGGTGTGCTGCAGATACCGGTCAACGAGAAAAAGGGATTGACCTTCGTACGTGGCTTGCGCTCGATCCTGCGCCACGATCCGGACAAGATCATGATCGGCGAAATCCGCGATCCCGAAACGGCGCAAATCGCAATACAGGCCGCGTTGACGGGGCATCTGGTGTTTACCACGGTCCATGCCAATAGCGTATTCGACGTGATCGGGCGTTTTGCGCACATGGGCGTGGATCCCTACAGTTTTGTTTCCGCCCTGAACGGAATCGCCGCGCAAAGGCTGGTTCGCCTGCTTTGTACGCATTGCGCGGTGGAAGAGTGCCCGGACGAGCGGTTGATTGCCGAGTCGGGCATTGATCGCGCTGGTGCGGGCACCTTCCGGTTTCGTACGGGTAAAGGATGCGGCCAGTGCCGCGGCAGTGGATACCGCGGACGCAATGCAATCGCAGAGATGCTGGTGCTGAATGATGAAATCCGCGAACTCATCGTAGCGCGGGAACCCATACGCCGAATAAAGGAGGCCGCGAAGCGAAGCGGTACCCGTTTCCTGCGTGAAGCCGCGCTAGCGATGGTGATGAAGGGGCAAACGAGTTTACAGGAGGCTAATCGTGTCACCATTGTTGCGTGATCGGATACAGGTTTTTTTTGCCCCCGATCGGATCGACCTGGTGCGATCCTTCCGCGGAATAAAGCCGAAGGAGGACCTCAGGCTCGTGGTGCCTTGCGAACGCGAGCCGGGCTTGCCTGCCTGGGAACCGCCTCTCGGGCAATTGGAGCAGATGATCGAAGATGCTGCTGGCGTAGACATGAGCATCACTATTTCCAACGATCTTGTGCGATACGCTGTGGTATCGGCACAGACGCAAATCGCGAGCCCCAGTGAACTGTATGCATACGCGGCTTTTCACATGCGCGAGGTGTACGGAGAGCGCGCAGGGACATGGGCGCTCAGCATCAGTGCGTGGGATCCGTGTGGCGGGGCCGTCTGTGCCGCGATCGAGCGCAATCTGCTCGAGCGATTGGGGGACATCGCCATCCGGCGCAAGGTAAGGTTGAAAAGTATAAAGCCTTATCTGACGAGCGCATTCGATCGATGGCGTAAACGGTTTGATGGATCCCAGGTGTGGTTTGCCCTGATCGAAACCGGGCGTCTTTGTGTTGTCTTGCTGTCGAATGGCGCCTGGCATCGCATAAGCAATCGAAGGATGCTGCATCGTCCCGAAGACGAACTGCTTGCGGCACTGGACCAGGAAGCGCTCCTTTTTTCGCGACAAAAAGAAGCGGTCCAATCGGTCTATCTGTTTGCACCGGATCATCCCGAAATGAGACTGCCGGGCGACTGCGGCTGGCAAGTTGTCCCCTTGCTGACGGAGGGTAAGCCTGCGCCACTGCATTACCCGTCTGTCCTGGTCTCCGGCAGGGGAAGCTGATGCGCAGCTTGAATCTGAATTTCCCGGATGGCGGACAGGAAGCTCGCAGCGCCGGATTTATCGTGTTGATACTGGGCATAGCCGCTTTGACAGGTGTGCTTTACCAGTTCAAAGCGGCCATGGAAGAGGTGGCCTACTGGGATTTGCGCATTGCGGGGATGGATCGCCGGACGCAACGAAAAACGCTGCCGCAGGGTGCATCCACACCCGGAGGCCGGGAAATAAAACAGGAAATAAAAAGAGCCAACGCAGTACTGAGTGAGATTGATTTGCCCTGGGAGGCTCTTTTTGATTCCGTCGAATACGCGACCGGTCACGACGTGGCTCTGCTGTCATTCCAGCCGGATGCCTCCGGCCACACGATGCTGATTGGCGGCGAGGCGAAAAATATGCTGGCGCTGCTCGATTTTGTCGGCGCCCTGGAGCGTGAACCGGTTCTCAAGGATGCGTATCTGCTCAAGTATGAAATCAAGCGGGAAGATCCGCAGCAGCCGGTTATTTTTTCCCTGACGGCATCATGGATCGAGATTTCCTGAGGAATACCTTGCTGCGAGTGCGCTGGCAGACGGCGCGACTCGGTACACCCGGAAAAATAGGTTTCGGATTGATGATCTTTTCGGTCGTTTTTTTCATTGTGGCAGTGTTGCCGCGCCGTGCGGAATCGAGCGCACTGATGGGCAAAGCCGAAGCGATGAAAGTGCTTATGCAAACAAAACCTGCAATGGCACCGGGCAGAAAAATACAAGGCGATGAGGCGCTGCAGGCTTTCTACGCCTTTTTTCCGCATATCGATTCCTCGCCATTCTGGATCAAGGAGTTGGTGCAGGTTGCGGGGCAGCACAATGTAGAGGTCAACGGGAGCGACTATCGCATGGTCCGTGAAAAAAACTGGAAGCTTGCACGCTATGAAATGGCATTGCCCGTCCGTGGCAAATATTCCCAGGTACGTGGCTTTGTTGCCGATGCCTTGCGTGTCGTGCCTGCAATGGCCCTGGTGGATATCGCCATCAAACGTGAAGGTGTGGACTCCGAATTGCTCGAAGCAAGTCTCAAATTCAACCTCTATCTGAGCGAAGACAAGAGATGAAAGGAGCCGTGCAAGGACGCACATTGTGGCTGGGCGGCGCGTTGTTGGCAGCGCTCCTTTCCGCCCAATGGGTGAGCGGAGAAGACGGCCACTCGGACACCGCCCAACCCGCGTCCGGAGAAACCCGCCCGATTGCGGTGCAAGGCGGCGCTTCCGCGGATCGCGCGGATTCGGGGTCATCGGCATCCGAAGAAAGGACCCTCCAGGAGGGACTATTCACGAAAGATGAATCCGGTCAATTGGAACTCGAGCGGTTGGAACGTAGAAAATTCGGCGTACAGGCAGGTGATATTTTCACCCGTAAATCGTGGATACCGCCGCCGCCAGCCATGAAACCCCAACCGCCATCGCCGCCGCCCCTATCGTTCAAATATCTCGGTAAGGTTACGGAGGGGGATGAAACGCGAGTGTTTCTTTCTCTTTCCGAACGTAATTATGTGGTCAAGGCCGGGGAAAACATCAACGATCGATATCGGGTGGAAGAAGTCAGCGATCACGCGATCATCCTGACTTATCTACCCCTTAACATAAGACAGACTCTTGTCACCACCAGTGGAACGGCAGGAAATTTTCAATGAGAGCGGTTGGATGCATCATGACCGTGCTGATGTTGGCCGGGCTTGCCGGATGCGCTTCGGACAAGGCGTTCGAGGAAGGGAAACGGCTTATTGCGGAGGGCAAGATGACACCGGGCCTGACAAGTCTGGAACAGGCCGCGCGCGAGGAGCCGGACAATCTCGAGATCCGGACGGTGTTGGCGCGCCAGCGTGAGGCGGTAGCCGGACGTCTGTTGACCGACGCCGACAATGCCAGGCTGTCAGGCAAACTGGATGCCGCCCAGCAGGGATACCATGACGTGCTTGGGATAAACCCTCGAAACGAGCGTGCACACGCAGGCCTGGCCGCGCTGGACGTGGAGCGCCGCCATGCAGCCAAAATCAAGCACGTCGAAACGTTGCTGGCGCACAACAATTTGTCCGGGGCCGAAACCGAGATTCAATCGGTACTCCAGGAAAACCCCATGCAGCGAGATGCCCGTCGGCTCATGAAGCAAATCACCGAGGAACTGGCGGGAGAAAAAACAGAGACGGTATTAAAGACCGACTTCAAACAGTCGCTGACCCTGGAATTTCGTGATACTCACCTGAAATCCGTCTTTGAAATTATTGCCCGCACCGCAGGGATCAACTTCGTTTTCGACAAGGACATCAAACAGGATACGAAAATCACGATTCTGATCCGTAACAGTAATATCAACGATGTACTCAAGCTGTTACTCATGACGAATCAACTCGCTTACAAGGTGCTCAACGAAAACTCATTGCTGATTTATCCCAACACGGCGGCCAAGCAGAAGGAATATCAGGAGTTGATGGTGCGCGGGTTCTATGTGGCAAATACCGATGTGAAGCAGATCGTCGCCATGGTCAAGGGATTGGTCAAAACAAAAGATATTTACGTGGACGAGAAGTTGAATCTTTTTGTGATGAAAGATACGCCGGAGGCAATCCGTCTGGTCGAACGACTGGTTGCGTTGAACGATCTGGCCGATCCCGAAGTCATGCTGGAAGTCGAAGTGCTTGAAATCGCCCGTAATCTCTTGCTCAATCTTGGCTTGCGCTATCCCGATTCAATCAACGTCAGCATGCTCAATGCGGCCGGCGCCGCCGCCGGCCTTCCGAATCCCATACCGCCTTTCCAGATCAACAGTGGCGGGATCAATGGCAATGGGTTCAGCATCGACGGATTAACCGCGGTGATTACCAACCCGGCAGTCTTGATTAACCTCAAGCAACAGGACGGGATTATCAACGTGCTTGCCAATCCACGCATCAGGGTGAAGAATCGTCAGAAGGCGAAGATTCTCATTGGCGATAAAGTGCCGGTGGTTACCACGACCGCTACCGCCAACGTTGGTGTTGCGTCATCGGTGAGTTATCTCGATGTCGGGCTCAAACTGGATGTCGAGCCTATCGTTTCGTTAGGGGACGAGGTGTCGATCAACGTCAGCCTCGAAGTAAGCAATATCGTCAAGGAAGTACCGATAACCAACGGGGGGCTTGCCTATCAGGTAGGCACACGCACCGCAACCACAACGCTGGCGTTGAAGGATGGGGAGACACAGATTCTGGCAGGCCTGATCAATGACTCCGAGCGCACCACTTTCGACAAAATACCGGGGCTGGGTGATTTGCCATGGGTCGGCAGGTTGTTTTCGAGCCAGAACCATACTCGCAACAAGACAGAAATCGCTTTGCTCATTACGCCGCGCATTGTGCGCAATATTGCACGCCCATCGAGACCGGATAGTCAACTTTCATTTGGTACCGAGAACGCCGCAGGAATGTTTCCGGTCACCATTGCCAAGATGGCGCCAAGATCGCTTGCGATGTCGTCTTCTTCCTCAGCGGCCGTAGTTGCCAGACCCGTTGTCCGGCCTGAAGAGCCATCCGATGAGCCCAAGGGGGAGCCTGCCCGTTCCGCTGCACAGACTGCACCGCCACCAGTCCTTACCCTGACGGCACCTACGGAGGCGTCTCCCGGCAAGGAATTTACGGTAAATATAAGTCTTGCGGGTGGCGAAAGCGTGCCAGCCGCGGAACTGGAACTTAATTATGATGCGAGTGCGCTCGAAGCGCTGGATGAAGGGGCAAAAACGGGGGCGCGGCTGTTGCAGCTGAGCAAGAGCGAAGGTGCTGCGGCAACTGCCGAGGTGCGGTTCAAGGTTATCGCGGTGGAATCAGGCTCAACCCGGATCACTGTCCAGAATCTTTCATTGCCGGGTGAAAGCGAGATGGCGGCACAGGTTACCCTGCCGCCCGCAGCGAACATCGATATCCGGTGAGGCATGGCAAACGGTAGCTTGACAGTGAATCCATCATCCAGCCGGGGTTTCACGCTGGTTGAACTGATGATCGTCATGGCGGTCATGGCGGTGCTGGCTTCCGCGGCCATGCCCTTATACGAACTCACCTCGCAGCGCGACAAGGAAAAAGAACTGCGAACAGGACTGAGGCAAATACGGGAAGCCATCGATGCATACAAACGGGCGGTAAACGATGGACGTATTGCCCGGAATGCTGACGAATCTGGTTATCCGCGCAAATTGGAGGATCTCGTCGCAGGGGTGCCCGATGCGAAGGATCCGGAAAAGCGCAAAATCTATTTTTTACGTCGATTACCGCGTGATCCCATGACCACCGATTCCGGACTTACCGACGCCGACACCTGGGGTAAGCGTGCCTATGGAAGTCCACCGGATAGTCCTCAGGAAGGAGACGACGTTTTCGACGTGTATTCACATTCGCAACAGGCTGGTTTGAATGGCATTTCCTATGACGCATGGTGAATTATGCAGCGAATACGGTCGACGGAGAAAACAAAAGCCAACGCAACGCTACCGATCAACTGGAGTTGCTCTGGTTTTACCCTGGTCGAATTACTGGTAGTGATGGCGATTATCGCCACTTTGCTCAGCATCGTGGCGCCAAAATATTTTAATTCACTCCATCGATCCAAAGAAACGGTATTGCGGCAGGATCTGAACATCATGCGCGATGCCATCGACAAATTCCATGCTGATACTGACAGCTATCCCGGCACGCTGGTCGAATTGGTGGAGAAACGATACTTGCGCAACATTCCGGTGGATCCGCTGACGGAGAGTGCGGAAACCTGGATCGTGGTTTCCCCTCCCGGCGATCTCGATGGGGTTTATGACGTGCGCAGCGGTTCGCCTGAACAGGCAAACGATGGAATCTCTTATGAGGCGTGGTAAGCGAGAGTGAGGCATGCGCGGGGAAAGCGGTTTTACCTACATCTGGATGCTATTCGCGGTCGCATTGATCGGCATCGTGGTGGCCGGCGCAGGCCAGGTATGGCAAACCGAAGCACGACGGGAAAAAGAAGTGGAGCTCATGTTCGTCGGCGAGCAATTCAGGCTGGCGATAGGGTCGTACTACGAGAATTCACCTGGGATGCCCAAGCGCTACCCTGATTCTCTGGAGAAATTGCTTGCGGACGACCGCTTCCCGATAATCAAGCGGCACTTACGCAAAATCTTTTTTGATCCTGTGACAGGCTTTGCCCGATGGGGGCTGATCAAGCAGCCAGGCATTGGAATTATCGGCGTGCACAGTCTCTCGACCCGGAAGCCATTCAAGCGAGCTAATTTTCAGGAACGCTATGCCACTTTCGCGGAAGCGGTAACTTATCAGGATTGGAAGTTCATTTATCTGCCAGGAGAAGCCGGCGGATCCTCGCCACAATCGGAATTACAATCACAGCCTCAGGCAGACCCACCATCACAGCCCCATTCTCAGCCGTGGAACGAACCAGGGCGAGACCTTCAACCCCGGGCGCAACCGGAACAACCGCCATTCCCGGTTTCTCCCGACCCATCGGCTGAAGCCGATCCCGTTCCCCAGCCGCCAGGTTTTCCTTCCGGAAACGCACAGTATTAGTCATGGGCTGTGATGCCGTCGGGCAATACCCATGAAATTGACGGCGATTCCCGCCAACGATATTCCGTATCGCGCAAAAATGACATCGTCACAGGATGTCGCCTGCGCAAGCAAGTGGGCATGATCCTTTCTGCCCAGCATCATGTTCATCTATTTGACACGCTTCCTTAATTATCCCGTCATGCAACATGCTGAGAATGAGCGGGCTGCCAAGGTTGAACAAGAACAGCGGTGCCAATATCGTTGCCGGGCATGCGGCACAAATAAAAATCAAGGCACGGGAGCCGGTATATGAGGAGCATTACGCTGACAGAGAGAGAAACGGAATATCTGTTTCGGATTATTGATTCATCGACGGCTATTTCCTTGCGTCATCAATTTTTCCTGTGGGCCCAAGGCGAGGTGCAAAGTCTTTTACCGCATGGCATGCTCATATGCATATTCGATGAAGGATCCGGCCAGTCGGTCAGCATGGAAAAATTCAGCCGTACCAGCATAAACGATGCTACGTTTTCCGAGCTTTGCCGGCCGGATGGCGGTGTCATGACCCGCGTCATGTCGGCATGGGCTGCAGGCAAGAACCAGCCATTCCTGCTGTGTCCACAAAATTCGAACGGCATTGCATACAAGCTTTTCGCAAACGACCTCAAGCGTGACAATCTGGAACGCATCGCAGCGCACGGCATGTTCGATGTCAATGGCCGGGTCCGGAGTCTGTTCGCCTTTACGCAAATTTCCTGTGCATTAACCGAGCGTCACGCCTATTTTCTCGAACTGCTGATGCCTCACATGCATATTGCGCTGGTACGCATGCTGTTCCACGAGCGCGATTGCAAGCACGGCGTTACGGTGGAAAAAAGCAGGAAGCTCATCACGGATCGGGAGACGGAAATCCTGCGCTATGTGCAAATGGGCAAGAACAATCTCGAAATTTCGCATTTGCTCGATATCAGTCCGCTTACCGTTAAAAACCATGTTCAAAAGATTCTGCGTAAGTTAAATGTCAATAACCGGGCTCATGCGGTAGCCAAGGCAATGGCGTTGAAGCTCACGCTTTAAACGACCCTTCGCAGGGGTGCCGCAGCTTCCTTCCCTGCCCCTCCTCCTCGGCGCACCAAGCTCCGGTTCCTGCCGCATAGTCCGAACGCTTCATGAAAAGCCCGGGCGAACTCCCTATCTACCGTCATATGGCATCTCTAGCATTGGGAGCGGCATGACCAGGTGTCGACCACGTTTTCGACCACGTTTAAGCGCGGGTGCCGTGCACAGAAAAAATGGACAAAAAGTACTACGAAAACCACGGGATCGCTTCACGCGCGCTTCACGATGGCTGCATATAGTGGCAAGGGTTCGGTAACAGGCGCAAGCGCTTGAGCCGTTCAGGAACAAAGCCAAACCTGTCGCGAGGCGGGGACGGAAAGCTGCGGGTCTACGCACAAGCGGAGGCAGCCGGGTTGCTCCAATAGGTTGATCTGAATGTTTGCAACATTAACTATTTAGGGAGTATTCGGTAATGAAAATGAATTTCAAGCTTGGCGCACTCGCAGCCGCCATCATCATGGGAGCCTCGGCGCCGGCCTTTGCTTTCATGGAGGGCGGCGTTAGCGGCAATGGCGAATTGCTGCTCAACGTGCGTTACTACGGCGGCACATCCGCCACCTCCGGCGGCGACGACATTTCCGCTTTGTTCGATCTCGGCATGCGGATGGACGATATGATCGCCGCTAATGGCCAGGCCGGCTTTAGCAAGGCCTGGGATCTTACCACCGGCGCCTACGGCGCTTCCTGGAACCAGTTGTTGAGTTTCGTTGGCCCCGCCAACGCAAGCCGTATCGAGTTCAGCGTCATCGCTCTGGATAACACCGATTACGACACTGTCGGTGGGAGTCGCTATCTGAGCACCATGAATGTCGAGAAAGCTCCAGGTCTGACGAATGCCAACCTGAAGGGGTTTCAGAATATGGAACAGTATATCAATGCCAACAACAGCCGTGGCACCCATGTCACCGATGCCAATGGCGCCAGTGTCGCCATGCCGACCGACGCATCCAATACTTTCTTTGGTGCTATCGGAGGGTTGACACAAGGTGACAACTGGGTAGCAAAAACCACGGTCGATACGACCATGCCGCTGGGTACGGAACAGAATTTCTGGTTTCTGACCACCGGCCCTGCTGGCTCCACGGGCCCTGCTAGCCCCTTCGGCCAGGCTGTCAAGACGCCTTTCGGTGTGGACCTGAATCACGACAGCGTTATCGGTACGGGCGAGTTCAGCAAATTTACCCTGAACGAAGCCGGTGTCCTCAGCTTCTCGGCGGTAAGCGCCGTGCCTGAAGCGGATACCTGGGCCATGCTGCTGGCAGGCCTCGGAATGCTCGGCATGATGGTTCGCCGCCGCACCGGCGTCTAGCAGCCTGTCGGACTTAAAGGAAATCGGCTGCAAAAGCGTCTGGCTGGTTCATATTTCGCCGCTTTTTCGGCCAATAGAATAACTATTGGCCTTCAAAATCCGCAAAATCTGCCCTCACCCAGTCACTTTTTCGCTGCGATTCTTCAAGTCAGACAGGCTGCCATGATTTCTTTGCCTGCCCATGTCCCCGTTGGGAAATCGGAAAGACGCAGGCTCGTTCGCTGTACCAATCAGTTTAAAAGGATATCAAGATGAAAATGAATCTGAGCAAGATCGCTGTGGCTGTGGCTGCGCTTGGCGCCGCCCAGGCCGCGTTCGCATTGACCCCCGCCCAGGTCAACGCAGGCCCCACCACCTACGTGTGGCTATCCGGCGCGTCGGCCCCCACCAATGCCGTATTCCGTAGCGTGATGGCGCTTTGCAATGGCTTGGCCGGCAACGGCGGCGCCAACGACGCACATATGTACCTGGAAGGCGCGGGCACCGAGCCCGGCAAGAGCAGCGGCGACCGGGTCGCCTATGCCTGCACCATGAGTTCAGCCGCAGGTTCGCTGGCGGGGAAGAAAGTGGTGGTGTATCACACCGTGGAAGGCGGTTCCTTCAACGCCTACGCTCCGCACCTGAGCATGGCGGGTGAGCCGAATCCCCATGGTTATCTGCCGGGCAACCTCAAGCGCGTCAATGACTTGAAATCCCTGGGTGCGGGTGGCAAATGTGCGGCCGGTACGCCCGCAATCACAAATGTCACGCTCAACGGGGTGGCTTACCCCATCGGGCGCTACAACAATTGTAGCGACACCATCACCAAGACCTTCACTGCTTCACTCAAGGGCGATGCGGCGGGCAAACCCGGGGAGAGCTACCCCGATGGCGGCTTTTCGGATACCGAGTATCTGATCAACCGGCAAAATCTCGATATCGGGCTTGACCTGGGCGCAATCGGCGGTGAAGTGGCCACGAACGTCGGCCAGGCTTTTGGCGTGGCGGTGAGCTATCCGCTGTACCACCAGTTGCAGAAGAACGATGTCGCCAGCGGTATACTGGCTTCGACCTGCGATGACGGCTCCCCTACTGCCCCTGTTCTCACGCCCGCTTCCTGCCAGCCCAGCCTTCCAGCCCAGCGCTATAGTGCCATCGCCAACAGGGATACGGTTGGTAGCGCGGACGGCAGCTTGTTTGGAGGCCCCGCGGGTTCCATCGTCAATCTTGTCCGGCGCGTTCCCACTTCCGGCACCCAATCCGCTTCGAACATGCGTTTCCTGGCCAAGCCCTGCTCCACCGGATTGTCGGGAGGCTCGCTGGAGCCCGCTCGGGCGACAGGCAGCACGCCGACGGTGGTGATAACCGAGCAATCCAGTACCGGCGGCGTGAAGAGTGCATTGAATACGGCAACCGGTGCGGGCCAATTCGCCCTGGGCGTGGTATCCGCGGAAAATACCCCGGCGCCCACCGCCACGGCCGACCGCTGGGCCTTCGTCAAGCTGGATCGCGTGTCGCCCAACTCCGATGCCCAACAGCGCGCGGAAGCGATGGATGGTTCTTACTCCTTCTGGTATGAACTGGCCGCATTTACGGCCGGGGGCTCGGTCAGCCCTGCCAGCGCTGCGGGTACGGACCTGATCGCCGCAGCCGCCGCCACCCTGGGGGAAAGCGATCTGAAGGGTATCTTCGCCACGCCGGCCGCCGGTTCAAGCGGCCCCACCTCCAAGGGCGCGCGTCTCGGCAACTCCTGCCAGCCTGCAATCCAGTAGGCATCGCGCTCTAACGGCGGTGCAACGCTGCCGATAAGTTGTTCGGGACAACCCATTCCGGGTTGTCCCATTTGCATTTATGTAAAAAGCGGTCTGAGCCCAGCTTGTGAATATTGATCGAATGTGGCGAACAGTAAATAAAGTATTGCGGGTGTGCTGCCTGTTTTGTCTTGCTGGATGGATGCAGGCATCCCATGCGCAGGATGCGCAATTCGATGTGTTCGAATATCGGGTCGAAGGCGCGACATTGCTGCCTGTCACGGTGGTGGAACAGGCGGTTTATTCTTACCTGGGTGAAAATAAAACGCTGGCGGATGTGGAACAGGCGCGCGATGCGCTGGAACGCGCCTATCACGACGCGGGTTATCTGACGGTGCTGGTCAGCATCCCGCAGCAAAAGGTAGAGGACGCAGTGGTCAGGCTGGCAGTAACCGAGGCGCCGGTGAGACGTATGCGCGTGGTCGATTCGCGCTATTTCAGCCCGGCCGATATCAAGGCCGCGGTGCCTGAGCTGGCCGAGGGGAATGTGCCGAATTTCAAGGAAATGCAGAAACAGCTTGCCGGCTTGAATCGCTCGGCCGATCGCAGGATCACGCCGGTGTTAAGGGCCGGCAAAACACCCGGCACCGTGGAAGTCGATCTGAAAGTGAAGGATCAGTTGCCGCTGCATGGCAGCGTGGAACTGAATAGCCGGCAGATCCCGAATACGACGCTGACACGGCTCAGCGCGAACCTGAGTTGGGACAACCTGTGGCACAGGCAGCATAGCCTGGGGTTGACCGGGCTCATTACGCCGGAGAACCCGGACCAGAGCAAGGTATTTTCCGCCAATTATACGCTGCCGCTGGAATCCGGCGGGTTTCTCGCCCTGTATGGCATCTATTCCGCATCCACCGTCGCCTCGCTGGGTACGCTCAATGTGCTTGGGAATGGCATGATATTCGGGGGGCGCTACATCCTGCCGCTCCCCGGCGGCGCGAAATTCTTCCATACCGCAACGCTTGGGATGGACTACAAGGATTTTACCCAGAAAATCAATCTCATTGACGGTGGCAACTTCAATACGCCGATCACTTACATGCCTTTCACCGTGGGCTGGGATGGTACCTGGATGGGAGAGGGGCGTACTACCAAACTGGGGCTGTCGTTGAATTTCCACGTGCGCGGACTGGTGGGAAGCGAAACGGAATTCGCCAACAAACGCTTCAAGGCGCATTCGAACTACTTATTTCTGCGTGGTAATTTTTCGCATACCGAAACCATGCGCCAGGGCTGGGGCGTGACCGGCCGGGCGACTTGGCAGATTGCGGCGCAACCGCTTATCAATAATGAGCAAACCATCGTGGGCGGGATAAGCACGGTGCGTGGCTACTATGAAGTTGCCGCATTGGGCGACGATAGCGCGACCGGGCAACTGGAAGTTTTTACGCCCGACTACGCCAGTTATCTGCTGGAGGCGCTGAATGAGTTTCGCCTGCTGGCTTTTATCGACGGCGGAACCGTGCGTGTGCAGCAGCCATTGCCGGGACAGAAGGACCGGTTCGATCTGGCTGGCACCGGGATGGGTCTGCGGATCAGAGGCTGGGACAGCGTATCGGCCGACTTTAGCTGGGCCGTCGCGCTGGAAGAAGCCGGCAGAACGAAAGCGGGAGATAAACGCGTGCATTTTCTGGTCCGGCACGCATGGTGAAACATGAATGACCCATACGAGAACCGGCTACATAAAGCCGCACGACAGGCCATCCTTGAAGGAGCTGACGGATGAATCGCAATATATACCGGTTGATTTTCAACCCGGCTTTGGGAATGCGGGTTCCCGCAGCGGAAACGGCGCGCAGCCGTGGCAAGGCGGCAGGCGGGAGGGTGTTGCTGCTAACGGGACTTTTGCTGGCCGCATCCGCGCAGGCCGAGTTGCCGGTGCCCTGCGGGGGCGGGTGCGGCGCGGGAGTGCCGGGTTTTGTCACCGCAGGTCAGGCGAGCTATCAGGACCATGGTCATCAGGCCGTGGTCAATCAGGTAGGCGAAAAAGCGATCCTCAACTGGGAAACGTTTAATGTCAGTCCCGGACATTCGGTACAGTTTCAGCAGGTGGAGAGCCTTGCCGCGCAGAATCTGGTGCAGGGCGCGAATTTCACCACCTTGAACCGCGTCTGGGACAGCGACCCCAGCGTCATAGCCGGCATTCTCACCCAGGCAGCCGGGCAAAATGCTAACGTCATTCTCGTCAACACAAACGGCATTGCCTTCATGGGCTCATCGCAAGTGAACCTCGGCAGTTTTACCGCCAGCAGCCTGGATATTCACGACAACTTCATTCTTAACGCTTTTCTGACCACGCAGAAAACGGTCCCCCAATTCGAAGGCGCGGGCGGGTTCATCAAGGTATTCGAAGGCGCGCGCATTACAGCCGGGAGCCAGGGACGGGTGATGCTGATCGCCCCCACGGTGATCAACAAGGGCACGGTGGAAGCACCGGACGGGCAGGTGATCGCCGCTGCCGGCACCAAGGTATTTTTACGTTCGGCGTCCGCCGAACCGGTGGATGCCAATGTGCGCGGCCTGCTGGTTGAAGTGGAGAGCCCGGCCGGCCTGGGAGATTTCGACACGGCCAACACCGATATCAAGGATGGCGTTCTGGATGGCCGGGCCGTGTCGTTGAAAGAAGGCGCGCTGGACAAGCTTGGTCACGTCACCAACCTGGGTGAACTGAGCACGCCGCGCGGCAACGTCACCATGGTGGGGTATGCCGTCAACCAGAAGGGTATCGCGCGGGCAACGACATCGGTAACCGCCAACGGTTCGGTTTATCTGCTGGCCAAGGACGCCGCAACCGCGCAGGATAATTCGACGCGTGCGGGCCGCGTGGTTCTTGCCGGTGGCAGCCTGACGGAGGTGTTGCCGGAGATGTCGGACAAGACCGGTCTGGTGGATGGGCTGACGGGTACGGGCCTCGTGCTCCCATCCCAGGTGAGGGTGCTGGGGCAGGACATACGGATGGAAAACGGGGCAGTAATCAATGCACCAGCGGGTGAGGTGAATTTTATCGCCATCGATGATCCCGGCATGGTCGTGAATAATGATCCGTTCAAGCAGCAATTTAATTTGCCTGCCTCCAGCACGGCGCGCATTCACATCGCCAGCGGTGCCCGCATCAGCGTATCCGGACTCGAAAACGTGCAGGTTTCCACGGCACGTAACGGCGTGGAAGTCGAGTTGCGAGGGGACGAATTGAAGGATTCCCCAGTGAATCGCGACGGTCCGCTGCGTGGCCAGAAGGTTTATGTCGACATCAACCGTGCCCTGAACAACGCTAATACAGGCATGCCTACCCTGATCGCCAAGGATAGTTTGCAATCCTATCAGGCGCGTCTCGAACGCACCGTCGCAGAGCGCTCGACCCAGGGTGGCACGGTGCGCCTGAACTCGCTGGGTGAAGCCATCATCGAATCCGGGGCGGTGATCGATCTATCCGGCGGCAGCCTGCGCTACACCCCGGCCAGCGTACCCACCACCCTCGTCATGTCTCGCGGCGTAACGACCGATATCGCCAGTGCGCGCGCCGATGTGCGTTACGACGGCATTGCCACCCGTTACATCCAGAATTTCGGACGCTGGAACGTAAAAGAGGTGATCGATCTGGGGCAGAGCTACAATTATGACCCAGGCTATACCGAAGGAAAGAATGCGGGTGCCCTGGAAGTAATTGGTCTGCGCGCCATCGTGATGCAGGGGGAAGTTCAGGGCCGCACCGTTGTCGGCGAAGTGCAGCGTGACGCAGGCGTCATGCCTGCCGGCGCCCGTCTGACCCTGGGCACCGGGGCAGTTACCCATGCCACCAGCACCGGAGATGACTATAAATTAAACCAGCTGGTCGAACTGAACAGCACCGGCGCCACGCTGCCGGACGGGTTCAGGTTTGGTGATGCGCTTTCACCCGATCTCGTCAATACCTTACGTCTCAGCCCTACGCTGCTGGGCAAGGATAAGGTCGCCAATCTGGAGATTTTCAGCAATCAGGCGGTAGCGGTGCGCGAGGCGTTGCGTACCCCACAAGGCGGCAGCATAAATATTACCGCACAAGGATTGACGGTCGATGCGGATATCGTGGCCCCGAGCGGTTCGATTGTGCTCGATGCGCGCAGGAACGACGTCAATATCGCTTCCGGCCCTGTGGATATGGTCGTGGCCGATGGCGTGACACTTTCGGCACGAGGCGCCTGGGTGAACGAATTGCGCGGGGTCCCCGCGGGCTCGGGCGAGGTTGCGCTGCCGAATGGTGGGAAGATCGCGCTCTCGGCTTCCGATAATCTCGCCCTGGGGCACGATACACTGATGGATGTCACCGGCGGCGGCCGGCTCAAAGTCGATGGCCGAGGCAAGGTCATGGCAGGGAACGGGGGTGAAATCAGGCTGTCGGGCAATGCCTTGTCGGGCCTTGGCGACAATGTGCGCGGCCATGGCCTCGGCGGTGGCGGCACGCTCACTGTTTCCAGCAACAAAATACAGATAGGCGGCACGCCGGACAATAATTCCGGCACAGTGAATCTGGATACGGGATTTTTTGAGCGCGCGGGTTTTGCCAATATCAATCTTGGCGGAATCGAGAGCGTGACGTTATCCGAGGGGGTTCGGATCAAGCCGACCGTTCTCAGCCTGGAACTGCTGCCCGAATATACGCTACGGCCGAGCGGCAGCAAGATCGAAGGTTTCAGCCACCAGGTAAAACTGGATGACCTGGTGCGCCAACCGGTAAATCTGAGTTTCGTGGTGAGAAATCCCGACGAGCAGGGAGCGGCCGATCTGTTGATCGGCGCAGGCGCGCATATCGAGGCGGACCCCAAGGCTGAAATCATGCTTGCCGCCGATCGGTTGGTGAACATACAGGGGCGGATCACCGCTCCCGGCGGCAGCATTACGGCGACACTCGATCACAGCCACGAGTTCAACTTCAATGCCGGCAACGGCATCTGGCTGGGCAAACAGGCCGTACTCGACGTATCCGGATTGGCGCTGACCTATCTCGACAACCAGCGGCTGACGCAGGGCGAAGTGCTGAGCGGCGGCAGAGTAGCCTTGAATGCACAGTTCGGCAATGTCGTCGCCGAAGCGGGTTCAAACATCAACATTGCCGGCGCCGTGCCGGTCCGGCTGGATATTCTGAACGCGGCCGGAGGCCTGGGGCAGTGGGTGGGCAGCGACGCCGGCTCCGTCAACATCGTTGCGCGTGAAGGCATATTGCTTGACGGCGGCATCATGGCGCGGGGAGGCAGCGCATCGAATCGCGACGGCACGCTTGATCTCGTCCTGGGGCTTGTGGATGTGAGCAATCCACAGGATAAAGGGTTTCCCGCCGGTGAGCGCGTATTGAGCCTGGCGCAGACAGTGGCACCTCAGGCGGGCGGCCTCGTTCCGGGTGTCGCCCTCCCCGTCGGACTTGGACGGCAGGCCCGGCTGGGCGCCACGGCATTTGATGCAGCCGGTTTCGACCGCATTGCGCTGAAAAGCCTGGATGCGATCCGCCTGGAGAACGGCCTGAACCTGGGCGCCAATCGAGCCCTGCCATTGAAAGAGCTGGTGCTGGATGCGCCGCGCATCGAGACAGCAGGGGGCGAAGCCGCGCTGAAGGCGGAAACCATCCGGCTGGGCAATTTCGATGTGGTGCTTCAGGATCGGATGAATACACCGGTTGCGGGCACCGGCAACTTCAGGGCTGACGCGCAGTTGCTGGAGCTCGCGGGCAATCTCAGCCTGACCGGCATGGGGCGTTCCGAATTCATGGGCGCCCGGGAAGTAAGGCTTTCGGGGGTGAGCACAGGCGCTATACCGCGTCCGACAGCCGTGCTGTCGAGTGCGGCCGATCTCATTTTTCATGGCGCGGTGGTTACCCCTGCGACCTATAGTCAAGTCGATATTCGGGCGCCAGGGCAAACGGTCACATTCAGCGGCAATACCACACGGCCGCCGCAGCCGTTGTCCGCCTTGGGGAGCCTTGCGGTAACCGCCGCGAATATCATCCAGGGCGGCAATATATGGGCGCCGTTCGGCCAACTGGTTTTCACTGCCGCCGATACACTTGTTTTCAAGGACGGAAGCCTGACTTCCATCGCTGCCGTTCCCGGCAGCCTGATTCCCTTCGGCATGACCGTGAATGGCCGTAGCTGGTTATACAGGCCGGACTCACAGGATATCCCACAGCTTGCATTGTCTGAAAAATCCATTCGTACCCAGGCGGCGAATATCGACATGCAGGCGGGTGCCACCGTTCATCTCGCGGGTGGGGGAGATTTGCAGTCTTACGAATTCAGCGTGGGACCGGGAGGGGCGCGCGACATTCTGAACGATCCGGGCATTTATGCCATCCTGCCGGGCTACGCGAGTTCCTTTGCACCCGGCGACAGGCAGGAAAACACCGGTTTCGATCGCACGGCGGGCGATGCCGTCTATCTTTCCGGCATACCTGGGCTGTCAGCGGGCACCTACACGTTACTACCCGCCCACTACGCACTGCTGCCCGGCGCTTATGCGGTCCGGCTCAACCCGGACGTATCCAATCTGCTGCCGGGGCAGGCTTACAGTAGACAGGACGGCATTCAGGTTGTGCCGGGCTATGTAACGGACAGCCGCGCAGCATCGGGCGGCCCGCGTGATGCACTTTGGAGCGGATTTGAAGTGCTGACCCGCGATCAGGTTTTGCAGCGGTCGGAAATTACGCTTACCCGCGCGTCCGATTTTTTTGCAAACGACTCCAGCCGTCCGCAGGATGGGGGCCTGCTCACCCTGGAGACCACCGGTGGCCTGACGCTGGATGCCATTTTCAAGCTGGCCGCAGCCGAAGGCGGCCGCGGGGCGGCAGTGGATATCAGCGCGCCCGACATTGTTGTCACCAGCGGCAACCCATCGGGAATCGATCCCCTGGCTACCCGCATCGAGGCTGCTACACTCAACGCCATGGGCGCGACCAGCCTGCTGCTGGGCGGCACGCGCAGCGCGGGTGTCGCGAACTCTGCCACCGGCGGCACTACGATCGGCCTCACGGTCGGCGCGGATAAGGTGACGTTGGCCAATGACGCCGGTCACGCCCTGAAAGGCGATGAAATCATCCTTGCGGCGAAGGATACCCTCACGCTGAAAGCCGGCAGCGCCATCGAAGCGCAAGGCAATGCGATGAGTACGGGTGGAATGCGCAGCTACAGCGCCGATGGAAACGGAGCGCTCGTGCGGGCGGCTTCCACGGTCGCTGGTTTTTCGCGTAGCGGCAGTCCGGATCAGTCCCGGGGTACGCTGGCCGGGGAAGCCGGCAGCATCATTCATGCATCGAATTCGATTACGCTGGATGCCACCCATCAGAATACGTTCGCGGGCCTGCCCGTTTTTGCGGATGGCAAGGGTAATCCGGTCGCTGGAAATTTGTCGATTGGCGCGGCACGCGTTAATTTTGGTGATGCACCGGCAGGTGCCGACGGCCTGACTCTCGGCCAGGGCGAACTCGATGGGTTGAACAGTCTGAATTCACTGACGCTGACGAGCTATAAGACATTCGACCTGTATGGAGATGTCAGCATTGGCGGGGTAAACGCGGACGGCAAACCGACGCTGCAAGCCTTGAATCTGCAGGGTGCCGGACTGGCCGGCCTCGACAATGGCGGTAAAACCGCACATCTGCGTGCGAACAGCATCGCGCTGTCAAACCCGGCGGCAGCGGCCTTCACGCCAGGCGGAGCGCTCGGCAACGGCACGCTGGCAATACAGGCGGATAAACTGGTGTTGGGCGAAGGCGTCAAAGCCATCCAGGGATTTTCTCAGGTTGACGTCATGGTGACCGAACTGATCGGACGCGGTACCGGCAGCACCGATATCGGCGCCACCGGAAACACGAATCTGAATGTGGCGCGGATCAGCGGCGAGCAAGGCGCCGATCAGACGCTGACTGCAGGCGGCAGGCTCGATGCCGCTATGAGGGCGTCCGATCGTGTTCTTGCGGCGATAAACACGCTGGGCGCGAAGTGGGTGCTGTCGGGTACGGAGGTGACGTTCGACACTCAGGCAATTCTGCCATCAGGACAGCTCAAACTTGCGGCAACCGCCGGAAATCTGGTGCTGGGCGCAAATGGCGAATTGAATGTGGCCGGCCGGCCGGTGGTTTTTTTCGATGCGATCCGTACAGCACCAGGCGGCATGATCGAATTGGCAAGCGATAACGGAGGCATACTCGTGCAAGACGGCGCGCGGGTGAATGTATCCGGCGCAGAGGGCGGCGATGCCGGCAAAGTAATCATGCGCGCAGCCAATGGTACCGCAAACATTGCCGCGAGCAGTCTGCAGGGTTCGGCCACGGCGGATAACAGCGGCGCGAGAGGCGATGGGGCGCGTTTTGAGCTGGATGTGGCGATGCTGCCGGATTTCTCCACACTTAATACGGCACTCAACCAGGGTGGATTCGATGGCGCAAGAACGCTGCGCGTACGCACGGGCGATATCCATCTGGCGGCAGCCGATACCGTCAAGGCAAAAGAAATACACATCGCTGCGGATGGTGGCAAATTGGGCGTGGCCGGCCACATTGACGCCTCAGGCAAGGATGCGGGCAGTATCAATCTTTACGCAGGGAATGACGTGACCGTGCTGACGGGCGCCAGGCTCGACGCCTACGCAACGGGTGCGAATAGAAGTGGCGGCGAAGTCGAGATCGGTACGACGGAAGGTAAGCTGAACCTGGCCGCGGGCAGCGTGGTGGATGTGCATGGCGGCAGCGGCAGCCAACCCGGCGAAGGTGGCAAGGTATTGTTGCGCGCCCCCCGTTCGAGTGCAGGCGATGAGGTGGGAGTGAGCGCCATCGACAGCAGTATCAGCGGAGCCGGATCGGTCGTGGTGGAGGCGGTAAAGGTGTACGGCAATATCACCACGCTCACCGATACCGGCACAAGTAGCGGTACAACGCTGAGTCTTGCCACAGTGAACGCCGATAACACCCACTTTGCGTCCCACGCCGGCGCGATCGCCTCGCGCCTGGGCAAGACCGGCGATACCCTTTTTCATGTGCGTCCCGGTGTCGAGGTACGATCGGCAGGGGATATCACGCTCAGCAAGGACTGGAATCTCGGCGTAAGCCGAGCGGGTGGCGAACCCGGCATGCTGACCCTGCGTGCCGGGGGCAACCTCAGGATTAACAGCAATCTGTCGGATGGATTCAACGTTGCGACCCCATTCAGCAGCGGTATGACCCCCGCAACCCTGCTCACGGGAAATTCCTGGGGTTACCGGCTGGTTGGTGGAGCGGATGCCGGCGCTGCCGACCCGCTGGCAGTGAGGGCGGGCAGTGGCGACATCACTCTGGCAGCAGGCAAGCTGATACGCACCGGCACGGGAGATATCCGCATGTCCGCCGGACGCGACATCAAGCTTGCCGACAGCAAGGCGGCGATATACACCGCTGGGCGCGTGGCAGATGTGGCCGATGGTTTCATTACGCCTGCCGATGCCCAGTTCAGCCAGGGCGGGGGAAGCATCGGCATGACGGCAATGGGCGATATCATCGGATCGCCGTCAGCGCAACTTTATTCCAATTGGTTATTCCGCCAGGGCCGGCTGAATGAAACCACCGGAGCGTATACGCTCCAGCCTGCCTGGTGGGTGCGCTTCGATCAGTTCCAGCAAGGCGTCGGGGCGCTGGGCGGCGGCGATGTCACGCTGACCGCTGGCGGCAGGATCCAAAACCTCTCCGCCAGCACGCCGGCCCAAGCGCGCATGACGGCCATGACACCGGATGCGGGCAGTCTGGTGAAGACGGGTGGCGGTGACGTGCGGGTGGAAACCGGCGGCGATCTGCTGGGTGGGCAATACTATGCGGATCGCGGAGATCTGGTCGTGAATGTGGGCGGCAGGATAGACAGCGGGCAGAACGTGAGTGGCAAACCACTCTACACTATCCTGGCTTTAAGCGACACACAGGCGCGGGTGCGCGCGCAAGGAGATGTCAACATTCATTCCGTGCTGAATCCGCATCTCGTGATTCAGGCCACCGGCAGGGGGACGACATTCAATCTCAATGCCAGCGCGCCCAGTTCCACCAATCCCAGCTGGAGCCTGTTTTCGTCTTACGGCGAAGACAGCGGCGTGCATCTGCAGAGCCTGGATGGAACGGTGACGCTGCACAACGATACCAGCGTGCTGACAAATGCTTACCGGGCGCCGCTGAGTTTTAATGTATCCGCTAATACCTATACGACTGAATTGTTGTCCATCCTGCCGCCCAGCCTGTTGGTTACGGCGTTTCAGGGAAGCATCGTCCTGCCGGATACGCGCACAACGGTGCTGAGTCCCGCGGGGCGCGGAAACCTGGAGCTGCTCGCATCGGATTCCGTCAATATTCATACGCCGGTAGTCATGAGCGACCGGGATCCGGCACTGATCCCGACTGCGATCAGGCCGGGTATAAAACCGAATCAGTTTCCGCTTTCCACCGTGAGCCCTGCTGATCGGGAACTTGTCCATGCCACCACGCCTGTCCATGCGGGCGATACGCGGCCGGTGAGAGTCTACGCCGTTGCGGGCGATATCCAGGGTAATTTCAATGAACTGACTCTCGACCTTGCCAAGGCGTTTCAGCTCCGTGCGGGGCAGGACGTACGCGACGTGGGTATCGTTGCGCAGCACGTCAACGCGGGCGATCTCAGCCGCGTGGTGGCGGGCAGGGATGTCGCCTTCACCTCCGGTAACGACCGGACGGACAATGCCAGGATCTGGGTGGGCGGTCTGGGCCGGTTGGAGGTGACCGCGGGACGAAATATCGATCTGGGGACGTCGGCGGGCATCGTCAGCCGCGGTGATCTCGACAATGCGCAACTGCCCCGCGGCGGCGCCGATATTGATGTCGCAGCGGGAATGGGCGCGCAGGGAATCGATTATACCGGCGCTGTCGACCGACTGGTAGCTGAACTGGAAAAGGCGGGCGGCAGCCCGGATAATGCCCTGTTGTGGCAGGCGCGCTGGCTGGTGGGGAATGATGTCCTGAGCGGTTCCGATGCGCTGCAAGCAGTGAAAGCGGTACAGGCGCAGGATGGGGAAGCCCAGCGCGGCCTGGTGCGCGAGATGATTTATTCGGCGTTGCTCGTTACCGGGCGGGACTCGAACAATCGCGAAAGTCCTTATGCCGCCGACTATGAGCGGGGTTATGCGGCGCTGGAACTGGTGTTCCCGGGCATACGGGAACAAAACCCGGACGGAAGCTTCAAGAATTATCAGGGAGAGATCAACTTGTTCGCCAGTCGCATCAAGACCGAGCGCGGCGGCAACATCGAGTTCATGGCACCGGGAGGAGGCGTGATAGTCGGCCTCAGCAATACGCCGGAAGTACTGATAAGCACAGGCAACGATGTGTTGGGCATGGTGGTGGTGGCTGACGGCAACATTCGCGGCTTCGCCCGCAACGACATCCTCGTGAATCAGTCACGCATCCTTACCGTGGGCGGTGGCGATGTCCTGTTATGGTCGAGCGAAGGCGATATCGATGCCGGTAAAGGCAAGAAGACCGCGGCCGCAGTGCCGCCGCCGGTCGTCAAGGTGGATGCGCAGGGCAATGTAACCCAGGAACTACAGGGAGCTGCGTCAGGCAGCGGGATCGGGGCGCTTTCCAGCGGCGGCGCAGCCGCAGGGGACATTGACCTGATTGCGCCCAGAGGCACGGTGAATGCGGGTGATGCCGGCATTCGGGCGGGTAACCTCAATATCGCCGCACAAGTTGTGCTGGGTGCGGATAACATTTCCGTATCAGGCACTTCCACCGGCACGCCGGTAGCGGACGCCAGCGCAGTCACCGCCACCACCTCGGGCGCCACATCGCAAGGAGACGATGTGGCGAAGGCTACCGCTGCGTTATCGCAGAATCTGTCGGATGCCGCACGCACATCCGACGAGATGAGGCAGCTTAAACCTACTTTTATTTCAACCGAGGTGATCGGTCATGGGGAGTAAAGGCGCGGCAACATGCCGCTATGCCGACGCACAAAACGCCTGACCGGGATCCTGCATGGCGCATATCCGGTCGGTATCAGGCAGACACGTCCACTATCGGCTATCAGCGATCAGCGAAGGTTCATACAACTGGCATAGTAGCTCACGGTTGCCGGCCAGTCGCTGAAGATGCCGATAATGCCGATATCCTTCGCGAGCACGTCCAGCACTTTCATCACATCGCCTTCACGCGCGATCGCCGAGTCGAAAGTCTGATAATAAAAGCCGTTGTCGCCATCCGCCAAAATTCCCGAGCGTTCCAGCGTCCAGGTAATCATGTCGAGTCCCGCGGACTTCGCCTGTCCGGCGTACCTGGAGGGCACGATGTTGCCGCTGCCATCGGTAGCCAGCAGGGCAAACAGGGGCGGAGCGACGATATTGATGCCCTCGGCCTTGTATGCGGCCAGTTGCGCGGCCTGGGGCAGATCAGCGACGACGTTGGCATCGTCAAGGTAAACTGCCTGTTTGCCGAACTGCGGTTCATTGGCGATCCAGTAGCGTATGTCGCGGATATCGAACGACTGGACGTAAACATCCCGGGGATTGACATCCGCAGCCTTGTATTCGTCGATCATCTGTTGAGCGTAGTCCTGCTGTGTGTAGTCGCCCACACCATCGCCATCGCTGTCATAAGGCATCGCCATACCGGTGCTCTTGAGCTCAGGCATCATTTTTACGCCCAGGTCCGTGAACAGTCGTATGCTTTCTTTATGGGTAAGGAGAGTCCCGCTGGTGGGGCCGGCATACAGACCCGTACGCCAACCCGGGATGTCACCCAGATATTCCGGGAAACTCCTCGCTGCGGGGTTGAAGCTGTCCATTTTGCCTTTGAGACTTTTGAATTCATCCACGGTGAGATCGCTGGTGCAACATCGAGCGGACGCCTCCCGAACAAGATTTCCGGAAGCATCGAACTGAGCGGGTATAAAAGGCCTGCTGCATTTTTCCGCCAGCGGTGTATTGAGAATATCGGTCGTCATATGCAAATCGCATTGCGAATGACGGCAGACCAGTATCTTGTCCCGGGTAAAGGTTACGTCGCACTCCACAATGCCCGCGCCCATGCGTGCGGCTGCCTCATAGGACTCTTTCGTATGCTCCGGAAACTGCAGGGCCGCGCCACGGTGGCCAATCGAAAAATCGGTTTTACGGAATGGCCCGTTGCCGCAGCGCTGCAGCCTGCTCTTGAGTTTGCCGGGCTCCATGTCTTCGACGAGGAAAAAAGGACGCGGGCCGAGCTGGATATTCATGCCGGCTTCCGCCTCGCGATCATGGCGGGCGCTTTCTCCTCCGTTATCGCTTTCGCCCGCTGATGCAGGCGCGATAACGATGGATAGTGCGGCCAGCATGAAGCGTGTTATCAATGCCAGCAAGACGAAATTGCGCGAGGGCATGCCGACCGGAGTCGCCTGCTGTATCCTGGTGAGGCGATTTACGGCGCGAATACTCAACACTCGGCAGCCTTTGCAGGGATCAGGAACCGATTACGCCGCCATCATCCTTGGTGATGACCACTACGGCGGAGCGTGGTTTCGATACCGGCTTGCGGCCGCTGGCTGTGGTCGGGCCGTTGACCCCGCTATCGGGCCAGGTTGAGTTTTCGGTAAAATTATCGCTCCAATCCTCACCAGGGTGCTGAATCCCCAGGAACATGGTTTTTCCGTCCGGGGTTGTAGTCACACCGGACACTTCGCAATTTTTCGGGCTGGTGAGAAAGCGCCTGGTTTCCCCGTTGGCGGGGTCGGCACACAGCATCGCATTGCCGCCGATATTGATCCAATCACCCGTGGCATCGCCGGCCTGGTCGGTCTGAATCCACAGGCGTCCATCCTTATCGAACCAGAGACCATCCGGAGAACCGTAATCATCACCGTGGATGTTGCCGGCATAACCGTCATGACCGGCCTGATTGTAGCTGGCGCCAAGGTTTCTGTTCGCGCCGCCGCCAGCCTTGTCACCGCACTGTACGAAGACCTCCCATTTGAAGGTGGTGGCGGTCAGCTTGTCCATGTGCTCACGCCAGCGGATGATATGGCCATAGATATTATCGGGGCGGGGGTTGGCCGCATCCACCGGAGGATTGGCACGTGCGACGGTACTGGTGCCATCGGACGCGTTGCTGGAAACCGGGTTATTACCGCGACGATTGTTATTGGTCAGGGTGAGGTAAATTTCCCGCGTGAGAGGATGCGCAGCGGTCCACTCGGGCCGATCCATCATGGTGGCGCCGACGCGGTCGGCAGCCTGGCGGGTCTTGATCAGCACCTCCGCCTGGCTGTTGAAGCCGTTCTCCGGCGTCAGCCCATTCATGCCCCAGGTCAGGGCTAACCAGACCCCGGACCCGTCGCCATCGAATCGCGCCACATAGAGCGTGCCCGAATCCAGCAAATCACGGTTGGCCTTGGGATTTTCAGGGCTATAGGCTTTACTGCAAACAAATTTGTACACATATTCGTTGCGCTCGTCATCACCCATGTAGACCGCAACCCTGTTTTCGTCGTCAACGACAACCCACGCGCCCTCGTGCTTGATACGGCCAAGGGCGGTACGCTTGACAGGAATGCTATAAGGATCCCAGGGATCGATTTCAACCACCCAGCCAAAGCGGTTGGGTTCATTGCAATGGAGATCGGCGCGGAAGCGTTTGTCCACCTCGTGCCAGCGATAGCCAAAGCCTCCCTTCACAATGCCATAGCGATTCTGGCTGGCGAGAATGTCGGTTTTCCGAGCAGGGTCGCTTATGCCCGCAACGTTTCCGGTCTCATTGGAAAAGTAACTATTCCAGTTCTCCTCGCAGGTCAGATAGGTGCCCCATGGTGTATAGCCATGGGCGCAATTGCTGAGCGTGCCTTGTACATTCAGACCGGCAGGGTCGGCGGAGGTGGTCATCAGATCGTGTCCCGATGCGGGACCGCTAAGCCTGCAGAGTGTATTGCCAGTAATGCGCCGGTTGAAGGGAGACTGGGATACGACACCCCAGGCACCCTTCTCCCTTTGGACCGTGACAATGCTCACGCCATGAGCGGCCTGCTGGGCGCGCACCATCTCCAGCGTCAAAGAAACAGTTCTATACGATGATGCCGGCTTGATGTTATTCACCAGGGCCGGGTCGCAATACTCGTTGCCGGCCACGAGCAACCCGCGCGAGTTGCCGAGGTTACCCGGGAACGGAGAGAAATGTATCCCATCGGAATGAGCGCCGAAGGAGTGCAACTGGGTCGCTTCGTCCATTGCGCCCACGGTATCCCAATGGGGCGCCGTGGTGAGGGAATCACCCCAGGCTATCAGTACCTTGGCGGTGTATCCGTTCGGAACCGTGACCGCGTCGGTCATGGGCAGAATATTGGCTGGAACCGGCGTGAAGCCGATGCCGTTCGGGATAGAGGAAGCGGCCCGGGCGTGGTAGCCTCGTCCGTCGAACCAGCACCCACCGAATAGCGAAAGCATGGTTACGCCGAAGGACCCCTGGAGAAATCCGCGCCGGGAAAGTTTGCGCGCGTCAATCAGATTCCGGATGGACTCGTTACCTGATTCGTTGCAGCTGGTCAAACCGGGATTTATCCTCCCGTCGGGATGTAAAGTGCTGGTCATGATGTGTCCTTTGCCGGTGAACGGTTTCGATTGTGGCTGTGCTGTCGGCATGGATACCGTACATGGGCTATTTTCATCATCCAATGTTACAAAAGTTATATTGTCATTTAGACAAGCTCATACTTGATAGACCGGGCGCTACCGCGCCGGTTTCATCGCCTGCGCCACTGCTTTCCCGTAATCCGCTCCGTTTCCGATCGTTTTGCCTCCATCGTGTGATGATCCGTTCGGACCATATCTCTGCCTAATGGCTGTCATCTGGTGCATGGATAATCGCTGATTATTTTATTCAGGCGGATACCCATGCGCGTCCTTGCGCCCCTTCTTGCTTTCGTGTTGTGTAGCTTCTCGTTGTCCAGTCATGCCTGGTGGAACGATGGATGGACGGCGCGCAAGAAAATCACACTGACGAGCGCGGCCGGAGAGGTGGTGGATGCACCGGTACTCATTCGCTTGCATACAGGAAACTTCGATTTTTTTTCGGCGAATGATGACGGTAGCGATTTGCGCCTGGTTTCCGGAGATGACAAGGCTGAACTGAAATTTCATGTCGAAAAATGGGATAGTGCGAATCAGCTGGCGTTGATCTGGGTGAAGGTACCCAGGCTTTCCGCGCAGACAACGCTTTTTCTCTATTTCGGTAATGAGAATGCGGCATCCGCGGTAGACCCCAAAGGAACGTACGATGCCGGCAGCGCCATATACCATTTTGCCGAGCTGGAAGGGAACCCACGAGATAGCGGGCTCAACGGTCTGCATGCGCAATCCGCTGTACAGCGGATTGCCGCGTCGTTCTCAAACGGCGGCGCGGGGTTCGACGGATCGCAAACCCTGACGTTACCGCCGGTGAATGCGGGCACCGGGTACAGCTTCTCGGTATGGATCAAGCCCGCGTCGCTCAAGGGCACGCTATTCCAGTCGGACAATGTCAGCGCGGCGCTCGAGGGCGGCCTGATCAAAATGAAGTCGGGTGCGGCAAGCGTTGCTTCAAGCACGGCGCTTGGCGCAGGCCAATGGCACCACCTGGGATTCACGGTCGCGGATGCACTGCGTGTATATGTGGATGGCAAGCTGGCGGGCGAGTTGCCGGGTGCCGCGTTACCGTCGGGAAGCGTCGTGCTGGGCGCCGGCTTTACGGGCGAAATGGATGAGGTGCAAATATCCGCGATCGCGCGCAACGCAGAATGGATGGCGGTGCAGGCGGCACAAGGGCCGGATGGCAAGCTTGTCACGATGGGCGAGGAAGAGACCGCCGAAGGGGGTGGCGACGAAGCTTCGCACCTGGGCATCATCCTGAAATCGTTGACCGTGGATGGGTGGGTTGCGATTGGACTGCTGGCGGTCATGCTGGTGATCGCGATCTGGGTGATGTACAGCAAAACGGTCTATATCAATCGCGTGGATAAATCCAACAGCCGTTTCATGGACAAATTTCGCGAGCTTTCCACCGACCTGACGACGATAGATAAAGCGCAGGGATTGGGGAAAGACTTCAAATATTCGCCGCTCTACCGCATTTACCACATCAGTGCGGTTGAGCTGGCACATCGGTTCGATGATACCGATGCAGCGCATCTTTCCAAGTCGCTGTCGCCGCAATCGCTCGACGCGATCCGTGCCAGCCTCGACGCAGGGTTGGTGGAGGAGATTCAGCGCATGAACAGGTTCATGGTACTGCTGACCATCGCTATCTCCGGCGGACCCTTTATCGGGTTGCTGGGTACGGTGATGGGGGTAATGATCACATTTGCGGCGATTGCCGCCGCCGGGGATGTCAATGTCAACGCAATCGCACCGGGCATTGCGGCGGCGCTGGCTGCAACGGTGGCCGGTATGGGCGTGGCGATTCCTTCGCTGTTCGGCTACAACTATCTGGCTTCGCGCATCAAGGCCACCGTATCAAGGATGCATATTTTCGTCGACGAGCTTGTTACCAAACTTGCCGAAAACTACAGTCGCTGATCGGGATTGTCATGAAACTTCAGGAAGACAACGAGCTTTACGACGAAATCAATGTCGTGCCCATGCTGGATCTCGCCTATGTGTTGCTGGTAATTTTCATCATCATGACAACAGCATCGGTGCAGGGAATAAAGGTCAATTTGCCCAAGGCCAGCAATTCTCCCAGTCTGGCCAAGCCCCAGACCAAGGCGATCACGATCAACGAAAGCGGGCAGATTTTTCTGGATGCCTATCCGGTAACGCTGGATGAATTACGAACCCGGTTGGGCGAATTGAGAGCTGCCAATCCCGAGTTGCCGGTCGTGGTCAAGGGAGATACGGTAGTGCAGTACGGCAAGGTAATGGAAGTGCTCGAATTACTGGGGCAATTGGATATTACGCAGTTGGGCCTTGTCACCCAGAGACTGGTGAAGTAGTGCATGGAAGAATCAAGCGAAGACCAAAGGCCGGCCTGGGTGCGCTGGGGCGTCGTTTTACTTGTCGTGAGCGGCGCGGTCACGCTGGGATTGTGGCTGAAAGATTTTCTGGGAAGTGACCAGCCGCCGCCGAAGCCATCGCTTCAGCAGATCACCTTGATCAAGCCGCCACCTCCGCCACCCCCTGAGCAAAAGCCGCCGGAGCCTGTTGTAAAGGAAGAGATCAAGCTTTCCGAGCCCGACCCCGAACCAATGGATCAGGCGGATGAACCGCCGCCAGGGCCGGATCTGGGTGTGGATGCGGAGGGAACCGGCAGCGGCGATGGATTCGGGCTCGTAGGAAAAAAAGGCGGGGCCGATTTGATCGGTGGCTCCAAAGGGAATCCATGGGCCTGGTATGACGCCATAGTGAACGATGCGGTGAACTCCGCTTTTCAGGATGCGTTGGCGCGCGAGAAGGCGCTCAAGGACAAAAGCTACAAGGTGGTGGTGAAGGTATGGATCGATGCCGGGGGGAAAGTGGCGCGAATTACGCTGGTCGATAACACCGGAGATGCAAAGGTTGATGAGTTACTCAAGGATGTGCTGCAGAACCTGCGGGCCATGCGCGAGGGTCCGCCTGCCGATATGCCGCAGCCGTTGAAAATACGCGTGACCTCGCGCGCCTGATGGGTCTGGAGAAGAAAAATAAAATGAAGATCCTTATGATGCTCTCGGCTGCCGTCGTGATAGCGGTACTTGCGAGCGGCGCCCAGGCAAGAACCGAGGAGCGCCAGAAGGTCGAGATTCTGTATGAGACCACCTTGAATCTGATTCATCTTCTGGTTGAGCAAGGTGTGATCAAGCGAGAGGCGGCTAATGAAATGATCCGAAAGGCGGAAGAAAAAGCCAGGGTTGCGCAGCAAGCCCAGGAAAAAGCCTCACCACCCGCTGTCGAGGGACCGAAAAAGGGTGAGGTGCGCGTTACCTATGTGCCCGAACATATCAAGAAGGAAATTCGCGATGAATTGCGCGACGCGGTGGTGGGGCAAGCCAAGCAGGAAGGTTGGGGGGATGTGAATGTCGTACCCGAGTGGACTAGCCGCTTCAAGCTGGAAGGAGACATACGCCTGCGCGAACAGGCCGACTTTTACGCCAGTACCAATGCGCCCGCCGCTAATTTTCAGGCCATTGGCCAGCAGATCGACAACACCACCGAGGACAGCCTTCACCGCGAAAGGCTCCGCATGCGTCTCGGCATTAATGCCAATGTCACTCGTGGAGTGGATATGGGGTTGCGCTTGACCACCGGTAACATCAATGATCCGGCGACGACGGGGAGCACACTGGGGGGGCCGTTATCCATGGGATCTCCCACATCCACCCTTCAGACGCTGGGAACATTCAATAGTAAATTCGGCTTTGTGCTGGATCAGGCTTACCTCAAGCTCTCCCCCTGGGACTGGATCACGGTTAAAGGTGGACGTTTCCCCAATCCCTTTTTCGTCGGCACCGTGGGAGACGTATACACCGGCACCATCAGGGACGCGCCTCACACGATACCGACGGCCGGGGTCATACATACCGATCTGTTATGGGATGCCGACCTGAACTTTGAAGGTCTTGCGATCAATCTTCATCCCTGGCTCAAAGAAAACAGAACCATGAAACCGTTCCTCAACGCAGGGATATTTCCCTTGCAGCAAATCAACCAAAGCGAGACGGTCAAGGCTAAGGATAAGTGGTTCTACGGGGCTCAGGCGGGCGTGGAATGGATCCCGGACGACCTCGACACCAAAGTCAGGGTTGGAGCCGCTTATTACGACTATCGCAATATCAGCGGGGTCCGCAACCCGGCCTTCGGAGATACCCTGTTCAATCAGACGGCCACCCTGTTCCGGCAGAAAGGCAACAGCCTCTTTAACATCGATAACGATGGGGATCCCACCACCAACCTATGGGCCCTGGCAGCGGATTATCGCATCGCCAACGTCACCATGGTGGCTGACTACTCCCGATTCAAGCCCATCCACGTTGTTGGAACCGTGGACTATGCACGGAATGTGGGCTACAACCAGAACAAGATATTCACCCGTACCGGGCAGAATATCAAGCCGGAAACCGATGCTTATCAGATTCGCTTGACGGTTGGCTACCCTGTTATTTCGGAGCGGCACCAATGGCAGATCTTCGGCTTCTATCGTTATTCTGAACGGGACTCGATGCTGGATGCCTTTACGGATTCCAATTACCTTTTGGGCGGTACCAATCATAAGGGGTACACCATCCATGGTTTATACGGCGTGGCCCATAACACCTGGTTTGGACTTCGATATAACTCCTATAACCAGATCAGTGGCTTGCCGCTGGGCATCGACTCGATCAATCTGGATCTGAATGCCAGGTTCTAAAGTGCGTGACCGCCAGATGGACCGATACGGCGTTGTCATTGATGGGCATGGCGGATGTGGCGCGTTTTGCGGTGAGCTTAATACCTTTATTACGCGGCGTTTGTTTCATCGGCGATCATCGTTTCGTTGCAACCGGGAAAGGTTCCTGTATGAATAACCGTAAGACAGTGGGTTCGCGCTTGTTGTGCCAGGTAATAGCCGTCGCGCTTGTGGCGACCTCGTGGCCGTCCGACGTCATCGCTGCCAATGATAAGGATCAAAAAAAACAGAGGCAGGCGCTGCGACGCATGCAACAGCAATTAAGCGAGATCCAGCAGCAAAGATCGGCGTTGGACCAGGAGAAGACAGTGCTGGAGGAAACGTTAAAAAAAACTCGCGATGAAACTGAATCTCACAAGCGATCCGCCGCGAGTGTTGCCGCCAAAATCCCCCGTCTTGAAAAAGACCTCGATGCGGCAAGCACGGAAAGAAAGGAATTGCGCTCACAGCTTGATGAAGCAATCAAGCGGAATGAAGAATTATCCGGTCAACGGAATCAACTGGAACAGGACCTGAAGAATTCCACAACGGCGCTTGGGAAGCAAAACGACCAGAGGAAGCTCTGTGAAAAAAATAACGACGAGCTTTATCAAATAGGCCGGGAACTGGTCGATTGGTATGGCGGCAAGGGGGCCTTGAACGCCATCCTGGAGGCGGAACCTTTTACTCAGATCAAGCGCGCCGAAATGGAAAATCTGCTCGAAAACTATCGCGAAAAGATTGAAGACCAGCATTTGGAATTTCAATCAATCAAGGAGATTCCCGAGTACCTATCGCAAAAAAAGAGTTATGATTGATTCTGGCTCCAGCCGAATCGAAATCGCAACACAATAGAATCGTCAGGCTCGCTATCCGCGTATCGTGCCGATCGTCTGCGGCAACTCTTGTCTCAAATATCGGTGCCTGGAGCGCGAGGTTTTACCGGTAAGCGGGAGATCGCTGCGAGCGCATAAGCAGCATGAAAACGCAATCAACATGCATTGGCTTCAAATTGGCTGTCGCTGTGCCGTCGGCAGACCAGAGCCCCCCTCTTCAAAGAGCTCATGCGCGCGGCATTCCATTCTTCTGATTTTTCCTGCCCGGATATTTACTTCCCCAGCCGGCGCTGCAAGCCCCGAACTAACGATTTCAAGCGGCTGCGGCGTACGCAGCGTCGCGGCACAGATAACTTTCAACAAAGACGCGGTCCGAACGGGAGACTTGCCAACGCTCGCGGGCGACCCCCGCCGCAAGCACACACGGGTATAATGACCGATTTCATCGAAGTAAATCATATGCTGCTCATGATCGACAACTATGATTCTTTCACCTACAACCTGGTGCAGTATTTTGGCGAGCTGGGCGAGGAAGTGAGAGTGTTTCGCAATGATGAAATCACATTCGATGAAATTGCGCGGCTAAAGCCTGCGCGCATCGTGATTTCACCGGGCCCCTGCACGCCAGATGAAGCGGGCATATCGGTATCGTTGATTGAGCATTACAACAGTCAAGTTCCCATACTGGGCGTCTGCCTGGGTCACCAGAGCATAGGACAAGCTTTCGGCGGGAAAATCATCCACGCCAGACAACTCATGCATGGAAAAACTTCGCCTATCTTTCATAATGGCGTCGGCGTATTTCGTGATTTGCCAAACCCGTTCACCGCGACTCGCTATCATTCGCTGGTTATAGAACGCGAGAGCCTTCCGGAATGTCTTGAAATCACTGCATGGACTGAAGATGGGGAGATCATGGGCGTGCGCCATAAAACTCTCCCGGTCGAAGGCCTGCAGTTTCATCCGGAATCCATCCTCACCCAATACGGACACCAGTTGCTGGAAAACTTTCTGAGCCAGTAAGAGCTTTCTGAGCGACCCTGAAGAGGGCCATGTGAAGCTGACGCATTCCGGAAAAGGAAAGATTTATGAAGCCGCAAGAAGCGCTGGCCCGCATCATAGAACATCGTGAAATCTTTCACGATGAAATGCTTTCACTCATGCGGCAGATCATGCGTGGCGAGTTGTCACCCGCACTGATCGCCGCTATCGTCACCGGACTGCGGGTAAAGAAAGAAACCATTGGTGAAATCGCCGCCGCGGCACAGGTGATGCGCGAATTTGCTACCCGCGTGGAAGTGGCGGATAACCGGCATCTCGTGGATACATGCGGGACAGGAGGCGATGCCGCCCACACTTTCAATATTTCAACCACCGCGGCTTTTGTCGCGGCGGCTGCGGGTGCACGGGTCGCCAAGCACGGTGGGCGCTCCGTCTCCAGCAAATCGGGTAGCGCGGACGTGCTTGAGGCCCTTGGTGTCAACCTCAACCAGACCCCTGGTCAGGTAGCCGAAGACATAAAGGAAATCGGCCTCGGATTCATGTTCGCCCCCAATTTTCACAGCGCCATGAAACATGCCGCACCGGTGAGGCGTGATCTGGGCGTGCGTACCCTGTTTAATATCCTGGGGCCGCTGACCAATCCTGCCGGGGCAAGAAATCAGTTGCTGGGCGTATTTCATCCCGATCTCGTCGGTATATTGGTTCGGGTACTGCAGCGCCTGGGCAGCCGCCACGTGATGGTGGTCCACGGCAGAAATGGGCAAGGTGGATTGGATGAGATCACCATCGCCGGCGAAACCTGGGTAGGTGAACTCAGGCACGGCGAGGTGATTGAATATACTATCAAACCCGAAGATTTCGGCATGAGTACCGCTGCCATTGAGTCGATACAGGCACAAGATAGTATTCAATCCAGAAAGATGTTGCTGTCGGTGCTGGATAATCAGCCCGGCCCGGCGCGCGATGTCGTATTGCTCAACGCAGGCGCGGCGATCTACGTTGCCGGTGTAGCGGAATCACTGGAGCAAGGTTTGGAAAAAGCCCACGTCGCGATAGAGAGCGGTGCAGCCAAGGCAAAATTGCTGGAGCTGGTCGAATTCTCAAATCGTGAAAATCGGAATGAAGCTTCCCGAGTTTAGTCTATGGCCGACATTCTGCAAGAGATTTTAGCCGTCAAGCGGCAGGAGATCGCTGCCGCAAAGGCGGTGAGGCCGCTTGACGAATTGTATCGCGAAGCCGAGGCCGTGCCCCATCCCAGGGATTTTGCCGGGGCACTCCGCTATAAGATGGGTGCCGGGTTGCCGGCGGTCATTGCGGAAATCAAGAAAGCCAGCCCCAGCCGAGGTGTCTTGCGGGAGCAGTTCGACCCGGCTGCCATCGCGGCCACCTATGCGAGACATGGAGCAGCCTGTCTGTCGGTATTAACCGATAACCGGTTTTTCAGCGGTTGCGCGGAGTATTTAAGGCAGGCCAAGGCCGCTTGTGATCTGCCGGTATTGCGCAAGGATTTCATGCTGGATCAATATCAGGTGGTTGAGGCCCGCGCGATGGGAGCGGATTGCATCCTGGTTATCGTGGCGGCCTTCCGCAAGGCTTCTCTCATGACTGGAGAGTGCCGGCAAGAGACGGAAATAGTAGCTCGGATGCTCGAGCTTGAATCGCTCGCGCACGCGCTCGGCATGGGGGTGCTGGTTGAGGTGCATGACGGTGCAGAGCTGGAGCTCGCGTTGCAATTAAGTTCCTCCCTGATCGGCATCAACAATCGCAACCTGCATACGTTCGAAACTCGCCTGGACACTACGCTGCAATTGCTCGATCGCATTCCGCCCGAGCGCATTGTAATAACCGAAAGCGGCATACTCGTACCCGCCAATGTCGTGCTGATGCGCAATCATCAGGTCAATGCCTTTCTCGTGGGCGAAGCTTTCATGCGCGCCGATGATCCGGGAGCGGAGCTGGCGCGACTATTTGGGCAGGATTGACACACAAGTGTTACGGTTTACCATGCCCGAACCGGCGCTTACCTTTTACCTGGATCGCGAGCCGAACCTTTTTGTTGCAAAAAAGCAACACATACATCTTCCATACTTCGAAAGTCTCGTTATTTCCTTGCTAGCCGTTGCTACGTTAGGCACAATCTCTCAACCCTCTCATTCAGAGAGGTCCAAGCAGCGGGACACTACATCACCGAAATAGGGTCGGTGAGAGGCACCCCACCGTTTCAACTTTAAAGGAGATTTTCCATATGAAAAAGAAACTGATTGCACTGGCTGCTGCTGGTGCACTCGCGGCCCCGGTGGTTGCATCCGCTCAGGGGACGAACGTCACAATTTTTGGCCGGGTACAAGCTGAATACAGCCTCGTCGATTTTGCCAGCCAACCCAGCCAAGGATCGCTGCAAGACAACTCCCGCTCATCACGTTGGGGTCTGCATATTACCGAGGATCTCGGCAATGGATTCAGGGCAAATGCCCGTCTGGAAATGGGCTTGAACGCCGGTTCCGGCTCAGCCACCACACCTCGTGAGCAATGGGTGGGTCTTTCCAGCAACCAGTGGGGTGATGTCAAATTTGGCCGCGTTCAATCTCCCTTCAAGGACTTCGCCGGTGGTATGACCATTGATCCGTTTGCGTACACCACGCTGCAAGCCAACGGTGCCGGCGGTACCATGTCTGCTGGCGCCAACGGTATGGGCTCGGGTGCAAATGGCTTCGTCAACAGTGCCATCCGCTACGACTCGGCAACGATAGAGGGTTTCTCTTTTTCCGGCTTGCTTATGCCGGGTGATGCAAATACGCTCGATCCCCTGCAATCCGGCAGCCTGATAGCTGGTTTCGCTCCGGGCGGACTGGGCAGCCAAGGCAATACCGGTGGTAGAAACGGTGAGTTCGACGGCCAGGCTGCTGCCAAATATCATGTCGATTTCATGGGCATGGGGCTTGATATATTTGGTGGGTACTCCAGAGACAACGCCAATGGAACACAGAAGAGCATCGGTCTCAAGACAGAAGAAGTATGGCGGGTTGGTGGTGCATGGACTTGGGAAAACTTCAAGTTCAGCGGCCAATATGAAAATATCAACAACGCGCTCGGCTCCGCCACCTGTACCACAGCAGCCGCGCTGGTAGCGAACCCGCTCGACTCCGCTGGTAGCGGCACAGGGCAGTGCAATTCCGCAATGAACTGGGGCGGCGATGGCAACATCTGGTTCGCAGGCGCGCAATACAAGTGGGGCAACACCACTCTGGTGGCTCAGGGCGGTATGACCAAGGCCCACGCAGGCGGCGTCAATAACTCAGCAGCACGCAAAGCCGATAGCTTTACGGTAGGTGCAATCCACAATCTGAGCAAGCGCACGAGCGTGTTTGGTGGTTATCAGCATGTATACGTGAGCAACCCGAATGGTTCAGATGCAAATAACCTCGGTACCTCTACTGTCAGCTATGCTGCCCCCAGCTATGCAACAGGTAGTCGTGCTACCTACACGATTGGTATCCGTCACAATTTTTAATTGAAACGAACCAATTGAAAATGGGGCGCCTAGGCGCCCCATTTTTTTCCTTCTTTTATGGAATCGGCTCCCCCCCTGAAAATCGAAGCGGAAGGGGATCGAGCATAGCGCAAAACCGCCGTTACGTCCGCGTTGAGGGTTGTTCGGAGCCTCATTAGACCCTGAAAATGTTGTGTGTTTAGTTTGAAAAATATCCGTGCTAATATGCTGTTGTAACAAGAATGTAAGCGAAAAAAATGACTGGAACCTGATCTGTCGCAGGGCGCTTCGATGTAGCGGAATGAACAGCTTTTTGACCCAGAATGCATGATGGGCCAGGGGTTGGAAACCGGAGCACCGGCGAGCAGCTTGCAAGTATGCAAGAGTGGAATATGGGATCGTCCGGAGATCAGAACGTATTCTGACTATCAAGTTCGGCATGGGAAAATAACAGAAAAAACTGGGCACTTACTGCCTGTGGCTATCAATCGGTTTTATACAAGTTTTTGGAGGGTTTACTCATGGGAGTTCCTTTACGTCAACAAATAGCTGTAGGCACTTATCTGCTCAAGCAAAAGTTGAAAGGGGTAAAAAAATATCCTATGGTTCTGATGCTGGAGCCTCTGTTTCGTTGCAATTTGGCTTGTGCAGGCTGCGGTAAAATAGACTATCCGGACCACATCCTGGACCAGCGGCTTTCTGTTGAACAATGCATGGAGGCGGTTGATGAGTGCGGCGCGCCAATGGTATCCATTCCCGGGGGGGAGCCGCTGATACATAAGGAAATGCCGCAAATTGTCGCGGGTATCATTGCGCGGAAGAAGTATATTTACCTGTGCACGAATGCGCTCCTGTTGAAAAAAAAGATGGACGACTATACGCCGTCGCCTTATCTGACTTTTTCAATCCATCTGGATGGCCTGAAGGAGCGGCATGATGCCTCGGTTTGCCAGGATGGTGTTTTTGACCGGGCAGTTGAAGCCATAAAAATGGCAGTGGCAAGAGGGTTCAGGGTCACCGTAAACTGTACCCTATTCCAGGGCGAGACGCCCGAGGATGTTGCCGAGTTTCTTGATTATGCCATGGAGCTAGGTATCGAAGGCGCAACCATCGCGCCGGGATTCAGCTATGAACGCGCCCCGAGACAGGACATCTTTATCAAGGGGAAGGATACCAAGAATCTATTTCGAGGTATCTTCAAGTTGGGCAAGACGCGGAACTGGAAATTGAATCATTCCTCGCTTTATCTTGATTTTCTTGCAGGTAACCAGAATTATCAGTGTACCCCCTGGGGCAATCCGACGCGCAACGTGTTCGGATGGCAAAAACCTTGCTACTTATTGTCGGATGAAGGATATGCGTCCAGTTTTCAGGAACTGCTGGAGGACACCCCGTGGGAAAAATACGGTAACAGCAGCAATCCCAAGTGTGCCCAGTGCATGGCCCATTGTGGCTATGAGGCGACCGCCGTTGAAGATATGTTGCAGCATCCGGTGAAGGCATTACTCACCTCCCTCAGGGGTCCAAGAACCACTGGTCCGATGGTGGCTGAATCCACACCTAAATGGGCGTCCGAAAAACTGAAATCTCCAGCAACGCTCGCTGGAATTCCTGTTAAGGTGGAATGATAAACCAGGGTTATTGTCGTGCCCTTAAAGCCCGCAAGCCGGCTTTAAGGGCACCGGAAACCCGGTTTCCTCATGATGACTCGCTGTCCACAATGAGTCCATGGGGCGTGGCCTTTATCGACGCTTGTGACTCCCGGCCTTAAACAGATGGGGCAGCCATGGCAGGTTTAATCCAGTCATGGTAGCGCCCAGCCCATCGGGTATAACGTTTGGCCGACTGATCAGGCCTCACTTCGGCGCTACGGCGTATAGCGCGATTAGCGTTGCTATAAAGGTTGTCAATATGAAAATCCTGCGCGCCATTACGTCCGCTTTGAAATTTCAGGTGATAGCAGTCATGTTGCTGGCTGCGCCTGTATCCTGGGCCGAGACCCAGGATGCCTCCAGTCCGGAACAGGTAGTGAATGACCTGCACGAGTCGCTTATCAAGGCGATGCGAGAAGGGCCGAAACTCGGATATGAAGGTCGCTATGAATTGCTGGCCCCTGTTATTGATCGCACCCACGATCTTGATTTTATTGCCCGCACTACGCTAGGGGCCAACTGGACTCAATTGGATGCCGAGCAACAGCGCACGTTCAAGGACATTTTTCGAAAGCTCAGCATTGGCACCTACGTAGGTTGGTTCAGAAGTTACGAAGGTGAGCGGTTCGAATTTATAGAGCAACAATCGATGCCGCGGGATCAGATAATGGTACGCAGCAAGCTGTTTTTACCGACCGGCGAGCCCGTACGTTTCGACTATATCCTCCGGAATGGAAAGGATGGATGGCGCATTGTCAACGTCCTGGCTGACGGCGTCAGCGATCTCGCACTGAAACGGGTCGAGTACCGTGCTATCCTCCAGCGTGATGGTTTCGCGACACTCATCGACATGCTCAAGAAAAAGATCATCCTGACCGAGCAAGGTTAAAAAAACCTGGGCAGCACCGAGGATTGATCGTCCTAAATTGCTTCCTCAAGGATGGCCACACCAATCAAAGCTTCTCACAGCCGCATATACGACATCTTCGCGCGCTGGTCCACACTCTCTTACCAATACGCCGCCTGGATTCTTCTAGGGGCTTTGTTGGTCACTGTCGTGTGCGGATTATATGTTTCGCGTAACCTCGGTATAAACACCGATACCACGGACATGCTCTCGGAGCATCTGCCGTTTCGCGTCAATATGAAGCACTACAACGAGACGTTCCCGCAGGACATGGAAACCCTGCTGGTGGTGCTGGACGCCCCCACGCCCGAGCAGGTATATCTGGCAACCGAACGTCTTGCCGCACAGCTTAAAAAAGATACTGCCAGTTTTTACGATGTCTACACGCCTAACGTGGACGTTTTTTTTGAGCGTAACGGCTTGCTCTACGAAAGTATTCCCGAGCTGGAACAAATCACCGATCGCTTGGCCGCGGCACAGCCGCTCATAGCGCATATCTCCGAAAACCCCACCTTATCATCTTTTGCTTCCGTGCTTACCCGAGCGGTGGACGAGTTGCGCGAGGGACGCAGCATGGAGCTTCAACCCGTGCTGAACGGGATAAGCGCAACTTTTGACGCACGGCTCAATGGATCGCCCCGGGCCTTATCGTGGCAATCACTGTTCAATGGAGAACCGCAGAAGAATAATTACCAGCAGTTGATCGTAGTTAAACCGAAACTTGATTACACGCAGCTATCACCGGCGGAGCAGTCCATCGCAGCCCTTTATGCAGCAGCAAAAGATGTCGGCGTGTCGGAAAATGGACCGGTTCGGTTGCGAATTACCGGCGAGGTAGCGCTGGCTGAGGAGGAGCTCAACAGCTCGTTGCGCGGAATGGAGTATGCCGGAATCATCACATTTGTAATGGTCGCCATCGTGCTCTACTTCGCGATGCATAATGCGGGACTGATAATTAATGTGCTCGTTTGCCTGACGATGGGTTTGCTTCTTACCGCGGCGTTCGCCACTGCGGTGGTTGGTCACCTGAATCTGATCTCTATCGCGTTTGCAGTGCTCTATATCGGCCTGGGGGCCGATTTTGCCATCCATTTTCTGCTCCGATATCGTGAGATCCTGGAAAGCGGTACTTCGCCGGCCGAAGCCATGCACCTGTCCGGTGGCGATGCCGGGGCGGCACTGACCGCGTGTACGATCACCAACGCCATCGGTTTTTACGCATTCATGCCTACCGATTATAGTGGAGTCGCGGAATTGGGGATCATTTCCGGTACCGGTATGGTGATCAGTCTGCTCGTTACCCTTACCATAGGGCCCGCTCTGCTACGTTATTTTCCCAGGAAGTTGTCAACGAAAGCCACCACAAAGAGCTCAGTGGGGAAAGTGCTTGAGCTATCCCTGAAGTGGCACAAGTTGACTTATGCCGTCACTTTCGTCGCTTTGGTTGCTGCTCTTGCAATACTGCCTCGGGTAACATTTGACTATAACCTGCTGAATATGCAAGCGCAGAATGGAGAAGCGATACGGACATTCAAGGAACTTCTTCTGGACGTCGACAATTCCCCCTGGCATGCGACCGCATTGGCCCGCGATCGAAAAGAAGCAGAACGTCTGGCGCAGCAGCTGGCCAAGCTTCCTGAAGTGACCAAGGTGGTTACCATCTTCGATCTGGTGCCAGCAGAGCAGGAAGAGAAACTTTCGCTTATCGAGGAAATGGCTCTTACGATGGGACCGATAACGAATACAACGCAGGCTCGGCCGATGGGCGGTGAAGCCCAGGTAAATCAACGTAAATCGTTGGATACACTGGTCGCCGCATTGGATCGATTTATCGCCGAGCGTTCCGATCATCCCGCATTGGCAAGTGTTCGTGCTCTCAAAGCATCTCTTACCGCTCTGCTTGTCCGACTCGATGCGGCGAGTGCCGACGAGAGGAGTCACTTGCTGCAATCAGCGGAGGCCGATCTTCTGACTACACTGCCCTCCGCTTTGCAGAGCTTGCGGATTGCTACCGAAGCTGTCCCATTTGGCATGAAGGACCTGCCGGAATCGCTAAGCAGCCGGTGGGAAAGCCGCTCGGGCGAGTACCGGATCGCGGTCTATCCGGCTGAAGATCTTAACGACAACGATGCATTGCGGCGTTTTGTGCGTTCGGTGCAACAAGTCGCGCCGAACGCCACAGGGGCGCCCATGGTGAGCCTTGAAGCAGGTGAGGCAGTGGTGCAGGCATTTATCCAGGCATTTCTACTGGCGCTGGCGGGGATTGTCATCGCACTGCTGATAATATTACGCAGCATGAAATATACCCTGCTGGTGCTGACCCCGCTTTTGCTGTCCAGTTTATTCACTGCCGCGTTCACCGTCGTGTTGAATGTACCGTTCAATTTTGCAAATATCATTGCTTTGCCGCTATTGCTTGGCCTCGGTATCGACAGTAGCCTGCACATGGTGCACCGAAGCCTGAATAACGAGATGGTGAGCGAAGTCTTGATCCACACCAGTACCGCAAGGGCTATTTTCTATAGTGCTTTGACTGCACTGGTCGATTTCGCAAGCCTCATGTTTTCGTCGCATGAAGGTACCGCCAGTATGGGAATAATGCTTACCGTAGGACTGACTTTTACGCTCCTCTGCACCTTGGTAATACTGCCGATCTTATTGAAGGCGCCCGCCCAAAGCATCAAGGTATGATCAAACCTGACGTCGCTGCGAATGAGTCCGGGAATGAGGATGAAGGGGTTGAGAGACCGGTTACCGCCTCTGCCCGGCGGACTTATTCTCCCTTTGTTTACGTAAGCGAAGTTATGCGCTAAATTGTCATTTATTGTTTATACTCCCGACTTGGAGCGACCGCTGCATTATTAAAGTAGCAATGCCTGGAGATTAGCAGTCATGCCTATCTTAATTGATCATGATACATAACTACCGGACAACCGTTCTGCTCGCAATATGTGCCGTATTGTTCGCGGGATGCGCTACCACACGAACGAGCGACTCCGGAACGAGCGACTCCGGTATAAATCCGATTGATCCTAATGAAGAAACCAATCGCAAGTTTTATAACTTCACGGATACGATCGACCGAAACCTGCTGGCGCCAGTTGCTGATGTTTATATAAAATACATACCTGACCCAATGGTGCGTTCGATTGGAAATTTCTATGACAATCTCGCGTACCCGAACGTTATCCTGAACGATTTTTTGCAGGGAAAAGTCCGTCAGGGCTTCCAGGACAGCCTCCGTTTTGTCGTTAATTCAACGGTCGGCCTGGGCGGCTTCTTCGACATGGCGGCGCCCATGGGTTTGCCGCAACATGACGAAGACTTTGGGCAAACACTTGGCGTATGGGGTGTCAATACAGGATCTTATCTTTTTGTTCCTTTGATCGGCCCCAGCACCTATCGTGATGCGCCGGGAATACCTGTAAGTGTTTTCAGCAACCTTTTATTTTATGCGGGCACCTTCGCCAGTAGCGCTATCGTAGGTCCCGTCACGGTTTTAAGCATTATCGACAAAAGAGCAAGGTTATCCGGCCCTATGCGAGTGCGTGACCAGGCGGCGCTGGATCCCTATCTATTTGTGCGAGAGGGGTTTTTGCAACAACGCAAGCATTTGATTTATGATGGAGATCCGCCACCCGAGAGCTACGAAGACCCAATGGACGAAGACCTCGGGCAGAACGTTCCGGAAGCGGCGGCATCGCGCTGAAACCAACGCTCGCAATATGCTTGATTGGCTTGAGGATCGGCCAACATCGATCTCATCGTAAAGCATTTCTCTCCCCCAAGCGCCAAACACGCGTAGCGGCATGGCGCATAGCAAGTCTATGCAGAACACAATATCATGAGTTTCTTTCGTTATTTTCTTATCATATGGATGGATTTCATCCTGAATTCCGCCAGAAACGCGACTTGGCTAAAAATTAATGAATAGATTCGGAGGTACCGCCACATTGTCATCTCAACAGGTTAGCCCAGCCAGTAAGACGTCGCTGGAAGATGGATTGACGGCAGCGCGTGATGCGTTGTTGTCGCTACAGAAACAAGACGGTCATTGGTGTTTTCCGCTGGAGGCGGACTGCACGATTCCGGCGGAATATGTATTGATGATGCACTTCATGGATGATGTCGATGTAGACCTGGAAGTCAGGCTCGCCCGATTTATCCGTGAAAAGCAGGATCTCGAGCATGGTGGCTGGCCATTGTATTATGGTGGCCATTTCGACCTCAGCTGTACGATCAAGGCATATTATGCTTTGAAGATCGTAGGTGATTCGCCCGATGCGCCACACATGATGCGTGCCCGTGCCGCCATTTTAAAACATGGAGGGGCCGCACGGGCCAATGTATTCACCCGCATACTGCTTGCCATGTACGGTCAGCTTCCCTGGCGCGGCGTTCCATTTGTGCCGGTGGAGATCATTTTGCTGCCTCGTTGGTTCCCTTTCCACCTGAGCAAAATTGCTTACTGGTCTCGTACCGTTACAATACCGCTGTCCATTTTATGCAGCTTGAAGGCGCGTGCGGTGAATCCGCGCAAGATTCATGTCCGTGAACTGTTTACGGTGCCTCCGGAGGAAGAGCGTGACTATTTTCCGGTTCGCACTCGTCTCAACCGCCTGTTTTTAATAATTGAGCGTACCGCTTCGCTATTCGAGCCGCTCATTCCACAGGCTCTGCGCCGTATTGCAATACGCCGAGCTGAACATTGGATCGTGGAGCGGCTAAACGGCGAGTGTGGTCTGGGAGGGATTTTTCCTGCCATCGTGAACGCCGGCGAGGCGCTGGCATTGCTGGGCTATGCCTACGATCACCCTTATCGGGACCAATGCCGCCAGGCGCTCCGCGGGCTGCTGGTGGAGGAAGGCCAACGCGCCTGGTGCCAGCCGTGTACGTCGCCCGTGTGGGACACCGTCCTTACCTGCCTCGCCATGCAGGAAAGCGCCGATGTGGATCAAAAGCCCGTCCGTGAAGCGCTCGACTGGCTCATCCCCAACCAGATACTCGATGCGCCCGCGGATTGGCAGGAAGATCACCCCAACTTGCCAGGCGGTGGCTGGGCCTTCCAGTATGCCAACCCGCATTACCCGGATCTGGATGACACCGCAGCCGTGGCGTGGGCGCTATACCAGGCGGATCCTCAAGCTTATCAGGGAAGTATAGTACGCGCTGCGGACTGGCTGGCGGGAATGCAGTCGCGCGACGGCGGCTTTGCGGCCTTCGACTCCGACAATACCTATTATTATCTCAACGAAATACCATTTGCCGACCATGGTGCCTTGCTTGATCCGCCGACCAGCGATGTCACTGCGCGTTGCACCGGTTTTCTCTCATTGTATGGTGAACCCAGGCATAAGCCTGTCGTGGAACGAGGCCTCGCCTATCTGTTTCGCGAGCAGGAACCCTGCGGCGCCTGGTTTGGACGCTGGGGAAGCAATTATATCTACGGCACCTGGTCAGTAATGGAAGCGTTCCGTTTGGCCCGCGTTGATACCGGCCATCTCGCCATTCGCCGTGCGGTGCAGTGGCTGAAGTCAGTGCAGCGCGATGACGGAGGCTGGGGCGAAAGTAACGATACCTACTTCGAACCTCAGCACGCAGGACAGTTCGAGAGAAGTACCTCTTTTCAGACGGCCTGGGCGCTGTTGGCCCTGATGGCGGCAGGAGACGGGCATAGCCATGAAGTGCGCAGGGGCATTGAATACTTGCTGCGTGAGCAGGGCAGTGATGGATTATGGAATGATCCCTGGTTTACGGCACCGGGCTTTCCACGGGTTTTTTACCTGAGATATTATGGTTATACCAAGTATTTCCCGCTGTGGGCGCTGGCCAGGTTCCACACTTTGACGCGGAAGACCTCTGCGTGAGGGAGGTTGGCATCATCACGGCGATGCGGGTGGAAGCTCGATGCATTACCTCGCTCCGTCTGCCCTTCAATCAAAGAATCAGCTTGGGGGAAAGCGCTGCGATCTGGCTCTGCGGGATGGGTGAAGAGGCTGCTCGCGAAGCCGCAGCAGGGCTGAAAATGGGCGGCGCGCGTGCCTTGATCAGTTTTGGATTTGCCGGCGCATTGGATTCCAGCTTGCGTCCGGGGCACTTGATATTGCCTGAGTCCATCCATGCCGGTCAGTCACTACAAGTCGATCTGAGCTGGCGTGACAGCTTGCGGCAATGTCTGCCTGCCCACTTGAATGTTACCGGCGGCATATTGGCTGCGAGCCGGGGGATGTTGACCTCGGCTATTGCCAAGCATGAGCTGGCGCAGGCGACCGGTGCTTGCGCAGTGGATATGGAAAGCGGTGCGGTGGCGGAAGCTGCTGCGCATGCGGGTCTGCCGTTTCTGGCGATACGGGCGATCTCGGACCCGGTCGACTTTTCGCCGCCTCCAGTTCTGCTCGATGCAGTGCGTCCCGACGGAAGCGCCGATCTCGTTCGCCTTCTGCCGCTGCTGGTACGAGGATCTTTAGCTGTCGGCACGCTGCTTCGCCTGGCGATGGGCTCGCGCGCAGCACGCTCCACCCTGTCGGCGGTAGTGCGATATGCCGGCGCGGAAATGGGCGTGAGGACACGCAATTCTGCATCACCTCACGGATATGTGTCAGACTGACAAGCTGGCCAAGTATGATTTTGAGAGGGTACGCAAAGGCGGCTGTGGCTTGCCGAAGCAAAAATGCCCCCTGGCAAACTCGACGTCACCTACCAGCCTGATATTCGAAAATGAAATAAAGTCATCACATTACTTGAGAGTTGGTCCTGTTAAAGAGTAAAATGTCGCCCTTTCCTATTGGGCGTAATGGAGAGCAGTATGGCAGTCAAAACCGAACAAAAAGCGCAAGTGGTGCGCGACTATCAACGAGCAGACGGAGATACAGGTTCTCCCGAAGTGCAAGTGGCTTTATTGACCGCTCGCATCAACGATTTGGCCGGTCATTTCAAAGCGCACGTCAAGGATCATCACTCACGCCGCGGCTTATTGCGTATGGTGAGCCGTCGTCGCAAGCTGCTGGATTACCTGAAGCGTAGCAGCACTGATAGCTATCGGGCGCTGATCGAACGCCTTGGCTTGCGCAAATAGATATCGAGCAGCGGTGAGATGGCAGTGGCATGAACGAAATCGCTGTTTCCGCCAAGCGTGGCCGGAGCTATAGCCGTTGATCTGGCGTCAACCGGCATGATTTTATCGAAAAGGGCAGTTAATTGAAAATCAAGAAAAGCATTACTTACGGATCTCATCAACTAACACTCGAAACCGGGGAAATAGCAAGGCAGGCGCACGGCGCAGTGATGGTTACCATGGATGACACCGTGGTTCTTGTTACCGTGGTGGGTGCAAAAAACGCTAAACAAGGGCAGGATTTTTTTCCACTCACCGTGGATTATCAGGAAAGGACCTATGCCGCCGGTAGAATACCCGGTAGTTTTTTTAAGCGCGAAGGCCGTCCATCGGAGAAGGAAATTCTTACCTCCCGTCTTATCGACCGCCCCATTCGCCCGTTATTCCCAGAAAGTTTTTATAACGAAGTTCAGATTGTGGCCACGGTCCTGTCCTCCGATAACGAGGTGGATGCGGATATACCCGCCCTTCTGGGTGCCTCCGCCGCGCTGGTTCTTTCCGGCATACCATTCGATGGTCCTATCGGCGCGGCCCGTGTAGGCTATATCAATGGCGAATATATCTTGAACCCGAGCACCACACAGCTCAAGCAGACTCAATTGAATCTGGTGGTGGCGGGTACTCAGCGAGCTGTGCTGATGGTGGAATCCGAAGCACTGGAGCTATCCGAGGAAATCATGTTGGGTGCCGTCGTCTACGGCCACCAGCAAATGCAGGTGGTGATCGATGCGATCAGCGAATTGGCTGACGAAGCAGGAGTTACCGCATGGGATTGGGCTCCGGTGTCAAAGGACGCCGCTCTTGCCGAGAAAATTGCCGATTTGGCGGAAAATGACTTGCGCGCCGCATTCCAGCTAAAGCAGAAGCAGGCGCGATCGGAAACCATAGACAATATCTGGAAAAGAGTCTTTACCGAAATGGGTGTCAATTCGGAGGAAGGGCCGGACGCGCAATCCGTAAAGGAGGCCTGCTTTGCTCTGGAATCAAAGATTGTACGAACTCAGATATTGGATGGCGAGCCTCGTATAGACGGGCGTGATACGCGTACCGTCCGGCCGATTACGATCCGTAATGGCTTGCTGCCGCGTGCCCACGGCTCTGCGTTGTTTACCCGAGGTGAAACTCAGGCGCTGGTAGTTGCAACGTTGGGCACAGGTCGGGATGAGCAGAAAATCGATGCGCTGCAAGGTGATTACTCCGAACGCTTTATGCTCCACTACAATATGCCGCCTTATGCGACTGGCGAGACCGGTCGCGTAGGCACGCCCAAACGCCGTGAAATCGGCCATGGACGTCTTGCCAAGCGGGCTTTGGTTGCTGTGCTGCCCACTCCGGAAGAGTTTGGTTATTCTCTCAGAGTGGTATCGGAGATTACCGAATCGAACGGATCCAGCTCCATGGCGTCGGTTTGCGGTGGTTGTCTTGCATTAATGGACGCAGGTGTACCACTGAAAGCGCATGTGGCAGGTATTGCCATGGGATTAATTAAAGATGGCAACAGATTTGCGGTGTTGACCGATATCCTGGGAGATGAAGATCATCTGGGTGATATGGATTTCAAAGTGGCCGGTACCGAAGCAGGTATCACTGCACTACAAATGGATATCAAGATTCAGGGCATCACCAAGGAAATTCTGCACGCGGCACTGATACAGGCAAAGGAAGGCCGCCTGCATATTCTTGGGATTATGAAACAGGCTTTACCCACCACGCGTGAAGATATTTCGGAACATGCGCCGCGTATCATCAAAATAAAAATCAATCCTGAGAAAATCCGTGACGTGATTGGTAAGGGCGGCGCGGTAATTCGCGCGTTGACGGAAGAAACCGGAACCACTATCGATATCACTGACGACGGTACTGTGATGATAGCGTGTATCAGTTCCGAAGGTGGTGAATTGGCAAGGAAGCGCATCGAAGATATTACGGCCGAGGTTGAGGTGGGAAGAATTTACGACGGAACCGTTTTGAAACTTCTGGACTTCGGAGCAATCGTCAGCGTCCTCCCCGGCAAGGACGGGCTGTTACATATCTCGCAAATTGCCAACGAGCGTGTCAATAGCGTTACCGACCATCTCAAGGAAGGTCAGGTGGTACGTGTTAAAGTTCTGGAAGCCGATGACAAGGGTCGTTTACGCCTGAGTATGAAGGCTGTTTCCACCGAGGTCACCGACAACACGGTAACGTAGGTATAGCTGGACAACTTCTTGCGAGAACTGCGGCTCTTCAAAAAGGAGCCGCAGAGCATATACTGCTCTCCATCGCTGGAGGGCAGACCCAACCTGGTTTCCAGGGAATAAAAAAAGCCCTGATCGCGAGATAGGGCTTTTTATCTTACAACAATAATATTCGATTCAACTACATCCGCAGATATATTCCTGTAGAAGCGAGCCGAAAAATATTATTTGGCGACCTGCTTTTCCCTTATTTCATCCAGGGTCTTGCAATCAATACAGAGGGTGGCAGTGGGCCGGGCTTCAAGTCGTTTAAGACCGATTTCTACGCCACAACTTTCACAATAACCGTAATCGCCAGTATCTATTTTTGCGATAGTCTCATCAATTTTCTTGATCAACTTGCGCTCACGGTCTCGGTTCCGTAACTCCAGCGCCATGTCAGATTCCTGACTGGCACGATCGTTAGGGTCGGCGAAAATCGTGGCTTCGTCCTGCATGGTGTGAACCGTGCGATCTATATCTCGTCCCAGCTCAAACTTGATGCCTTCCAGTATATTGCGGAAATGCATCAGCTGCCCGGAACTCATGTAGGTTTCTCCCTTCTTCGGTTTATAGGGACCAGCCTGTTTATGCAGTTCTTGCGGCATATTAATATTCCTTTTCCATTTCTGGTGATCTGTGGTAACACTTACAGAAAAAAACATTATACAGCAAGTAGCTTGACGGTTCGTCTGATGTGGTTTCCGAGAACTTGACCGAGCGTCAGCGTGATCGGTTAACGAGGTAAGTTGAGGCCGTATAATCTTCGCTCTTGAGCTTCAGACGGCTTCCGGCCAATCCGTTTGCATGAAGCCTACCTCACATCGGCAGCGGGAATTCTTGCAGAATTCCCATCGCTTGAATACCCCCAAAAGGAAATAAATAACCCATTAATTTAATGGTCGAGAAACGTTTGTTCTAACCCGGATGTTTCATAAATTGACGCGCGCCCTTGCTGGTCTTTTGTTTCGTATGAAAATTTCGTTCAGTCGGGCGTATGAATAACTACGCCACTCTTTCACAAAATCTCCTTACAAAACAAAATCCTGCGCAGTCATCACGCGAATTCATGAAACATCCGGGCTAGTATGGCAGGTCTTTGTCTTATTTCTCCGTGAAGCGTTGCCATGATCGGACAGGTGCGGCAATTTGTCGCACCTGTCCCAAAATTTGTGCTATGTTTCTTATGGTCATTCTTGTCTTCCGGCGATATTCGCATTATTCAAGAATGGCGGAGGTTGGTTTATATCGGGTATCTGCGTCCGCGTCGAAACCGGTCGCAAAAAAGGAACTGGTCGATAAAAGTCGACGCGACAATCTGTCTTTCGCTGAGTCGCGTTGTAACATCCCTAACATATATAGGAGAACATGATGTCCAACAAAAAATCCCTTATTTCTATCGCCATAGGCTCCGCTTTTGTCGCTACGCTCGGTACTGTACCGGGTGTTTCTGCCGCTGATAATCCATTCACTATACAGCCCCTCGATAAAGGTTACATGGTGGCCGATTCCCATAAATATGGCGAAAAGAAAAGTGGAGAAGGTAAGTGTGGTGGTGAAGGTGCATGCGGCGAAGGCAGGTGCGGCGCGGCTATGGCGGACGCAAACGGTGACGGGAAGATCACCAAGGAAGAATGGACCAAGCATCACGATGCCATGTTTGCACATATGGATACCGACAAGGATGGCGTTATCAGCAAAGATGAGATGAAGGGCAAAATGAAAGACGGCAAGTGCGGTAGCGGTAAATAACTAAAGATACTTTCTGAACTGTTCAGAGTTACTGTCGAATCCGTATCTTCTTTGTTTTGAATGGCCTGGCCCGCTTTCCTGTGCACCATCGCGCGCAGGAAAGCGGGGTTCCAGCTAAGCCAACCCCCAATTCATTCGAATTGTGACATAATATTCCATCCAAAATTCAGGAGAAAATACTGTGCGCAACAAGAAAACCATGATTTCCCTAGCCGTTGGTTCCGCTCTTGCCGCTACGCTTGGCGCCGTACCGCTTGTCTCCGCAGCAGATAGCCCCTTCACCGCTCAATCCCTGGATAAGGGCTATATGCTGGCGTATGCCGATAAGGTAGACCCCAACAAATATGGCGGTGCAGCAAAATCCGGCGAAGGTCGATGCGGCATGTCGATGGTGGATGCCAATAAGGATGGCAAGGTCACCAAGCAAGAATTTCTCAAGCATCATGAAAACATTTTCGACAGGATCGATGCCAACAAAGATGGGGCGGTGGATCAGCCTGAGGCCGATAGCTATGGGGGAACCAAGCCGAGTGCGCCGAATACAGCTCCGCATGCCGGAATGAAGAAGTAATTTTTCCCGTCGTGGAATTCCTGCCACCCGCCAGCGTTGGCCTCGGTTTTCGGCGGGAATTGATCCCGGCATTAAAAACCGGTGTTCCCGATGCCATCGACTTCTTCGAGATTGCTCCAGAAAACTGGATCGATCTTGGCGGCATCCTGGGGCGCGATCTGCACATTTTCACTGAACGCTATCCCTTCGTCTGCCATGGCCTTTCGCTCTCGATCGGCAGTCCGGCGCCGCTGGACGAGGTATTGTTGCAAAAGATCCGTCAGTTTCTGGATCGACACCAAATCCGACTCTACACCGAACATCTTTCCTATTGTTCCGACGATGGCCATCTATACGATCTGCTTCCAATACCCTTTACTGAAGAAGCGGTAAAGTATGTTGCGGCACGGGTTCGCCGCACCCAGAATATTCTGGAGCGACGCATCGCACTGGAAAATGCTTCGTTTTATGTGCAGGCACCCATCGCCGAGATGAGTGAAGCGGACTTTATTCGCGCTGTATTGGTCGAGGCGGATTGCAATCTGCATCTCGACGTCAATAATGTATACGTCAATAGCATCAATCACGCCTACGACCCGATTGAATTTATTCGTGCGATGCCTACCGAGCGCATCGTTTATATGCACATGGCCGGTCACTATAATGAAGCGGAGAATTTGATCATCGATACGCATGGCGCGGACGTGATCGATCCGGTATGGTCATTGCTCGAACAAACTTACCATATTCACGGCGTGGCGCCCACCCTGCTGGAGCGCGATTTCAATATCCCGCCCCTCCACGAACTGGTGCGCGAAGTCGAGCGCATCGGCTTGATCCAGACCCAGCATTACGGGCCGGGCCATGAGTATGCCGCTTCCTGAATTTCAGCGTTTCCAGTACGCTTTCACTGCGCATATACGCAACCCCAGGATAAACCCCTGCCCGCTCGGTATTGACAGGCGGCGCATGGAAATATACAGGAAGCTGGTTTACAACAATCTGGAGAGCTTTCTCCTTACCTGTTTTCCCGTGCTCAATAAAGTGCTGGGAAAACGGCGGTGGACTCGACTCATGCGCAGTTTTCTTGCCACGCATCGCAGCCGTTCGCCTTTTTTTCGCCAGATACCCGATGAGTTCATCCACTTCCTGCAGAGCGAAGAGGCGATACCGGCAAATTACCCGGAATTCGTGCTGGAGCTCGCGCACTACGAATGGGTAGAACTGGCGCTTTCCATTTCAACCCTGGCCCCGGCGTGGGCAGCAATCGACCGGGAAGGTAGCTTGCTGGAACAGCGTCCGGTTTTGAATCCCGTTTTCGCTAACCTTCGTTATAACTGGCCGGTACACCGTATTTGTCCCCGCACACAAGTCACGCCAATAGAAACCTATCTGCTCGTATTTCGCAATGCCGATGATCAGATTCAATTCACCGAGATAAACGCATTTACGTCACGCCTGATAAATCTCCTGGCTTCTGCCGAGCATACAGGCAAAGCGGCGCTTCAAATCGTGGCCATGGAAAGTCGACATCCCTCGCCCGAGGTTGTGATTCGGGGCGGGCTTGAAATCATGCGTGATTTGATGGCGCGTGGCGCGATACTGGGTGTTTCCAAATAATATAATGTCATTGTTTTCCGTACACTACTCAATTGGGTGAGCCATAGCCGCTTGTCCACGGAATAAATCGCGATAATATTTTTATCCCGGATGTTTCATAAATTCGCGTGATGATTGCGCAGGATTTTGTTTTGCAGGGAAATTTTGTGAAAGAGTGGCGTAGTTATTCATACGCCCGACTGAACGAAATTTTCATGCGAAACAAAAGACCAGCAAGGGCGCGCGTCAATTTATGAAACGTCCGGGTTATATCACATTCGATGAGAGTCGCCCGATATGAAGCCAAATTTGCTGGATCTCGGGGAAATCACCGACCTTACGCTGGCTCGCTACAACGAACGTGCCGAGGCTTTCTGGACGGGAACGAAAGACCATGACGTCGGGCAAAATATCGCCGCGCTGCTTCAATATATCAAGGCCGTTCCGCCCTTCAACATATTGGATTTCGGGTGTGGGCCAGGCCGTGACCTGAAGGTTTTTGCAGAACTAGGTCATATCGCAACAGGACTGGAGGGGGCGATGACTTTTGTCGAGATGGCCCGCAGTCATAGCGGTTGCGAGGTATGGCATCAGGATTTTCTCAGGCTCGATTTGCCGGATGGATACTTCGACGGCATATTTGCCAATGCTTCACTGTTTCATGTTCCCACTTCCGAGCTATCGCGTATATTGAAGGAACTTTGGGCAACGCTGAAACCGGACGGGGTGTTATTCAGCTCGAACCCCCGGGGAAATAACGAGGAGGGCTGGAACCAGGGGCGCTACGGCGTATATCACCATATCGAAAGCTGGCGGCACTACCTCACCAATGCCGGGTTCGTCGAAATTACCCATTACTATCGCCCTGCGGGCCTTCCTTTCGAACAGCAATCATGGCTCGCCAGCGTATGGCGTAAAGTGGCAGCATTACGCTGAACACTGAGCATGGCTGCGATACGCCACATGAAATCAAAAAAAGACGTAGTGGTGATAGGTGCCGGGGCGGCCGGCATGATGTGCGCAATCGAGGCGGGAAAGCGCGGGCGGTCCGTTCTGGTATTGGAACATGCAAGCAAGCTGGCGGAGAAAATCCGAATCTCCGGTGGCGGACGTTGTAATTTCACCAATCTCCACACCGGCCCGGAAGCTTTTCTCTCACAAAATCCGCATTTCTGCCGATCGGCATTGTCCCGCTTTACGCCCCAACACTTTATCGCACTGATGGAAAAGCATCGGATTCGCTATCACGAAAAGAAGCTGGGGCAATTATTCTGCGACGACCGTTCCCAGCAAATCATCGACCTCCTGCGGCACGAATGCGATAGTGCCGGCGTCGAGTGGGAAATGCCGTGCCAGGTGAGTAATGTAGGCCTACTCGGCGTCAACGGTTCCAGGTTCGTGCTGGAAACCGACCGTGGCACATTGGCAACGGATGCAGTGGTAATTGCTACCGGCGGCCTCTCCATTCCACAAATTGGCGCAAGTCCCTTCGGATATCGCATCGCGGAGCAATTCGATATCGCGGTTACCCCTCTGCGACCAGGATTGGTTCCGTTGATTTTCGCACCCCAGCAACTGGCCGGTTTTTCAGGAATTCCTGGCGTTGCGCTTGATGCAGTAGTGAGTTGCAATGGCGCCCGATTCCGCGAGAATCTGTTGATCACGCACCGCGGCTTGAGCGGTCCTGCGATATTGCAGATTTCTTCATACTGGCGGCCGGGATTACCGCTGCATGTCGACCTGCTGCCGGATCTCGACGCGGCGGGGTGGCTGCTCGATCATAAACATAGCACCACGCTGCTATCCAATCTGTTAGCGCAGCATCTGCCCCGGCGTTTTGCACGGGTCTGGTGCGAAACGGTCATGCATGGGCAACCAACCGCGCCGGTAAACCAGTACAGTGACAAGCGCCTGAAACAGATCGCCGCACAGTTGCACGACTGGCAGGTTATTCCGGATGGGACTGCGGGCTACAGAAAGGCGGAAGTCACGCTCGGCGGCGTGGATACCCGGGAATTATCGTCCAAAAGCATGGAAGCGAAAAAAGTGCCCGGGCTTTATTTTATAGGCGAAGTGGTGGACGTAACGGGACACCTGGGTGGGTTCAATTTCCAGTGGGCCTGGGCATCCGGGTATGCTGCCGGCCAGTTCGCATAGTTCCGCCTCCATTCGTCACTCCTTCACGAAGCGCATTCTCCGCCGTATCGATACCGATATTTCCCCGCCGTCCCAACGGTTGAAAATGGTACTGCGTCGCAAGTTTCCCCGGATCATCGAGCAACGCTTGGCATACCCCGGAATGGAATAAACCATATCAACGGCCACGCCCGCCCGAACGCTGCAGTGCGGGCATGCGACCGGCAGCGGGTCCCGTAGATAATCTGGCGGATGGCAGCTTGTTACCAGGCTGGCCTCCTCTTCGTTGACTACGTCCGGGGAGTCCAGGCGGCGAGCGGCGCTGTCCCCCGCCACCATTTACGATCGGCTCGGCCTTGATTCGCGGGTCTGGCTCGAAGCCAGCGATAATTTCGCTGGCTAAATCCCGTTTGATCAGCCTTTCGATATCCGTCAACAGCTTGAGCTCGTCCACGCATACCAGCGACACCGCATCTCCTTCCGCCCCCGCCCGCCCGGTGCGTCCGATACGGTGAACATAATCCTCCGCCACGTTGGGCAATTCAAAGTTGACTACATGCGGTAATTCGCTGATATCGATTCCGCGTGCGGCAATATCGGTGGCTACCAGTACCTGCAGGCTGCCGGTCTTGAATTCCGCCAGTGCCCGCGTGCGCGCGGACTGGCTTTTATTGCCGTGTATGGCAAGCGATGGAATGCCGCTCGCGACCAGATGCTCAGCCAGTTTGTTGGCGCCGTGCTTGGTACGGGTGAATACCAGCACCTGCGACCAGCGGTGCTGCTTGATAAGATGGGCAAGCAGGTCACGTTTTCGCTCACGATCCACCGGATGCACGATATGCGTCACATTGGCAGCGGTTGCGTTGCGTGCCGCAACATCGATCATGGCCGGTTGGTTGAGCAAGCCTGCTGCCAACGCACGAATGCCGTCGGAAAAAGTGGCGGAGAACAGCAGATTCTGCCGCTGTGCGGGCAGCAGCATGAGTATTTTTTTAATGTCGCGAATGAAGCCCATGTCGAGCATGCGGTCAGCCTCGTCCAGCACCAGGATTTCAACGTGCGACAGATCAAGCGTTTTTTGCTGCACGTGATCCAGCAGGCGGCCGGGGGTGGCAACCAGAATATCGACGCGGCTCTTCAGGCGGGTGATCTGCGGATTGATATTGACCCCGCCAATCATTATCATCGAACTCAGCTTCAGGTATTTGCCATAGATACGTATGCTTTCCTCCACCTGTGCTGCCAGTTCGCGCGTAGGGACGAGAACTAGCGCGCGTATCGGCGGTCTGCCGCTGGATGGTCCCTTGACGCTCCTGTCCGACAAGCGATGCAGGATGGGCAAGGTAAATGCAGCGGTTTTGCCAGTGCCGGTCTGAGCCCCGGCCATTAGATCGCCGCCCGCCAGCACTGCGGGGATGGCTTGCAGCTGAATGGGCGTTGGATCGGTATAGCCACGTTCAATCACGGCACGAAGGATTTCATCGGACAGGCCGAAGGTAGAGAAAGACATAAAACTCCAAGGTAACATCGGCCTGTCGCCTCGATTGCGAGACGCCAGTCTTAGGCAGACGGATAAGTTCGAAAAACAGAATGGACGGCGTGAAGACGTGGAGCGAACGCCGCAGATTGGGATTGTAACAGATCAGGTCTCGTTGCACCGTCTGGCAAGATGGTTTTCTTCTACATGAAGACGGAATGAAAACTGCTCGAGGACATCAGGATTTGCCAGCTAGCGGCCTGTCGGACCTGAAGAATTGCAGCGAAATATGAACCAGCCAGACGCTTTTGCAGCCGATTTACTTAAGTCCGACAAGCTGCTAGAGCACGTAGCGTGCCAAGTCTTCACTTTGCGATAAAGTGTTGAGCCGCGCATCCACATACGCCGCATCGACGACAACTTTAGTATCACGATGTTTTTCGGCATCGAAGGATACCTCTTCCAGAAGCTTTTCCATCGCGGTATAGAGACGTCTCGCGCCGATGTTCTCGGTTTTCTCGTTAACCGCAAACGCAATCTCCGCCAAGCGCTTCACCGCGTCGGGCGTGAATTCCAGCTTGATGCCTTCGGTTTCCAGCAGCGCCTCATATTGACGCGTCAGACAGGCGTCCGTATTGGTGAGGATCTGCACAAAATCGTCAGCGCTAAGGCTCGCGAGTTCGACACGAATCGGAAAGCGCCCCTGCAATTCAGGGATCAGGTCGGAAGGCTTGGCCAGATGAAATGCGCCGCTCGCAATGAACAGGATATGATCTGTTTTGATCATGCCGTACTTGGTTGAAACGGTGGTGCCCTCCACCAGCGGCAACAGGTCGCGCTGAACGCCCTGGCGCGAGACATCCGCGCCGGAACTTTCGGACCGGCTTGTGATTTTATCGATTTCGTCAAGGAATACGATACCGTTCTGCTCAACATTCTGCACCGCGTGAAGCTTCAATTCTTCATCATTGACCAGCTTGGACGCTTCCTCATCGATAATGATTTTCAATGCTTCCCGAATTCTCAGCTTGCGGGTTTTCTTCCGCTCTCCGCCGAGGTTCTGGAACATTCCTTGAATTTGGGTCGTCAATTCCTCCATTCCGGGGGGAGCGAAGATTTCCATATGGGTGTGCGCGGACGACACCTCTATCTCGATTTCCTTATCGTCGAGCTCACCTTCACGCAATCTTTTGCGGAATTTCTGCCGGGTGGTATTTTCCATCTCCCCCACCTCCGTCTGCACACCCATCTCTCTCGCGGCAGGCAGCAGAACATCAAGGATGCGCTCTTCCGCATGATCTTCCGCACGCGCGCGCATTTTATGCGTTTCCTGCTCACGGGATTGCTTGACGGCGGCTTCCACCAAATCGCGGATGATCGAATCGACATCCCGCCCGACATACCCCACCTCAGTGAATTTGGTCGCTTCCACCTTGATGAAGGGCGCCCCGGCCAGTTTAGCCAGACGTCGCGCAATTTCGGTCTTGCCAACACCGGTCGGGCCGATCATTAAGATATTTTTTGGCGTAATCTCCTGCCGAAGGGGATCCATTACCTGTTGCCTGCGCCAGCGATTTCTCAGGGCAATGGCCACGGAGCGTTTGGCGCTGTCCTGGCCGATGATGTGTTTATCCAGTTCGTGGACGATTTCCTGCGGGGTCAGTTGTGACATGATTTCAGGCCGGTGATAAATGCGAGAGGTACGAAGCTAAGGTGAACCAAGGTGGAGGCATGCGATATGCGCGACTATGCTGCCCCGCGCTCATTCGCCGAGAGGCATATATTTTTACCCCTGTCATTCAGGTCATCTTCCACGGTTATATTCCTCGATTACCGTACAAGTTTTTCAGTTTACTCGAGTACCTCGATAACATGGTTCTGATTGGTATAAATGCACAGATCGCCGGCGATGACCAGCGCCTTCTTGACGATTTCCACCGGCGTCATACTGGTGTTATCCAACAGGGCACGTGCAGCGGAGTGAGCGTAAGCGCCGCCACTACCAATCGCAGCAATACCGAACTCGGGCTCGATCACGTCGCCCGATCCCGTTATGATGAGCGTAGTAGTCAGGTCGGCGACGACGAGCATCGCCTCCAGTCGACGTAAAATTCGATCGGTGCGCCAGTCCTTCGCCAGCTCAACCGCCGAGCGCATCAGGTGCCCCTGATGCCTTTCAAGCTTACCTTCAAACCGCTCAAACAAGGTAAAAGCATCAGCGGTTCCGCCGGCAAACCCCGCAAGTATCTTTTCATGGTAAAGCCTGCGTACCTTGCGCGCGCTCGCCTTGGCGACAATGGCGCCTAAAGTTACCTGGCCATCTCCCCCAAGCGCGACTTGGGCGCCTCGTCGAGCGGAAAGTATGGTTGTACCGCGATGTTCTAGCATGGAAGTTGTCGCGTGATGATTGAGCGAAGATTATAACGCTGATCCGCAGAGAAAACGCAAGCTGTATGGTCCCTGAAGATCTAACTTTTTTCCTTCTTCCTGGCACGTGGGTGGGCCGCATCGTAGATCTTCGACAAATGCTGGAAATCCAGATGGGTATAAACCTGGGTAGTGCTGATGCTGGCGTGCCCTAGCATCTCCTGCACAGCCCGTAAATCGCCGCTGGATTGTAACAGGTGCGAGGCAAACGAATGCCGTAGCACGTGAGGGTGAATATTGGCGCTGATTCCTTGACGCATCGCCTGGATTTTCAGCCGCTGATCGATCGATCGGCGGCTGATATTCTTGCCATATCGTGACATGAATAGTGCAGTTTCGCCGGGTTTGGCCAGCGCCTGGCGTTGTTTCATCCATTCGCGCAAGGCTTGCGCCGCCTTGCTGCCGACGGGCACGATGCGCGTTTTTCCACCTTTGCCGATAACTCGTGCTGTGCCGTCGTCCAGACTCAGATCCTCGGGTTTCAGGCCAGCGAGCTCTCCCAGCCGTAGCCCGGATGAATAGCACAGCTCGAACATGGCTTTGTCGCGCAATGCCATCAAATCGTCGGAGGCTGGAAACTCCAGCAGCTTCGCGGCCTCGTCGGGAGAGAGGGTGTGCGGCAGGGTTTTTGGCGATTTAGGCGCGCGTATCCCGTCGCAGGGGTTGGACGCATAGCCGTGATCCCGCGTCAGGTACCTGTAAAAGCCCCGCCACGCCGACAACATCCTGGCTAAACTCCTGCCGGAAAGTCCTTCTCCATGTAGCTGAGCGGCAAACCGGCGGACGTGATGAATTTGCAATCGGTCGAGAGGTGTTTCTTGCGCAAGGTTCAACAAAGCACGAATATCGCGAGCGTAACTTTCACAGGTAAGCGGTGACAAACGTCGTTCTTTAGTAAGATGGAAGAGATAGGCCGAGGCAAGTTCGGCCTGATGATTACCCGATGTCATGTTTGGCAATACGCTTTTCTTATCCTTCAGCCTGTGTGAAACGTTTCAATGCGGCGCTTACCAGTTCGCCCAGTTGCGCCAGGTAAATCGTTCCCATCTCCGGGTAAAATCGCTGCGGATCCTCGCTGGCCATCACCAGCAGACCGATAGTTTGCTCTGCCGACAGGGACACCATCGCAAATGAGCGCAGGCGAACAGCATCTTCTCCGAACCAGTCTCTGATCTCGTCCAACACGTGAGAACCGCAGTAAGGGCGTGAAAGGTTTTCAGCCAGAGCATGGATATCGGTGCTGGTTGGCGCGAACTCGGGTAGCGCGGGGCCTTCGGCAGTCATGTTCCACAACCTCAAGGCCATATGAGGGATGGAAAAATCCTCGCGCAAATGAAAGTTCAACCCATGTAGAAAATCAGCCAGGTGAGCGAATGTGAGGAGCGCTACTGCCAGACGGTGCATTTTTTCCGTAATACCGCCGTTTTCCTCACCAAATCTGATCAACTCGCCCAATTTATCCTGCAAGATGCGATTCTTGTCCCGAAGCGCGACGATCTGGCGTTCGCTAATGGGAATGGCTCTGCCGCCATGAGGATGCGGAATCTGAATCTCCGCCAGCACATCGGCATATTCTTCAAAAAATTCAGGATGTGTGCGCAGGTATTGAGCGACTTCTTCCGGACTTGATTCCATGTTTCTCCCTGTCTGAATTCTATAAGTCGATCTCTCCATCGAACACGGTGACTGCGGGACCTGTCATCCAGACCGGTTGATTTTCGCCTTCCCATCGGATAAATAAATCGCCGCCGCGAAAACTGACCTCCACTGGTGACTCAAGCACGCCCCGTTGAATTCCCGCTACCACTGCGGCACAAGCGCCAGTGCCACAAGCTAGCGTTTCGCCAGCGCCGCGTTCATATACGCGCAGCCGGATATGATGTCGGTCGATAACCTGCATATAACCGGCATTCACCCGCTGAGGAAAACGTGGATGACCCTCGATCATCACACCTTCGGTCAATACTGGCGCATCATCTATATCCGGCACCAATTGCACGGCGTGGGGATTACCCATCGACACAACGCTGATTTCCAGTTGTTTGCTGTCGATATCGAGTAGATAAGTCGGTGCGCGTTTTTCGGCGACGAAGGGGATTTCCCGAGGTTCGAATTTGGGCGCGCCCATATTGACAGTGACTTCTCCATCGGCCTCCAGCCTTGGAATTATCACGCCTCCCAGCGTCTCCACGCGGATTTCGCGCTTGCTTGTCATTCCGCGATCATGCACATAGCGAACGAAACAGCGCGCGCCGTTGCCGCACTGCTCCACTTCGCCCCCATCCGCATTGAATATTCGATAGCGATAATCAGCATCGCCTTCCGCGGTTTCTACGAGAAGAACCTGATCACAGCCGACGCCAAAATGGCGGTCGGCAAGCCGCTGTAATTGTTCCGTACTGAGGGAAACCGACTGACTGACGCCATCAATCACAACGAAATCATTGCCGAGGCCATGCATTTTGGAAAACTTGATTCTCATCTGTGACGTGCCGAACTGAATGTGACGTCCGTGTATATGGAAAGTTGCACACGGTCAGGCGTAAAGCGTAGCAGTGTCGGGGAGAGCGTCAATAAGCGAAGCGTACTGCGCCGCATGAGAAAGCCCTCGGTACCATTACCATTCCCGATTCCCTCGCCATCCCTGGCGAACCACTCGCATCCGTGCCTGACGTGCCTGACGTGCCTGGCGTACCTTTGCGGTATCCAATCCCAAAACGCCATCGTTATGCAAGTGCGGATGTTCAAGGATTCCGCAGGAATAAACATGGTTTCACTATCATTGATCTTCTTAATACCCGAGTAATTTGGTATTCTACAGACCTTTTACCACTATGGCGGCTGGACAACATGAGTGAATATCTTTTTACTTCCGAATCCGTATCCGAAGGTCATCCAGACAAGGTAGCTGATCAGATTTCCGATTCAATCCTGGATGCTATCCTCACCCAGGATCCCAGTGCACGGGTAGCCTGCGAGACGCTGTGCAGTACAGGCCTGATCGTGATGTCGGGTGAAATTACCACCACAGCCAACGTCGACTATATGCAAGTTGCGCGTGCGGCGGTCAAGCGTATTGGTTACGACAGTTCCGATATCGGTTTCGATTATCGTACCTGTGCTGTGCTTACCGCGTTCAACAAACAGTCTCCTGACATTGCGCAAGGAGTCAACCGCACTAAAGAAGAGGAAATGGATCAGGGCGCGGGCGACCAGGGACTCATGTTCGGCTATGCCTGCGACGAGACGCCGCAATTGATGCCGATGCCGATTTACTATGCCCATCGCTTGATGGAGCGGCAAGCGGAACTGAGAAAAGATGGGCGCCTGCCGTGGTTGCGTCCCGATGCGAAGTCGCAAGTATCGGTGCGCTATGTGAACGGCATACCGCAGCGGATCGAAACCGTGGTGATATCTACCCAGCATCATCCGGATATTCCTCACGCGCAACTGAGTGAAGCGATAATCGAAGAAGTCATCAAGCCGGTGCTTCCGAAAAAAATGCTGAATGGCGAGAGTCGCTACCTCATCAATCCCACCGGACGTTTCGTGGTAGGGGGCCCGATGGGCGATTGCGGCTTGACGGGCCGCAAGATCATAGTGGACACCTATGGCGGTACGGCGCATCACGGTGGTGGCGCATTCTCGGGTAAGGATCCTTCCAAGGTCGACCGTTCTGCAGCCTATGCAGGGCGTTACGTGGCCAAGAACATCGTTGCCGCCGGTATCGCCAGCAGATGTGAAGTTCAGATAGCCTACGCCATTGGCGTCGCGCGTCCTGTCTCACTGATGGTGGAAACTTTCGGAACAGGAAAAATTCCCGACGCGAAAATCATCAAGCTGATCGAGCGTCATTTTGATTTGCGACCCCGTGCTATTATTCATACGCTTGACCTGCTGCGTCCGATATACGAGAAAACCGCCGCCTATGGCCATTTTGGTCGTGACGAGCCGGAATTCACCTGGGAAGCCATAGATAAAGCCGCATTGCTGCGCGACGAAGCAGGAATCAAAACCGCGGTAGAAGCTTAAGCAATGACGCGTGCTCAGGCTTGAATTTTCAGATTAGCTTCATCCCTTCGCCATGCCGAGGAGCGCTGCAACGGGCACAGTCCCGCGAGGCTCGGCAGGGAAGGATCGTAACAAACGGCGCTCGTTCATCTTTCAGGAGATAATTTCATGAACGCTGTGCTCAGTCCTGCATCCGCATCTGCCTCCACAAGCAAGGGCAGTGAATTTACGGATTATAAAGTTGCCGATATGTCCCTCGCGGAATGGGGGCGCAAGGAAATTGCCATCGCCGAAACCGAGATGCCGGGTCTGATGGCGCTACGCGAAGAATACGCTGATGCCAGGCCTCTGGAAGGTGCGCGTATTGCCGGGTCCCTGCACATGACCATCCAGACGGCGGTATTGATCGAAACGCTGATCAAGCTGGGTGCGCAGGTGCGCTGGGCGTCATGCAATATTTTTTCCACGCAGGACCATGCAGCCGCGGCCATCGCGGCGGAACGCATACCCGTATTCGCCTACAAGGGCGAGTCGCTGGACGATTACTGGGAATATACCCACCGCATTTTCGAGTGGTCCGGTGATCAGGCATCGGATGCGAGCAGCGCCCCCAATATGATTCTGGATGATGGAGGCGACGCGACGTTGCTCGTTATCCTCGGCAGCCGCGCGGAAAAAGACCCTTCAGTCATAGCCAACCCGACCAACGAGGAAGAACGTGCGTTGTTCGCAGCGATCCGGAAACGGTTGAGCGTCAGCCCCGGTTGGTACTCCAGCAAGCGCGACGTTATTCGCGGCGTGACCGAGGAAACCACCACCGGTGTCCATCGCTTGTACGAGATGCAAAAAAAAGGCGAGCTGCCGTTTCCCGCATTCAACGTCAACGATTCGGTGACCAAGTCCAAGTTCGATAATCTTTACGGTTGCCGCGAGTCGCTGGTTGACGGTATCAAACGCGCCACCGACGTCATGATTGCCGGCAAAATTGCGCTGGTATGTGGATATGGCGACGTAGGCAAGGGATGCGCCCAATCCTTGCGAGGCCTGGGCGCCACGGTCTGGATAACGGAGATAGATCCGATATGCGCGCTGCAAGCGGCAATGGAGGGCTATCGGGTCGTATCCATGGACGAAGTTTGCGATCAGGCCGACATTTTCGTCACCGCCACGGGCAATCTGCGCGTTATTACCCATGACCATATGCTGAGGATGAAAGACCAGGCTATCGTGTGCAATATCGGCCATTTCGATTCCGAAATCGATATTGCATCGGTCGAGAAATACCAATGGGAAAATATAAAACCACAGGTGGATCACGTCATTTTCCCCACAGGTCGCCGCATCATCGTGCTGGCGCAGGGGCGGTTGGTGAACCTCGGCTGTGCCACCGGCCATCCCTCGTTTGTCATGTCCAGTTCGTTTACCAATCAGGTGCTGGCGCAAATGGAGTTATGGCAAAATGGCGCCAGCTATGAGAAAAACGTCTATGTGCTGCCGAAGTACCTGGATGAAAAAGTGGCACGATTGCACATCAAGAAACTGGGCGTCAAGCTCACCGAATTGACCGAGGAGCAGGCAAGCTACCTGAACCTGGACAAGAACGGGCCGTACAAACCTGCAATGTACCGGTATTGATTTTCGGCTTTCAAGCGGGAGGAGGAGATAAAGGGAATAGCTATACCTTTATCTTCTTCGCCAGTCTGGCCAAATACGCCAAACAAAAATGTCATAAGCCGGTATGAGCATCATATCGGCCAAGGGCACCGGGATCCTGTTTCTATCCTCAGCGTGCTTGTATGCCACAGGCTATCCCGGATCCGTTTGCGCCCCGCTTCCTGAAAACACTATCCGATAGTCGACGATGTGCCGATAGGCTTGTAACCACCTTGCGTCACACTACCCCTGTGAATCATCCCGGCGAGTAAAAATGGAATCGCAAAAGAAATTTGCCCCCACCTTCAGTTTCGAGTTTTTCCCGCCGCAAACGCTGGAGGGAATCGAGAAGTTGCGTGCGACGCGCAAGCAACTGGCACAACTCAACCCGAAATTCTTTTCCGTAACCTTCGGTGCAGGGGGATCCACCCGCGACCGAACCCTTGAGACGGTTCTGGAAATTCAGGCAGAGGGTTATGTAGCGGCACCCCATCTTTCCTGTATTGGTGCGACCAGCGAAAACATCCGCGGCATGTTGCAAAAATACCGCGACGGCGGTATTCGCCATGTGGTTGCGCTACGAGGGGACCTTCCTTCGGGCATGGCACAAGGGGGAGAGTTTCGTTATGCAAATGAACTGGTGGCGTTTATACGTGAGGAATTTGATGACGCGTTCCACATTGATGTCGCGTCTTATCCGGAATACCATCCGCAGTCCAACTCGGCTCAGGAGGATTTGCTGAACTTCAAACGCAAGGTTGAAGCGGGGGCGGATTCCGTTATCACCCAGTACTTCTATAATGCGGATGCCTACTTCAGTTTCATTGATGCGTGCGAAGCAATGGATATCCGCATCCCTATCGTGCCCGGCATCATGCCGATCAATAAATTTTCACAACTGGCAAGGTTTTCGGATGCTTGCGGCGCTGAAATACCTCGCTGGATCAGAAAAAAACTGGAAGGCTACGGTGACGACAGCGCATCGATACGCGCGTTCGGACTCGATATCGTGACCGATTTATGCGATCGATTGTTGAATGCCGGCGCGCCGGGATTGCACTTTTATACGTTGAACTCGGCGGGGCCGACGACTACCATCTGGCAGCGGCTGGGGTTGTAATTCAGTTTTTACCTGTTTCAGATAGGCTCGGCGCGTTCAACGAGTGAAGCGCATTGCGCTGCAAGAAAATCCCCTTTTATGGATGTCGCTATCTGATAGAGTAGCTCTTGCAGGATGATTGAAGGCTGCTAAACCGCAACCCATCATAAAAAACAGATGGGTTGCGCTATGCTCCACCTATCCTGCCGCGGAGGATAGGATTCAGGTTCGAACGTTGAATCAAGCCGCCTGGGCAGCGTTTTTACTTTCCAGAGGTAATGGGTTAGCCGCATAAGCATAGTGTGCGGCGGATTCCGCCGCGCCATGTTCAATTTTCTTGCCCATATCGGATAACACCGTTTCCAGGGCACCCAGGCTCAGCATGACATTTTCCATTCTGCTGGAATAACCCATCAGGCCGAAGCGCCAGATCTTGCCGGCGAAGTCGCCAAGGCCGGCACCAATTTCGAGACTGTAGTCGGCGAGCAGCCTGCGGCGCACTTCTTTCTCATCAATACCCTCCGGCACCCGCACAGAATTCAGCTGTGGCAGGCGCGATTTCTCCTCCACAAGATATTCCATAGCCAGCGTTTCAAACCCTGCCTTGAGTGCGTTGTGGTTGCGTTGATGGCGCGCCCAGGAATGTTCCAGCCCTTCCTCGTGCAGCATTACCAGTGATTCGTGCAGCGCATAGAGCGCGTTTGTGGGGGCGGTATGGTGGTAAGTACGGGAACTCCCCCAATATCCGAGAAGCAAATTCAAATCCATAAACCAGCTTTGTACTTTTCCCTTGCGATTCTTGACCAGTTCCACCACGCGTTCGGAAAAACTGACAGGCGATAAGCCCGGCGGGCATGAAAGACATTTCTGGCTGCCGGAATAAATTGCGTCGATCTTCCATTCGTCAACTTTGAGCGGCGAGCCCCCTAGGGAGGTAACGGTGTCAACGATGGTCAAGCAGTTGTGGCGATGAGCGATTTCGCAAAGGGTTTTTGCATCTGACAGCGCACCGGTGGACGTTTCGGCGTGAACAAAGGCGACGATCTTCGCGTCGGGGTTCTGCTTCAATGCGTCTTCCAGTTTTTGTGGATCAACCGGCGCTCCCCATTTGTCTTCAACCACCACTGCCGTACCACCGCAGCGTTGCACGTTCTCGATCATGCGCCCGCCAAATACGCCGTTGCGGCATACAATCACCTTATCGCCGGGGCTGACCATGTTGACAAAGCACATCTCCATCCCGACCGAACCCGGACCCGAAACCGGAAAAGTCAACAGATTTGCGGTTTGAAAGGCATAGCGCAGCAGGCTTTTCAGCTCTTCCATCATGTCCGTGAACACTGGATCAAGATGCCCCAGAGTCGGGCGGGCCATGGCGGACAAGACGCGCGGGTGGGTATCGGATGGCCCCGGTCCCATCAAAGTGCGTTGCGGTGGATAAAATGTACCGATTTTTTTGGCTGGGCCGAAGTGTGTCATAGCTGATCCTGAGTTGGGGTGGGCGGAATGATTGAGGAGGAAGACCGATTTTATCAAGTAGGCGGAGAATTTGCTATCTGGATGCCAGAACCAGCCTGTTTTTCTTCCCAGGACATTGTTGTGATTCACTACAGACCCCATGTCGGCCAAGCCCCTCCGGGTCAATGATGAAGTAGGAATAATTCACACCACAATAGCAAAGTGATAGATTTTGCAATCGTGCATCTGCCCCATGCCCAGGAAAAAACGCTTTTGCTACCTGCTGTCACAGTCTCCGCCAACCGGGGGAGCTGCCAGCCCAGGGAATTGTTTGGGATTCATTTGGAGCAGGTATCCATCATCTTTGACTCTTCATAACCTTCCGACAGGGGCTCTCCATAAAGTTCGTTGACTTGCCAGAGACCACTCTTCAGAATTTTCGGCTTGGGGGAGCGAAGTCCAAGCCAATCGTTCGACGCTCCGCAGTCCTGGCACCAGGAAACCGTCGAGATGATCCTGGCCTCCAGCTCGAGCCGTAGCGATTTTTCATCCACCGGGAAAACTACGAAAGAGAAGTTTCGTTTAAGATAATCCGTAACTTGCCGCTCTATCTCTCGCTGCTTCCCTGGATTCACAGAATCCTGGTACTTCCGTTTGGCTTCGCGAGTGGTCAGATTGAGTTCCCATTGGTCCAGGTAGGGATCTTCGGCACGGTGCAGAAAGGCGCGGCCAATGTTCTTGCGGAAGATGCTGCGGTCTTTGTTCTCGTTAACGAAATGCTGCCTCAGCCTGGAACGTAGCTGGTTATTGCCCGTGTGCGTACCAATCCGCACGATCCGATCTGTTCCATGGGCGACCTCACCCGCCTCGAACAGGACATAGATTCCATTCCGAGGAATCTTGGTTTCATCGTAGGGAAAACTGTAGTGAGGCAGGAAATGGAATAAGCGATGCAAACTATCACACATCTTACTCATGGATTTGTCTGCCCAGATATTGTAGCTGTCTGCCGATGCCAAGCCCTTCCATGGGTGTTTCATGGGAAGCAAGGTGTGGTATCAGGAATTTACGGTATTTCTGGCCTGCCAGCAGCACAAAATGATCTTTGCCCGGGTCAGCCCGCTCATCGATCTGCACCAGTACCCGCTGCGCCCAGGCTTGCACCTCCAGAGAACGCATACCGTTTAGCGTGCGGTCGTAGGGCTCGATCTCGGTATCCAGGTCGAGCAAGCCGTGCTCGGCGGAGAGGATGTAAATACTGTCCGGCTTTAGTTTCCTGGCGTACTTTAAATTCAGGCGGAACAGTGGACTGATGTAGAGGTCTTGCACCTTGGCCCGATGGTGCAATTTCTTGCTCACGCACGAAATCAGAACGATTTTTTTCACTTTTCTCCTCACCTGTTGATAGGCTCGCAGATCAGGCCGGTCCGTACCCTAATTACTCTGCTAATCGAGACAGAAGCCCAACACTTGAATAATTGACAACCTCGCTTCAATTCGCCGCGTCATCTGCATATTTCTTCATGGATTAATCGACTTCAGGAGATATGACCACTTGAAAGAAGATACATATAAATAGATACGGCAGAGAATGAGGAAACTGAATAGGTAAATTAAAACCTTTCCAGCTGGTGAGATTCGGCAGAAGCCCAACAGGAATACTCAGTGAATCAAGAACTCAAAGGATGGGCAACCAATGACATGGAATTGAAATGCGAGACGCCAACTCAATAGTAAGGATTTTGCAAGCAGAAGGAATCGGGCTCAAACGACCGAGCTTTACCGAGCTATGTTATACGGATAGATCGGGAATCTATCGCACCAGCAACATTGGCCTGATGGAAAGGCTGCGGGCGATCTTGTCGGCTGCCTGCCTGGCCACCACCTGATCCGGATAAGGGCCCGCATGGACCTTGAACAAGCCATCTTGCGGGACGATACCGAGCGCATCGATTGAAGGAAGCTCGCTGCGCATGCGTGCAAGGAAATTATCGGCATTATCATAGGCACTGAACGCGCCCAGTTGCAGATAGATTCCCCTTGCATCCGCAGTGGCGGGAGCAGCAGTACTGCCGGGTACGGATGCGCCTGACTCCATGGGTGAGTATGCAACTTCGAACAAGCCCGGTGGTGCGGCCGCTCCCTCCTGTTGCCCTGCACCAGCAGGCGTATCTGTCTTTTCGCCGGCGACGGCGGATACCGGAACAGGTGCAGGGGGACTTGCGGCAAAGGTGCGGACCGTGTTCGGGGCAACGGCAGACGCCGACGCAACCCGCATGGCAGGATCGGAACCCGGCAGGACAGTTTCCACTTCGACCCAGGCGCTGCCGCCACCCAGTACATCGAGCTTATAGGCGGCGGTATAGGAAAGATCGATGAGGCGGTCGGAAAGGAAGGGTCCGCGATCGTTGACCCTTACTACTACGGATTTTCCGTTCCTGATGTTGGTGACGCGAACATAGCTGGGCAATGGCAAGGTGGTGTGCGCTGCCGTCATGCCATACATATCGTAGACTTCACCAGAGGCGGTTTTTTGCCCATGGTACCGCCGGCCGTACCACGAAGCGATTCCACGTTCCCTGTAGGATTCCAGGACAGTCATCGGCGCATAGGATTTCCCCAGCGCGACATAAGGGCGCATGTTTGCCTGACGCAAGGGTTCATCGCGGGGAACGGCATCTGGAATGGACGCGAGATCGGCGGGTGGATTATCGCCGGGGCCATCGTCCAGGTAATAACCACCTCCCTTTTTCAGGCCGATGCCGAATAGCGTCGATGTGCCGGTTTTGCCTCTCTTGTCCTGTTTCAGGATGGTGCCGCAGCCGCCAACGAAAGTAAGAATAAAGACCGCGATAATCCAGGCTGCCCATTGCCGAGGAGGGGGCAATGGATTCGACACGGATTCTGATCTCGAATCAATATTCCTCATGTCTTCACCAACTTGGGATGCGTCTGTATGCTCATCAAAATACCAAATCCCAGCAGCATTGTCACCATCGATGTGCCGCCGTAGCTGATCAGAGGCAGCGGTACTCCCACTACGGGCAGAATGCCGATGACCATGCCTATGTTGACAAAAATATAAGTGAAAAATGTCAGTGTGATCGAGCCGGCGATAAGGCGCGTAAACTGGGTTGAGGCATTGGCAGCGATAATCATGCCGCGGCCGATAACCACCAGGTACAGCAGCAACAGCAGCGAGTTGCCGATAAGCCCGAATTCTTCGGAAAATACCGCAAAGATGAAATCGGTGCTTCTCTCGGGGAGGAAATCGAGATGGGTCTGGGTACCATGCTGCCAGCCCTTGCCAAGAATGCCTCCAGAGCCAATGGCAATGGTGGATTGAATGGTGTGATAGCCTGCGCCGAGCGCATCCTGTGTCGGATCAAGCAACGTCATGACGCGCCTTCGCTGATAGTCATGCATCGTCGACCATAGTATCGGCAGGCTTCCTGCCCCGGCGACGAACAAGGCGCCCATGATGCGCCATGACAGTCCTGTGAGGAACAGTACGTAGAAGCCGCTCGATGCGATGAGCAGCGCTGTGCCCAGGTCCGGCTGGCGTACGATCATCAGTACGGGAAGTATCAGCAGCAGCGTTGCAACCGCATAATCCCTCAGCCGCAAGGTGGCTTCATGCTTATCGAAATACCACGCCATCATCAGCGGCACGGCTATCTTCATCAACTCGGATGGTTGAATACGGGTAAAGCCGATGTTCAACCAGCGCCGAGCGCCATTGTTTATCTCACCGAACAGTGCCACGCCAAGCAGCAAGAGAACGCCGGCTATATATATCGGCAGGGCAATGCGCATGATATGCTGCAATGGAATGTTGGCGACCAGCCACATGATGCCCAGTGCAACCAGCATATTGACTGCCTGATTGGTGACGCGGCCGAGGTTGGCATCGGTTGCGCTATACAGCGTGAACAAACCGGTCAGCATCAGCAGCAATATTCCGCTCAGCAGGAAGCTGTCCACATAACGCGTGAGGTAATGCCACAAGCGCATGGGTTCAGTCATGCTCGTCCTCTTCTTCATTCGGCTCGATAGCTTCTGCCGCCGCTTCTGTGGGCAACTTGCCAAGCAGGAAGTAGTCCATCACCATCCTGGCGATCGGCGCAGCGGTAGACCCGCCATGACCGCCGTTTTCCACCAGTACCGATAGCGCTATTTTTGGGTTCTCGGCGGGGGCGTAAGCAATGAACAGCGCGTGGTCGCGAAAACGTTCCCGGATCTTGCTTTCTACGTATTTCTCCCCTTGCTTCATGCCGATCACTTGTGACGTACCGGTCTTGCCCGCAAAAACATAGGCAGCGTCGGCGCCGGCGAGTGCCGCGGTGCCGCCAGGCCGGGTAACATCTATGAGCGCGTTTCGCACCGCCTGTAAATTATCGGGATTGAGATTGAGCGTGTATAAGGGCTCCTTGGCGATTTCCCGCACCACCTCCTTGTTGTTATTCAGGACCTGCTTCACCAGATGTGGACGAAATGCTGTGCCATTCCCCGCCAGTATCGCGGTAGCAAAGGCCAGTTGTAGCGGAGTGGTCAGATTGTAGCCTTGGCCTATGCCCACCGAAATCGTGTCGCCGGCATACCACTTCTGTTTGTGCCGTCGCATTTTCCATTCTTGTGAGGGCAACAGGCCGCTAGCTTCTCCCTCGATATCGAGGCCGGTTTTCTTCCCCAATCCAAACTGACTGACGAAATCGAAGATGTTGTCAATGCCGAGGTCGTTGGCAAGCCCGTAGTAGTACGTGTCACACGATACGACCAGAGATTTGTGCAGGTCGACAATTCCATGGCCCCCGGCTTTCCAATCGCGAAAGCGGTGCGTGCTGCCGGGCAGGCTGAAATATCCCGAGTCGTTGATTGCATGCCGTGGCCAGCGTTTTTTCAGCTCCAGGCCGGCCAGTGCCATAAATGGTTTGAACGTGGAGCCTGGCGGGTAAAGCCCGCGCAACGCGCGGTTGTTTAAAGGCCTGTCGATGGAATTATTCAGTAAATCCCAATTTTCAGAATCGATGCCATCGACAAACAGATTGGGATCGAATCCCGGTTTACTGACGAACGCGAGTACCTCGCCGGTAGCAGGTTCAATCGCGACCAGCGCGCCGCGCCGATCTCCAAAAGCTTTCTCGGCGACCTCTTGCAATCTGGCGTCGAGCGAAAGTGTCAGATCGTTGCCGGAGATCGCCGGCGTACGAGATATCACTCTTATCACCCGGCCGGCGGCATCCGTTTCCATTTCCTCGAAACCCGTGATACCGTGCAGTTCTTTTTCGTAACTTTGCTCGATACCGATTTTACCCATGTGGTGGGAGCCTCGATAATTGGCCAAGCCGTCGCTGGCTTCCAGTCGCTCAAGATCCTTGTCATTGATTCGGCCGATATAGCCGACGACATGAGATGCGCTTTCTCCCTTGGGGTACTGGCGGAATAAACGTGCCTTGATTTCCACTCCTGGAAAGCGATAGCGGTTGGCTGCAAAACGGGCGACTTCTACATCCGATAACCGGGTACGGATGGGCAAGCTTTCAAATCTCTTACTCTCCTCCATCAATTTTTTAAAACGCTTGCGGTCTCTCGCGGCTATTTCAACAACGGTAGCCAATTCGTTAATGAGAGCCTCAAGGTCTCCAACCTTGCTGGGCACGATTTCAAGCGTATAAGCAGAGTAGTTATGCGCTAGCACTTCACCATTACGGTCGAAAATCAAACCCCGATTGGGCACGATAGGTGAAATGGAGATGCGGTTGGCTTCCGCCAGCGTATGATAGTGCTCGCGCTGCGATACCTGGAGGTAAGAGAAACGCGCAAACAGCAAAAGGAATAGCAGCAGCACGAATCCCGCGCTGAAGGCAAGCCGCAACTGGAAGTTTTTCAGTTCACGCGGATGGTTACGAAGCTCTACTGTACGGCTCATCGGGCATCGGATTCAAACCTGGGCTTCTGTGGTATTCTCAGCAATGAAGAGAAAAACGGCCACAGCAATGTGCCGGTAACGCTCGCGAGAAAGAAATTCCAGCCGGGAAAATGGGACCCATCCAGCAGCCCTGTCAGAAGTATGATGAATTGTCCCAAAAGCAATATCAATCCTATCTGCGGAGCTTGCTTGAGCAATTCAAAGTTGCTCAGGCGCCGGTGAAACAGCAGTGCGACAAAAGCCATGATGCTGTATGCCAGGGCATGCTGGCCAAATGTGGTGGCATCGCCGAAATCCATTAGCAGGCCCATTACAAACGCGACGCTGATGCCGACACGCTGCGGTTGGCTGATACACCAGTAAAGTATCGCCAGGGCGATGAAATCCGGCCATAGCGCTAGCGCGATACCTTTTAACGGCATGAGATTCAGCAATAACGCCACCATCAGGCTGACGACGATGAACGAGCCCCTGACAGGTAGCAGAATTTCATGTTTGGGATGATTAGCGAACGCCACCTTTTTCTCGCTTTCTGCCCTCGGGCTTCAATTCGAACGCCTCCACCGGAATTTCCGTCACGGGCGCCAGCGTGGACAATATCAACAACTGGCGGTTATGACCTACTCCGGCAACAGGTGTACAGGTAACACGGGCAAAGACATACGTAGGATTGCGTTCGATCTTTGAAACCACCGCGACGGGAAGACCAGGGGGATAAACCCCATCTATTCCGGAAGTAACCAGGGAGTCTCCTTCCTGTATATCGGTGTTGACAGCCAGGTAACGCAATTCAAGCATCGCATCCTTTCCCGTGCCCGATATCACTGAGCGAAGGCCGTTACGCACTACCTGCACCGGCACGGAATGGTCCTTGTCAGTAATGAGCGTGACTTCGGATGCCCATGGATAGTCGCGTGTAATCTGTCCCACCACGCCAATATCATCCACCACCACCTGACCTGGCTGGACCCCGCTTTGGCTACCTTTATCAAGCATGACCTTACGGTTAAACGGATCGCGCGGTACATGCAGGATTTCAGCCATCACCGCTTTGCTTTCAACCCGCTGCGTGGCTTCCAGAAGCTTGCGCAACTGGGCATTTTCAGCTTCCAGGGCGCTCAACTGCTGGAGTTGGCCCCGGTCGACAAGGTGCTGCTGCTTTAGATGAATATTCTCGTCGGCCAGATGCCCGCTAAAGAGAAGCTCGCTTGCGCTGTCGTAGATCGTTCCCGGTACATTGGCTAGTTTCTGTAGTGGATAGACCACGGTAGAGAAGGCCTGGCGAATTTCGAGAAGATATTTAAACCGGGCGTCGACGGCCATCAGCACTAATGACAGCATTACAAAAAAAACAAGCCGCGCCAGCAGACTGGGACCATGCCTGAAAAACCGCGGGTTCGTTTCCGTCATGTCTCTCGGGTTTCACGATGGACGATTCAATATGCGCTCGGCCGGGACCCGACCGGACGTCCTCGAAAACCCGCTAGTCACTGGCAAAAACGCCGACCAACTGGTCCATATTTTCCAGAGCGACACCTGATCCCCGCACAACACAGGTGAGCGGGTCTTCAGCGATAATAACCGACAACCCTGTTTCTTCCATCAATAAGCGATCAATGTCTCTTAGCAGTGCCCCGCCACCGGTCAATACCATGCCTTTTTCAGCGATATCCGCACCCAGCTCAGGCAGTGTATGCTCAAGCGCCGATTTGACCGCGCTGACGATACTATTCAGCGGATCCGTCAGCGCTTCGAGGATTTCGTTGCTGGAAATAGTGAAGCTGCGTGGAATTCCTTCTGCCAGATTTCGTCCCTTGACTTCCATTTCCCGTACTTCCGAGCCGGGGAAGGCGGATCCTATTTCCTTCTTGATCAGTTCGGCGGTAACTTCACCGATCAGCATGCCGTAATTGCGGCGAATGTAATTGATGATTGCCTCGTCGAACTTATCGCCTCCGACGCGTACCGAATTTGAATAAACGATACCGCCGAGCGAAATTACGCCCACCTCGGTAGTGCCGCCACCGATATCGACCACCATCGAACCAGTCGCTTCCTCGACCGGCAAGTTGGCGCCGATCGCTGCCGCCATCGGTTCCTCGATCAGTTCGACCTTGCGTGCGCCGGCGCCGTAAGCGGCTTCGCGAATGGCGCGACGCTCCACCTGAGTGGATCCATAAGGTACGCAGATTACAATGCGGGGATTGGCGGAAAACAGCCGCGGTGGATTTACCTTCTTGATGAAGTGCTTCAGCATCTGTTCGGTTACGGTGAAATCGGCGATAACGCCGTCCTTCATAGGACGAATCGCGGTGATATTACCGGGGGTCCGTCCCAGCATCTGCTTGGCTGCCAGCCCTACCTGCTGAATTACTTTTTTGCCGTTGGGGCCGCCATCCTGGCGTATTGCGACTACGGAAGGTTCATTTAATACAATACCCTGGCCGCGTACGTAAATCAGCGTATTGGCGGTTCCCAGGTCTATCGCCATATCGGTCGAAAAATAACCCTTCAATACATTATTGTTTATAAAATTAAGCATGGTTTACGAAATCCGTTGCAGATGGCGATGATAAAGCGCGGAAAAGGATGCGTCACTCAGGCGGGCTATGATACTCTATTACCTATTTGAATATAAGGGATTTGGCGGTCAATGTCACTGTCTCTGGATGAGGTAAAGCGCATCGCCAACCTGGCGCGCATTGAAGTCAGCGAGGATGAGGCGAGTACCGCGCTGGCTCAGTTATCGGGCATCTTCAACCTGATTCAGCAGATGCAGGCGGTGGATACATCGACCATAAAACCTGTGTCCCATGCGCAGGATTTGATGCAACGGTTGCGCCCGGATATCGTGACGGAGGTCGATCAGCGCGAGTTGTTTCAATCCATAGCACCCCAGGTAGAGGCGGGTCTTTACCTCGTGCCAAAAGTTATCGAGTAAAACCCGGCGCGCCCCTGCGCTCTCCTTCCACGTTTGCAATTTCTTGCAAGATTTGCTTCACCCCGCGAATAACATGTTGAACTCCAGTCTCAAGCAACTTTCCACGCTCCTCGGCGCGAAAAAAATCTCCAGCGTTGAATTGACCGATGAATTCCTCAAGCGTTCCCGGGCGCTAAATCCAGGCTACAACGCCTTCATTACCATCAATGAAGAGACTAGCCTGACTCAGGCGCGTGCCGCGGACAGGATTATCGCATCCGGCCGGGCCCAGCCGCTTACCGGTATTCCGATCGCCCAGAAGGATATTTTTTGTACCAAGGGGTGGCTCACTACCTGCGGATCGAAAATGTTGTCCAATTTCATTTCCCCTTACGATGCTGCCGTGGTTGAACGTTTCAATGCGGCAGGGGCGGTGAATATCGGCAAAACCAACATGGATGAATTCGCCATGGGGTCCAGCAACGAAACCTCCTATTACGGGCCGGTAAAGAATCCATGGGATATCACAGCCGTGCCGGGCGGCAGTTCGGGGGGGTCCGCTTGTGCGGTTGCCGCACGCATGGCTCCTGCCGCGACAGGCACGGACACTGGCGGTTCGATTCGTCAGCCGGCCGCGTTATGCGGCATTTCCGGGATCAAACCCACCTATGGACTGGTTTCGCGCTACGGTATGATTGCTTTTGCTTCCAGCCTCGACCAGGGCGGACCGATGGCAAAATCAGCAGAAGATCTGGCGTTGATGCTGAATGTCATGGCAGGATTCGATACACGTGATTCGACCAGTTTGCAGCGCGAGGCGGAAGATTACACGCGCGATCTGGAAAAGCCGCTCGAAGGGTTGCGTATCGGCCTGCCGAAAGAATATTTCGTGAAGGAAATAAACGATGACGTAGCGCGCGCGGTGGAAGCCGCTATCGCGGAATATCGCAAACTTGGCGCAACAACGGTGGAAGTATCGCTACCCAATACGAAGCTGTCGGTACCCGTTTACTATGTGCTGGCCCCGGCGGAAGCGTCGAGCAATCTATCCCGGTTCGATGGCGTGCGTTACGGTTATCGTGCCCCGGAGTATATCGACCTCGATGATATGTACCGGAAAAGCCGCGCGCAGGGTTTTGGCGCAGAGGTGAAGCGCCGCATTTTAATCGGAACTTATGTGTTGTCGCATGGATATTACGACGCATACTACATTCAGGCACAGAAGCTCCGGCGTCTGATAGCACTGGATTTTGCCGAGGCTTTCAAGCAGTGCGACATCATCATGGGTCCGACTTCACCCACCGTAGCATTCGATCTCGGAGAGAAAAGCAACGATCCGGTGCAGATGTATTTATCCGATGCCTACACCATAGCCGTCAACCTGGCCGGTTTGCCCGGCATGTCTATCCCGGTTGGCTTTGGCAACAAAAACCGGCCGGTGGGACTGCACATCGTTGGCAATTATTTTACGGAAGCGCAAATGCTGAATGTGGCACATCAATACCAGCGGACAACCGACTGGCATTTCCAGATGCCCGGCACATCGAAAGGGTAAATTGAGCCTGTACCGACCTGTATCGGGCACGGCTTTCATCTTTCATCTCCGTGAGAGTACGATGAATTCAACCATTCCAGACTTGGCCCGGTATCCAGTTCAAAACCCGCCATGGCCTGCTTTCCACCCTCGGATAACGAGTTCGGCTGGTATATCGTGCCGATGATCGCCGGGATCAATTTTTTCGTAGCACACCCGGATGAGTACTATTCCAAAAAGGAATTCTCGCAATGCAATGGGAAACTGTTATCGGTCTTGAAGTTCATGCGCAGCTCTCGACCCACTCGAAAATATTTTCAGGTGCCTCGACTGCTTTCGGTGCGGCCCCCAACGCAGAAGCTTGCGCCGTTGACCTGGCGCTGCCAGGCGTGCTACCGGTATTGAATCGCGGCGCGGTCGAGCGGGCAATCAAGCTGGGTCTGTCGGTTGGGGGAAAAATCAATTCGCCGTCAATTTTTGCCCGAAAGAACTATTTCTATCCCGATCTCCCCAAAGGCTATCAGATCAGCCAATATGAATTGCCGGTGGTTGAAGGCGGCGTGATCCAGATTCGGTCTGCCCAAGATGGAAAAGAATGCGAGAAAACGATACGGCTTACTCGGGCACATCTGGAGGAAGACGCGGGCAAGTCCCTGCATGAGGATTTTCACGGCATGACGGGCATTGATCTCAATCGTGCCGGTACCCCCCTGCTCGAGATCGTTTCCGAACCGGATATGCGCAGCAGCGCTGAAGCGGTGGAATATGCCAAAACGTTGCATTCGCTAGTGCGGTGGATCGGTATCTGCGACGGCAATATGCAGGAGGGTTCCTTTCGCTGCGACGCCAACGTATCCGTACGTCCACAAGGGTCGGACAAGCTTGGCACTCGCTGCGAAATAAAGAACCTCAACTCGTTCCGTTTTCTCGAGAAGGCTATCGATTACGAGGCCCGACGCCAGATAGCGCTCCTGGAAGATGGCGGCACCATCCATCAGCAAACCCGCCTCTACGATCCTGCAAAGGATGAAACCCGTGCCATGCGAAGCAAGGAAGATGCGCAGGACTACCGTTATTTCCCCGATCCGGACTTGTTGCCGCTGGAAATCCCTGCAAGCTGGATCGCGGAAGTGAAGAGCGGGTTACCGGAACTGCCACAGCAAATGCGAGCCCGCCTCGAGCGCGACTATGGGCTTTCTGCTTATGACGCAGCGGCGCTGACAGCCGATCGGGAGATTGCGGAGTACTTCGACGCGGTTGCAGATAAACTTCCATCTGATCCAAAACTCTGCGCAAACTGGATAATGGGCGAAATATCCGCTTATCTCAATAATGAAGGAAAGCTCTTTGATAGCTGCCCGCTGTCTCCGGCACAACTCGTGCAACTTCTAAGGCGTATCAAAGATGGCACCATCTCGGGAAAGATCGGGAAGGAAGTATTGAGACAAATGTGGACCCAATCCGGTGAGCAAGCTGGAGGGTGGAAGCGCCATGATTCGGAACCGGCTGAGAACCTTGTTGACGAAATCATCAAGTCGCAGGGATTGAAGCAGATCTCGGATTCAGGCGAACTGGACAAACTCATCGCCGAGGTTATTGCCGCCAACTCGAAATCTGTTGAAGAATTCAGATCCGGCAAGGAAAAAGCCTTTAATGCACTCGTCGGCCAGGTGATGAAGGCCGCCAAAGGCAAGGCGAACCCTGCGCAAGTGAACGAAATATTGAGAAAAAAACTGGTCTGATAATACATGGTTGGGTTGCGCTACGCTTACCCCAACCATGTATTATCGAAAGTTCCGATTTAAGCGCTTTATACCCTCCTCTCAGCCTTCGTCTCTACTTACAGATTAACGCTACGTCCTCCATCCACGGCAATGATCTGGCCGGTAATATAAGGCGCGTCCGCAATCAGGAAAGCCACCGTTCTGGCGATGTCATCCGGTTCACCGGTTCGCTTGAGCAGTGTCCTGCCGATGATGTGCTGGCGAGATGCTTCATCTGCCCACTCACCCTCTTCAGGCCATAAAATAGGACCGGGAGAAACGCCATTTACCCGGACTTCGGGCGCAAGCTCCTGCGCAAGCGATCGGGTAAGCGAGGCGAGGCCGCCCTTTGCAGCGTTGTACACCACGTATCCTTTCAGCGGCCATTTCTCGTGAATATCGACAATATTGACAATGCAGCCATGATGTTTCCTGAGTTGCGGCGCCGCCGCCTGCGACAGAAACAGAGGGACCTTCAGATTGGTGCCGATCAGATCATTCCACATGTTCTCCGTGATTTCTCCCGGAGGAGTAGGGAAAAAGCTGGAAGCGTTGTTGACAAGCGCGTCGAGTTTTCCGAAATGCTTTATGGTCTCGTCGATCAAGTCGGGCAGCCGCCCGATATCCAGCAGGTCGGCCTGAGCCAGCGCCACCGAGCTGGGCCGTGCCTGATTAAGTTCGGTCTGCAAGGCCCGAGCGGCTGTCTCCGATGCGCGGTAATGCACCAGCAGATTTGCGCCCTGCGCATGCAATCTGCGACAGGTGGCCGCACCCACGCGTCTGGCGCCCCCCGTGACGAGTATCACTTTCCCTTGCATCGCTATCTCCTCTACACTTACGAATCGATTCTATTTTTTATCATTCATAGCGGCTCTCAAATAGAGCTTACAGAAGATCGCTGGATTCCCGCTAGCGAGAAAGACGATGCCTCCATTTGATAGACGATCTTATATTACAGAGTAGCATAGAGCCAATGCAGCCACTACCGGCACTCCCTATACCGAGCGAAGCGGCTCTCCGGCACAGCCGTGCCTTGAAAGAACTCATCCATGCCGAACTTGCTGCCGCTGGCGGCTGGATTTCATTCGAACATTACATGAGATTAGTCTTATACGCACCGGGCATGGGTTATTACAGCGGCGGTGCGGCAAAATTCGGCGAAGCGGGAGATTTTGTCACCGCCCCGGAAATTTCTGCGTTATTCGGTAGAACCCTGGCGCGGCAGGCTGCGCAGGTTCTTGAACTCGCGGATGATCATGCAGATATTCTCGAATTCGGGGCGGGTACGGGCAAACTCGCGCTCGATTTACTGCTTGAACTGGAAAAACTCGGCAGCTTGCCCCGCCGGTATTTTATTCTTGAAGTCAGTGCAGAACTACAACAGCGACAGCGGGAATTATTTGAGAGAGTCGCGCCGCATCTCGCGCCGCGAGTTGTCTGGCTGGAACATTTGCCTTCCGCATTCGATGGGCTGATACTTGCCAATGAGGTACTCGACGCCATGCCGGTACATCTGGTTGCCTGGCATGGAGCTGATCTGTTCGAGCGTGGTGTGATGATAAAAGGGGGCGATTTCGCATGGAGCGATCGTCCTCTTGTAGAGGGAGTCCTTTTTGAGATTGCTCGTGAATTGAATCCTCAGGCGGATGCTGCGAGCGGCGACGTCAGCCGTGGTGTTGGCGACGATATCAGCGAGTACGTCAGCGAGATCAATCTTTCCGCGCGCCATTTCATGCATAGCCTCGCCGCTGTTTTGCAGCGGGGCGCAATCATATTGATTGACTATGGTTTCGGACGTAATGAGTATTACCATCCCCAGCGAGCTTGCGGCACATTGATGTGTCATTATCGCCATCTAGCCCATGACGATCCTTTTTATCTGCCGGGTTTGCAGGACATCACCAGCCATGTTGATTTCAGTTCTGTCGCCAGCGCCGCTATCGGTTCGGGGCTGGAGTTGCGGGGTTATACAACCCAGGCATATTTTCTCATCAACTGCGGGGTAACCGAGATTCTGGCGCAAACCCGAGTGGAGAACACCAGGGACTATCTACCGCTGACGAACCAGTTGCAAAAGCTGGTGAGCCCGGCAGAAATGGGTGAGCTGTTCAAAGTTATCGCATTCGGCAAGCATATCCAACAGCCACTGATCGGATTCGGCAGCGGGGATAAAAGCCGTATGTTGTAGCGCATGCGCACTGAGGCTGGAACGCTGCGGTTGCGAACAACAGGGGCTATCTTGTCTGCAACCCAGTGGACTATTCGAAGTAGGGAAGCAGCCCCAGGTTTTCCCCTTGCATGCTATGATTAAACCTAAATTCGGTAGTTGACCGCTCATTTGATAGATCAGTGTCATGATTAATAACAATGTTTCATATTATTTGATGCTCACCTTCCGGGTGAGAACGCTACGAGGTGAATTGCACAGTTTTTGCGGCACATGGCTGCGTTGCAACTTCTTGGAATGGAGCGGCGCCCCGAAGCGTCGCCCGAGGGGCCCCGCGCAGCGGGGATCGGGCAGCGCAGGGGATGTCGCGATTGCGCTTCACACGCAAAGGGGGCGCCCGCATCCCGCTTCGGGGTCGCACCTTCCTGCGGAAGGCACTGCTCCGCCCTGCGCGGTCGCATTCCGCGTCGTTGCGCCTTGCCCTGCACCCCAAAAACCGTACACTTCACTCCGTTCAACTATCGGATTTAGGTTAACTCAACTGATAAAGAAATTTTGGTATATTCGAAACTCGAATAGGGGAATATGTAGTGGCGACCGTGAGGCAATTACTGCAGGAAAAGGGGTTTGAATGTGCAAGCATAGAGCCGGACAAATCCGTATACGACGCCATGCAATTGATGGCTGCACAAAACATCGGTGCATTGCTGGTGCTACAGGATGGAAAACTGGCCGGTATCTTTACTGAAAGAGATTATGCGCGTAAGGCATACCTGCTGGATAGATCCGCGAAAGATATCCCGGTTAAGGAAATCATGACTTCGCAAGTGGCATATGTAACCCCCGACTATTCGGCAGAAGACTGCATGGCATTGGTTACCGCGATACGGGTACGGCACCTGCCCGTACTTGAAAACAATGCAGTGGTCGGTATTGTTTCCATCGGCGATCTGGTCAAGGACGCCATTTCCGGGCGCGAGTTCGTCATTCATCAGCTCGAACGTTACATATACGGAATTACCGGACCGGATTAATATGTTAATGGTACGTCAATGAGGCGCCGCCCCGCCCGCCAGTGACCATATTCCCAGCAGCAAAAACGACGCAGCCGCGAACCATCGCATCATTGTCATATTGATGCGATCCGCAAGTATCTTGCCCATCCAGACGGCCGGTGCGTTAGCAAGCATCATGCCAAGCGTGGTTCCCAACACAACCGCTATCAGCGCATCATAGCGGGCGGCCAATGCCACTGTTGCCAGTTGCGTCTTGTCTCCCATCTCCGCCAGAAAGAAAGCAATTAGCGTGGTGACAAATGCCCCGGTGCTGAAAAAGCGCGGATTCCCTTCCAGGGCATCTGGTTTGAGCGCCCAAAGCCCGCATCCGATGAACGATAGCCCGACGACCCAGCCGAGAAATTGGGGAGAGATCAGGCTCGCCAGCCATGCGCCGACCGACGCCGCGAGCGCATGGTTGAATAGCGTGGCCACGAAGATACCGGCCATTATCGGGTAGGGCTGCCGTAGCTTGGCTGCAAGTACAAATGAAAGAAGCTGAGTCTTGTCGCCGATCTCAGCCAGCGCTACCAGCACGGTGGAGGTAAAAAATGCTTCCAAGATAGGGGCAGTGTATCAAAAATGGAGGTCCGGAAATTGTAGCGTGGTTTTGTTGTCCTAAACCACGTGCTCTCTCCAGTAATTGATGCCTGATAAGCGTCGGCCCTTCCCGAAACTGAACAATTTCCGGCAGGATACTCTTCCGGCGGATGCTTCCAGCCATGAAAGAATCCGGTATCGCTATCCTTCACCTGTCTTATTAACTAAGGGGCTAGCAGCCTGTCGGACTTGAAGAATCGCAGCGAAAAAGTGACTGGGTGAGGACAGATTTTGAGGGCCAATAGTTATTCTATTGGCTGAGAAAGCGGCAAAATATGAAACAGCCAGACGCTTTTGCAACCGATTTCCTTTAAGTCCGACAGGCTGCTAGACTCTCCGAATGTCAGCAGCGCCAGCAAAAACATGAAAAATGTGTCTACGGCCTTTTTTGGGTCGATGCGATCATGAAACCCACTGATCTTCCGTCCGATTTTTCTCTGGATTCGCTGATCGCCGAAGCCAACCGTTGTGTTGCATGCGGTCTATGCCTGCCGCATTGCCCCACCTATCGCGTAACACAATCGGAAGCCGATTCGCCTCGAGGGCGCATCGCTCTGATGAGTGGGGTTGCCGGTGGGCGTATTCCAATGAACGAGCGCTTTGCGCTGCACATTGACCGGTGCCTCACCTGCCGCGCCTGCGAGTCCGTATGCCCCAACCATGTGCGTTTTGGACAGCTGATAGACGGGACCCGTGCGATGATGGCATCCCCATCCAAACCGCTGGGAGGAAGTACACAGACCCCAAAATCCTGGTTTCGCCGGAGGGTAGAGCATGAAGTAATCGGCAAACCCACGCGTATCGATATGTTGCGCCCCCTCTTACGTTTTTATCAGCGAAGCGGTATGCAGAAGCTGTTGCGTAAGTCCGGTTTATTGGGAAAAACGAAGCTGATTTTGCTGGAAGCGCAGTTGCCACGCATCGACAAGCCTTTGCCCGGTGGATCAAATTTCTCGGGATCATGGCAAGCAGTTTATCCCGCTACCGGACAGCCACGCGGAGAAGTCGGCCTGTTCCTCGGTTGCGTGGCACGACTGACGGATATTGCAACGCTCAACGCGACAATAGTCGTCCTCAATCGTTTGGGTTACACGGTGCATGTGCCGCCCACGCAGACCTGCTGTGGTGCTTTGCACCAGCATAGCGGTGACAGGCAAACGGCGGCGCAACTTGCGCATCGAAACATCAGTGCTTTCGATGGGCTGAATCTGGAGGCGATTATCAGCACGGCGTCGGGTTGCGGCGTGCAGTTGGCGGAGTATCCCATTTTGTCCCCATCGCCTGGCTCAAAAGAGCCTGCGGCAGAATGGGAAGCCGGGAACGGGTGCGCCGGGGACATGCTGCCGAGCAAGCAGTTTTCGGCCAAAGTCATGGACATCAGTGCGTTTCTGGCAATAGCTGAGGGATGGGATGGCATAACGTTAGCGCCATTGGCGCATAAAATCTCAGTGCACGAACCCTGTAGTTTACGCAATGTGTTGCGCGGTTCCGCCTCTTCCTATGCGCTGCTCGCGCGCATTCCCGGCGCGCAGATCGCTCCGCTGGCTGGAAACGATCAATGCTGCGGTGCCGCTGGGACCTATTTTCTCGACCAGCCGGAGGTGGCAAAAGTGCTGCTGCATGATAAAATCGCCGCAGTAAACGCAAGTGGGGCTCGTTATCTCGCCACATCAAATGTGGGTTGTGCCATGCATGTTGCAAGCGCGCTGCGCGAAGCCGGATCAGTAATTGAAGTGTTGCATCCGATTACGCTCATAGCGCGGCAGATGAATGTAACCTCTCGAATTTAATTTAGTATCGTTTGCTTAGGACTGCCATGCCGAATCTGGATAAATTCATTATCGGTTTCGATCACGCACTGCGCACGCTGTTGACGCCGGCACAAACACTGCGGCCTGTTCCGGGAGCTGGGCTGCCCGAAGTCGAATTGAGCGATTCGGAGAAAAGTGAATCCAACGCACTGATGCGCATCAATCATACCGGCGAAATTTGCGCGCAAGCGCTATATCAGGGACAAGCGCTGACTGCGCGTAACGTAGAGGTGCAACATACCCTGGCGCAGGCGGCGCGCGAGGAAACCGAACATCTTGCCTGGACCGAGCGACGTATTGCGGAATTGAGCGGGCGGAAGAGCCTGTTGAATCCGTTATGGTATGGTGGATCACTCGCCATGGGCGCGTTGGCGGGCACACTCGGCGATAAGTGGAACCTCGGTTTTCTTGCGGAAACCGAACGCCAGGTGACATCCCACCTGGCGGGACATTTAAAACGCTTGCCGCATAACGACGGGAAAAGCCGCGCCATCGTCGCACAAATGCAAATCGACGAAGCGGGTCACGCTACCGCCGCCATGTCGCAGGGTGGCGTGGATTTGCCCATGCCCGTGAAGCTGATGATGAAGCTGGGTTCTAAAGTAATGACGAAAACGGCATATTGGGTTTGAACCAAAGGCTTGAACCTGCATCCCGCAGTTGACCGCTCATTTTTCAGCGCATTTATCAATTCAACGCCATCACCCGGAAGAGTTTTTGTGCTCATGGAGCTCACCTTTTTGGTGAGGCCCACTCTACGCCTTCCGACTGCTCTTCCAATCTGCGGCATTCAGGTTTAACGAAGACTCTTCAGCTCTCCACGATTTCAAAGTCGTGTGTCAGTTTCGCCGTTTTTCCCAGCATTATCGAAGCTGAGCAGTATTTTTCTGCGGAAAGAGTGATCGCCCGCTCTACTTGCTGGGGATTCAGCTTCTTTCCGGTCAGGATAAAATGGAAATGAATATGGGTGAATACCTTGGGTTCTTGCGGAGCCCGTTCCGCCTCGATTTCCACCACGCAATCGCTGATATCCTGGCGGCTCTTTTTCAGAATCAGCACTACGTCGAAAGCTGCGCAACCGCCGGTCCCCATCAGCAACATTTCCATCGGACGCGGCCCGAGATTTTTGCCGCCGGCTTCCGGTGGCCCATCCATCAGCACGACATGGCCGCTGCCGGATTCAGCCAGAAAGCTCATGCCATCGTTCCATTTAATACGTGTTTTCATGCTGGTTTTTCCAAAAAGTATCCGGGTGTTATTTTAATCCTGGTTCCAGGCAACAGCGAATAACATAAGTTGCTGATCAGCGACGCAATCGCTTGGCTTATTGCACTGCGGCGCGCTGCGAACATGCACGAGTAAATCGCAGCTTCGTTCGAAGAACGACGTTTACCCGGAAGCCGACGTCAGCCGATACCATGCTATGCCGATGACTTCATGGAAGAACAGGCTGCTTTTTTGCAGCGCGACCGCCGTGGGAATGAACGCGAATATATCCGTTTTATAGCGGGTAGTGTATGCAGTCGCAGCAGGGACAATCTTGAAGCCGGCCTGTTCGAATTCCCTGGCCGCTCTCGGCATGTGCCAGGCATGAGTAACGAGTGCGATCCGCCTGATCTCGTCCCTGTTGAGTATCGCGAAGCTCTTGTAGGCATTTTCACGGGTGTTTCGCGAAGCGCCTTCTGTCCACTTGACCGGAACCTGAAACTCATTTTCCAGTACCGCTTTCATTTGCGCCGCTTCGGATGATTTGCTTCCCAGCGGAGTGCCGCCCGTCGCCAGGATGGGTTTGCCTGTGCGGCGGTGCAGTTCCGCCGCGTAGCGTATGCGCTGCAGGCTATAGCGGCCGACAGTATCGCTGCCATATTCCGGCGCATGGTAGTATGTGCCGCCACCCAGTACCACGATTGCCTGCACATCGTTATCAAACGGATTGCGTCCGGGCGGCGTCTCCAGTCTTTGCAGAAGGGCCTCGGCGACGAACGGAATGGACAGTAAATAAAGCAAGATCAGCGCTGAAAATACCATAAGCTTACCTAACTCCGGCCTACGTTTCAGAAGCAAAATCCCTGCAGCGCCTAAAAGAATAACGCTGAACGGCGGCATCAGGAATGCGCTCAGCAGGTTGGACGCGAACCAGTTCATGTGTTACCCATGAACAAGCACACAAAAGCGTTTTTTATAATTCGGAATAAATTGCAGGAAAGCATCTTTACTCCACGCCACAGCTTTGCGCAATGGCAAACAAAAAAGCCGGCACATCAAGCGCCGGCTTTTTTTAACTCAACCCGGGTTTATTTGAGCGACAGAATAAACTGTGCCAGAGTTTTGGCATCGGCATCATTGACCTTTGCATTCGGTGGCATCGGAATCGGACCCCAGACTCCCTGGCTTCCCTTCTGTATTTTCACTGCCAGCTTGTCTGCGGCAGCCGGGTCAGCTTTATACTTGGCGGCGATATCCTTTAACGCAGGTCCGACCAGTTTTTTGTCCACCGTGTGGCAATTCAGGCAGCCACTACTTTTTGCCAGGTCCGCGTTTGCTTGCGCGGTACCTACCATTAACAGGGCTGATGCCGCAACCATTCCTATCCAGACAGCTTTCATACTCTCGCTCCTTTATCCGTTGATTAATTTTAGAAAGGCGGACCTATCTTACCTCATTTCGCAGATGCTCAGCAATTGCTGCAAGTCAGAGATCTCCGGTAAACACTTAACGCCGTGGCAGACCCAGGCGTTGACAGCACTACTTGTTGCTACCGGTTTATTCAGACTCGGCGGTAGCCCGACTAGTTCCAAAGGCAATGCAAATACAAGGGTGCAGGGGGAAATGCACTGCAACGTATTTTTCCATTCTGCCAGCGCGTGCCGCTGACCGCGCAGGATGACGATTTGCGGTGGCGTCAGCGATAGCTCCAATGCCGTCAGCAGGCTGCAACAGGAACTCGCGTAGCGGGAAATGGCAGGATAGAACAAGCCCAGCGTGCGCTCTGCTGCCTGCAAATAGCGGAATTCTCCGAGCAGATGCCCTAACCGCTGCAGAGCATGCGCTGCCACGCCGTTGCCTGAAGGCGTAGCGTTGTCGTGAGCAGGTTTGGGACGATATATCAGTTTTTCGTGATCATGGCTGGTAAAGAAAAAACCACCCGCCTGCTTGTCCTCGAATTGCTCCAGCAACACCTCTGCCAGCGCAACGGCAAATTCCAGGTCAGCTTGACGAAACTCAGCCTGCATCAGTTCCAGCAGCCCATCCAAAAGAAACGCATAATCGTCGAGATATGCGTTGAGATGTGCCTTGCCATCCTTGTAGGTGGCAAGCAGGCGGCTGTCTTTCCATAGCGTGGAGCGAATGAAATCAACCGCACAGGCGGCTGATTGCACCCAATCGTCCCGCTCGAATACACGGCCGCAGCGCGCCATTCCCTTAATCATCAGCCCGTTCCAGCTGGTGAGAATTTTTTCGTCACGGCCAGGATGCACGCGCAATTCCCGTTTGCGGAAAAGTTTGCTCCGCGCCGATGCGAGCCTTTGTTGCGCTTCCTCCCGGCTGATGCCGGCATTCACGGCCAAGACCGCAAGCGGCTGTGCGATTTCCAGATTCCAGTGCTTGTGCTCGAAATTAGGGTTATCCAAAAGGCCGTAATAGGGCGCAACCACGGCATATTCTTCCGGTGACACGGTTTGCGCCACCTCATCGCGGTCCCACACGTAGAACTTGCCTTCCTCGTTTTCGGAATCGGCATCCAAGGTCGAGTAATAACCACCGCCGATGGTTCCTCCACCCTGCATCTCCCGCATTACCCATGCGGCCGTTTCCTCCACCACTTGTTCAAACAGGGGATTACGGGTGGCGAGCCACGCATCGGCGTAGAGCCGCAGTAATGGTCCGTTGTCATAAAGCATCTTCTCGAAATGCGGAATATGCCAGTACTTATCGGTGCTGTAGCGGCAGAAGCCGCCGCCCAATTGATCATGGATGCCGCCCTCCGCCATCTTTTGCAGGGTATAGGATGCCATGTGCAGGGTTTGGGCATTCCCTGCGGCAAAGTAGCGGCGCAAACAAAACTCCAGTTCCGTGGGGTGGAGGAATTTTGGGGGATCCCCAAAGCCGCCATTGACTGAATCGAAGCGGTTTTCCAGCTCCGCCAGCGCCTGGTCGAGCGATTGCCCCGAAAATGCCGGTGCATCCAGGTTTTTTGACGGAAGCGTGTTGGCAAGCGACTTCAGCAGCGATTCGCCTTGACGCTCGATCTCCTCACCTCGGACATGATATGTCTCTGCCACGCGCGGCAATAAATCGAGAAAACCCGGCAGGCCGTGCCGAGGTGCTTTAGGAAAATACGTGCCGCCGAAGAATGGCTTTTGATCCGGCGTCAGAAATAGCGTCAGTGGCCATCCGCCGTTACGCCGGGTCAACATATAAAGGGCCGTCTGATAAATCTGGTCGATATCGGGACGTTCTTCGCGGTCTACCTTGATATTCACGAAATGCTGGTTCATCACCGCGGCAACTTGCGCGTCTTCGAAACATTCATGCGCCATGACGTGGCACCAGTGACAGGCCGAGTAGCCGATCGAGAGCAGTATCGGCCTATTCTGCGCACGAGCGAGTGCCAGCGCTTCCTCTCCCCAGGGATACCAGTCCACCGGGTTGTTCACATGTTGAAGCAGATAAGGACTGGTTTCACCGGAGAGATGGTTGAGCATGATTGGACCACGCGGAGAAGCTTGCGATTAATCTGTTATTGCTCCCCGGCTGGCGCTCGAAACCAGTTTCGCATATTTAGCAAGGACGCCGCGCGTATAACGCGGATGCGGCGGCTTCCATTCAGCGCGGCGCCGTGACAGTTCTTCTCCGGAGACGTTGAGTTGCAGCAGCCGCTGTTCGGCGTCGATGGTAATGGAATCACCTTCATGCACCAGCGCGATAGTGCCGCCCACGAAAGCTTCAGGTGCCACGTGGCCGACCACCATCCCGTAAGTGCCGCCGGAGAAGCGGCCATCGGTGATGAGCCCGACCGAATCTCCCAGACCTTCTCCAATAAGGGCGGAGGTGGGGGAAAGCATTTCGCGCATTCCAGGGCCTCCCTTGGGGCCTTCGTAGCGTATCACGACGACGTCGCCGGGCTGGATCTGCCGTGCAAGAATGGCCGCCATACAGGTTTCTTCGGATTCGAATACCCGTGCCGGGCCGGTAATCTTTGGTGTTTTCACCCCGGTGATTTTGGCTACGCAGCCCTCGGTGGCAAGATTACCTTTGAGTATGGCGAGGTGACCCTGCGCATACATGGGATTTTCCCATTGCCGGATGACATTCTGATCCTTGCGCGGCGTCGACGGGATATCCTTTAATACTTCCTCCACGGTCTGGCCACTTATGGTTACGCAATCGCCATGCAACAGGCCGTGTTCAAGCAACATTTTCATTACTTGGGGAACGCCTCCCGCTTTATGCAGATCGGTGGCGACATACCGCCCCGAGGGCTTCAAATCGCACAGCACCGGCACTTTGCCACGCATGCGTTCAAAATCGTCGATGGTCAGCGTCACTTCCGCCGCGTGGGCAATGGCCAGAAAATGCAGGACGGCATTGGTCGAGCCACCCACCGCCATGATCACGGCGATGGCATTTTCGATCGATTTTCTCGTGATGATATCGCGCGGGCGGATCTGCTTCCTGATGGCATCCACCAGGACTTCCGCAGAGCGGGCGGCACTCACGTACTTTTCGTCATCCTCTGCCGCCATGGTGGAAGAGTAAGGCAGGCTCATTCCCATCGCTTCGAAGGCCGACGACATGGTATTGGCGGTAAACATGCCGCCACAAGAACCGGCGCCGGGGCAGGCGCGGCGCTCTACTTCGAACAATTCCTTCTCGTCTATCTTGTGCGCCGTATACTGTCCGACAGCTTCGAAAGCGCTCACAATGGTGAGATCCCTGCCGTTGTAATGGCCGGGCTTGATGGTCCCGCCATACACAAAAATGGCGGGAACGTTCATGCGCGCCATTGCAATCATTGCGCCCGGCATGTTCTTGTCGCAACCCCCGATTGCAATGACTCCGTCCATGCTTTCCGCCTGCACCGCTGTCTCGATCGAGTCCGCAATCACTTCGCGCGACACCAGCGAGTACTTCATTCCTTCCGTGCCCATGGAGATGCCATCGGATACGGTGATCGTGCCGAACATTTGCGGCATTGCCCCCGCTTCTTTCAATGCACGCTCGGCATTAAGGGCTAACTCGTTCAGTCCCTTGTTGCAGGGGGTAATGGTGGAAAAACCGTTAGCCACGCCGACGATAGGTTTGTCGAAATCTTTATCGCCGAAGCCGACCGCCCGCAGCATGGCGCGGTTGGGGGAACGCTGTGCCCCCTGGGTTATCGCGCGGCTGCGTTGATTGTCTGACATGAATACTCCTTGAGAATATTGATAAACTTTGAGAAGCCCCTGAGTTGCGGGGGAGCATAAGGAAGTGATTTAACCTTGATCGGTGATATAACCCGGATGTTTCATAAATTGATGCGCGCCCTTGCTGGTCTTTTGTTTCGTATGAAAATTTCGTTCAGTCGGGCGTATGAATAACTACGCCACTCTTTCACAAAATCTCCCTGCAAAACAAAATCCTGCGCAATCATCACGCGAATTTATGAAACATCCGGGATAAAAAGAAGCGCGTTCTTTTTATGTGTCCTCTGCGGTTAATAGCGATTGGCCGTATGTATAATTATTGCCCGGAGAGAAACCACGCGTTTCGTGATCCTGGCTAGCCGAATCCATACAGCCGGCAAATAAATTTTATATGGTACGCTTTGGATACCGGCCTTCGCCGCTATCGCTGCTGAAGCGGCTATATTGTCCGCTCGCCGAATCAACAGTTATTTTACCTCAAAAAAGCGGAAGCCCATGCTCGTTCACCCGCAGTTCGACCCCATCGCCATCCATCTCGGGCCGCTCGCCATTCGATGGTATGGACTTATGTATCTCATCGGATTCGCGTCGTTCATCCTGCTGGGGCGCCATCGCATCAAGCATAACCCTCAAGGCGTATTCACACACGCCATGCTCGACGACATGCTGTTTTACGGTGTGTTGGGCGTGATATTGGGCGGCCGCCTGGGTCATGTATTATTTTACCAGTTCGGCTATTATCTACAGCATCCGCTGGAGATCCTTGCGGTTTGGCAGGGCGGAATGTCCTTTCACGGCGGCTTTCTCGGCGTGATATCCGCAATGGCGCTGCTGGCCCGAAAATATAAATTGCCGTGGCTGGCCGTAACGGATTTCATTGCGCCGCTGGTGCCGCTGGGCCTGGGCGCCGGCCGGATCGGTAATTTCATAAACGCCGAGTTGTGGGGACGCCCAACCGATGTCGCCTGGGGCATGATCTTCCCTAACGTGGACAGCCTCCCGCGTCATCCTTCGCAACTCTACGAGTTTGCATTGGAGGGGCTGGCTTTTTTTGCGCTGGTATGGATTTATTCGGCGAAACCGAGGCCGGTCGCAGCCGTGTCCGGCATGTTTCTTATCGGTTACGGCGTATTTCGTTCGGCCGCCGAATTTTTCCGCGAACCGGAGGATGGCTTCATGGGGGTAATGACGCTCGGTATCAGCATGGGTCAATGGCTATCGTTGCCGATGGTTGTCGCAGGAATAATCATGATTATTTGGGCCTATCGCACCCAGCCTATCCTGCCGCAGAGCCCCGCGCGGTCCGATAAGCCGGCCAAGGCTACCAAGCCCGCTGCGGCCGGGAAGCGGAATCGAAGCTAGGAAAAATCCCTCATGTCCTTGCGCCATTCCTACACGATTATCGCCCCGCTTTACGACGCTTTTCTAGCGGCGGCAGGTACGGGCCTGCGTGCAGCGAGTCTTGCACAACTACCGCAACAGCCCCGGCAAGATGGCCTCAACATCCTGATCAGCGGTATTGGGACGGGCCTCGACTTGCCCTATCTCCCCCCGGGCCATACTTATACCGGTCTGGATCTTACCGCCGCCATGCTGGGGCGCGCGAAACCCCGGATCGGAAATCTGCATTTGAATCTCGTTCGTGGCGACAGCATGGCGCTTCCGTTTGCCGGCGCTTCCTTCGACTATGTGGTGTTGCATCTCATTCTGGCGATCGTTCCCGATGCGCGTTCATGTTTGAGAGAGACGGCGCGCGTGCTGAAGCCGGGCGGCCACGTGCTGATACTCGACAAGTTCCTCAAGCCGGGTGAGACCGCGTGGCTGAGAAGAGCGCTGAATCTGCTGTCGCAGCATATTGTTACACGGCTCGATGTTATATTTGAAGAGGTACTGGAAGGCGTTCCTGAATTGAAAATGGAAACGGATGTGCCGGTACTGGCGGGCGGCTGGTTCCGTAGTATTCGCCTGACCAAAGACCGGCCGGATGCCGAATAGAAGCACTCTTTACATATGACGAAGCCGTCAACCCAATATTTATCGGGAGTTCCATGCGCTGCATTGCTGTTTTTGCCGCCGCTGCTGTATTCGCTGCCATACCTGCGCAGGCGCTCGACGTGAAGAGCCCTGGGCCGGACTGGACGGAGGCTTATCACACCAGCGAACTTACCATTTTCATAAAAGACGTCAATGAGGGTCGTAGAATCGTGGCAACTGGCGAGGTGGAGGTCCGGCCAGAGATTGTTTTTGATGTTCTCAGCGACTTCGAGCATTACCCGGATTTCATGCCTTATGTAGAGGAGTCACGCATACTCAGCCGCAAGGGAAATAGCCAGGTTGTCACTTACGCGCGTATAGCGCCGCCATTCGTAAGTGATCGCGACTATCTGCTCAGGGTCAGGATGACACGCGGCACGGCCTCAAACAGTGGTGTATTCAAGATTGAGTGGGAGGCAGTCCCCGAGGTGCAACCCGAGGTCGAGGGGGTCGTGCGTATCAAGCTTAATGAAGGCTCCTGGCTTGTGGCGCCGCTTGATGGCGGCACGCGCACACAGCTGACCTACACGTTGCTGACGAATCCCGGCGGTCTGATTCCGGACTTTGTTGCAAACATGTCGAATACGATCGCCATACCTGAACTCTTCAAGGCGGTAGGGAAGCGCTCCGTTCAAGAAGCGAATGCAAAAGGGGAGTAAAAGAAAAATAGCAAACTGCGCCAGTCAGTGTTATGCATTATTCATCACTTCGAATGTGCGCACTGCACCGCGATCAGCTTATACGTTCTGTTTGCAAGAGGTATCGTTCGGATGTAATTGTTGAGGTGCCGATATGTTTGAGCTAAAAGTCCTTTTTCTTTTCCTGGCTACGGCTGTTGCCGAGATTATAGGCTGCTATCTGCCTTATCTCTGGCTCAATCAGGGCCAGAGTGCCTGGTTGCTTATACCCGCTGCCGTAAGCCTCGCGTTATTCGCATGGCTGCTCACTCTCCACCCCACAGCTGCAGGCCGTACCTACGCCGCGTATGGAGGTGTCTATATTTTTGTTGCGATCCTCTGGCTCTGGGCTGTCGACGGTATCAGGCCAACGGCATGGGACGTGGCAGGGTCTCTGGTGGCGCTTGCGGGCATGGGCATTATCATGTTTGGGCCAAAACATGCATAATCACATGCATAGTCCAAAAGTGTGAATTACATCTCTTTCCATCGGGAGCTTTTGGTGGCCATTACTCGGTTGAATTTGTACTACGCTTGAAACCTGCAATCTTCTTTTCAAAATTGTTTATGAGCCGGTTCCAAACAGGGCGCAAACGGGAATCCTGAAATCTTCTCTACAACTGCCTGATAACCGACTCTATGTATCAGCGAACGATGATCAAAAGACCAAAAATATCGTATAGGGGAGAGAAAATGATCATGAAAACAGGTGTCGCGGTATCGGTTCTTCTTCTTGTCGGTTGTTCAGCGATTTCGCCGACGCCGGAAGGAAGGTCCGTTGAGCTTCTGACTGAAAAACCAACCGGCAATTGCAAAGCGCTTGGCGACGTTGTCGGCTCTCAGGGTAATTGGTTTACCGGTGACTATACATCAAACGAAAATCTGCTCATCGGCGCCCGAAACGACCTGCGTAACAAGGCATCTAAAATGGGCGGAAACTACGTTTGGGTGCAAGACTCCAGTAATACCAACGCATGGGGCAGCAAAGGCACATCAAACACCACGGTCCTGGGTGTTGTCTATCGCTGTGAGTGAGCCGGGACGCGTGCGTTCAAGGTGGCTCTGTTTCTATTTCGTTTGAAATAGATGGGGTCGAGGAAAATGTCCAGCAAGGTCTATTACAACAGCGCATGCCCCGTTTGTAATGCGGGAATCAAGGATCAGCGCAAGCGTATGGAAGCGTGCGGTATCAAGGACATCCAGTGGATCGATGTACATGCTCATCCGGAAGCGGTAGAGGAGATAGGCGCGCCGCTGGAGCAGGTGCGGGAGCGGCTCCACGTCAGGAGTGCGGATGGCAAGCTTAGCGTAGGCGCCGATGCGTTCGCTCGTCTGTGGTCACAGACGCCGGGTCAGCGCTGGTTGGCCGCGTTATTGCGTTTACCGGTGTTCAGGCAACTTACGCAATTGGCGTACAATTTGTTTGCCCGTCTGCTGTATCGCTGGAACCGTGCAAAGAGACACTGGTAATATCCACGCCTGATCAGGCGGTTCAGGGCGGGAACGTGCCGAAAAGGCGAGCTTTATCTTTTTCAAATAAAGATCCATTCTTCGAAGTTCAAGCTTGGCGCAATGGCACAGCCATTCATTCGTTGTCAGGCATACGGGAGCGATAGAGGCCGGCGACTTCGAGAGAACCTGCATGAAGGAGGAAGAGACTTCCGATTTACATAACGGTCCGGTCTGGAAAAAACTGGGCCCCGGGCTTATCACCGGCGCAGCGGATGACGATCCGAGCGGAATTGCTACCTACTCGCAAGTGGGAGCCGGATTCGGCTATTCGATGCTGTGGACGACATTCTTGACTTTTCCCCTTATGGTGGGCATCCAGATTGTCAGCGCCCGCATTGGACGAGTTACCGGTAATGGGCTTGCAGCCAATATTCGCGAGCATTATTCGCCATGGGTCCTGCACGGCCTCGTCTGCTTGCTTGTGATCGCAAACACAATCAACATTGCTGCCGATATCGGCGCAATGGCTGCAGCGCTCAAGCTCTTGATCGGTGGGCCGGCGCATCTGTATGGGGTGGCGTTCGCCGTGGTGTCCCTTGTGCTTCAGGTTTTCATACCGTTTCCACGATATGCGCCGATATTAAAATTATTGACGCTGTCGCTTTTTGCTTATGTCGCCACGGTTTTCGCCGTCGAGGTTCCTTGGGGTGACGTCTTTCGCAGCATAATCATCCCGTCCGTCTCTTTCGAAACTGATTATGTGGTGGCGGTTGTTGCTGTGTTCGGCACTACCATCAGTCCCTATCTATTTTTCTGGCAAGCTTCGCAGGAAGTTGAGGAACAACGGGCGTCAAAGGGCGAGAAGCCGCTTAAAGACGCACCGGAGCAGGCGCGCGATCACCTTCAGCGTATCAAGATGGATACTTACATCGGGATGGGATTTTCCAACCTCATCGCATTTTTCATTATGCTGACGGCAGCGGTCACCTTGCATCAACATGGTGTCAAGGATATCCAGACGTCTGCACAGGCGGCGGAAGCGCTGCGTCCCATAGCAGGTGAATATGCGTTTTTGTTATTTTCGGCAGGCATAGTAGGCACCGGATTGCTTGCCGTGCCGGTTCTCGCAGGTTCGGCCGCCTATGCCGTGGCGGAATCCTTCAGATGGCGTATTGGTTTGGGCCACAAGCTCCTGGAGGCCACGGGTTTTTATATGATTCTGATTGCCGCAACGCTTTTAGGCGTGATGCTCAACTTCACTTCCATCGACCCAATCAAAGCACTGTTCTGGAGTGCCGTCATCAATGGCGTTATTGCTGTGCCCATCATGGCGATAATGATGTCAATGGCGGCGAAACCGGAAATAATGGGAAGGTTTATAGTCACGTCTCGGCTTCAGATACTAGGTTGGCTTGCGACAGCTGTGATGGCGCTCGCGGTGCTTATGATGGCAGTAGCCTCATTTGCATAAAAATCCTTATCTTGGGCCTACTTGTTGGTGATTAGAGAGTTGGCCTGTATCGATTCTCAAGTTTATCAGTCCAGTGGCAGCTGACGCTTCTATCCCCAAGTCATGCGCGTAGCGTATCATGAGGAGCTACGCGAAGCGCGTATTCTTAAATAAAAGGTAATACCTCTGCCTACGCTTAAATCTCAACTTGAGTTCCCAGCTCAATTACGCGGTTAGGCGGAATTTGATAGTAATCCGCTGCGCCACGAGCAATGCGCGACATACCGATAAAGAGATGTTCTTGCCATCGGGCCATTCCCGCCCCTGGACTCGAGAGAATGGTTTGGCGTGCGATGAAGAACGACGTGGCCAGTATCTCGAACTCCAGGCCATATTGCTTGCATAGCTCCAATGCTTGTGGAACGTGTGGCTCATCTTTAAAGCCGTATTGAATAATGATCTGGTAACACTGATTCCCAAGCTCTTCTATTTGTACCCGATCGGATATAGGCACCCAGGGGACTTCAACCATACGCACCGTCAGAAACACGACGCGCTCATGCAATACCTTGTTATGTGTCAAATTATGCAGCAGTGCGTGGGGGACGCCATCGATATCACCATGCAGGAAGATCGCGGTGCCAGGCACGCGCATTGGCGGTGTTTTGAAGAGTGACCGCAAAAAATCCTTGAGTGGGATGGCATGTTTGTTCAGATTCTCGAAAACCAGTTGGCGTCCCTGCTTCCAGGTCAGCATGATGGTGAACAGGAAAATTCCCAACAGTAGCGGGAACCATCCGCCATGCAATATTTTGAGCGTGTTGGCGGAGAAGAATACAAGATCGATCACCAGAAAGAAACCCGTGCCAAGCATGGTTAAAGCAAGGTTATATTTCCAGCGGTAGCGCAGGACAAAGAAGGTCAATATCGTCGTTACGAGCATGGTTGCGGTAACAGCGATTCCATACGCTGCGGCCAGGTTGGAAGATGAGCCGAACCCTGTCACAGCGATCAATACGGCAGTCAGTTGCAGCCAGTTAACCGTCGGGATGTAGATTTGGCCGATCTGCATGGCCGAGGTGTGTACGATCTTCATCCGAGGCAGGAAGCCAAGTGCTATGGCTTGCTTGGTCATCGAGAAGGTGCCTGAAATCGTTGCTTGCGAAGCAATGACGGTTGCGATTGTCGATAGGATAACCAAGGGATAGGTACTCCAGGCACCCAGTTGGTGAAAAAAAGGGTTGCTCACGGCACCTGGATTGGACAGCAATAATCCACCCTGCCCCAGATAATTGAGTGCCAGCGCCGGAAACACGATGGAAAACCATGCCAAGCGTATAGGCTTGGCACCGAAGTGACCCATATCGGCATACAAGGCCTCCGCGCCGGTAAAGGCCAGAACCACCGCACCCAGGGCAATAAAGGCGATCAAGCGATTGTCATTCAAAAAAATGATTGCGTGCCACGGATTGAGCGCAACCAGAACTTCCGGCGCTTGAACGATATTGACAATACCCATGGCAGCCAACGTAAAAAACCAGACGAGCATGATCGGACCGAACCAACTGCCTATGCCGGCAGTACCTCTGGATTGCAGCGCATACAGCCCTACCAGAATGGCTACAGTGAGCGGCACGACATAGGGTTTTAACACTGGCGTAGCGACTTCCAGACCTTCAATTGCGGAGAGTACCGAAATCGCCGGCGTAATGACGCTGTCGCCATAGAACAGCGTTGCGCCAAACAAGCCTATCACTGTTACCGGGAAATACCAGCGCGACGCCTTGCCTACTGAAGATAGCGCCAGTGCCATCAGAGCCATGATGCCGCCCTCTTCCCGATTGTCTGCGCGCAGAATGAGGGTAACGTACTTGAGGGATACGATCAGGATGAGACCCCAGACAATCAGCGAGACGACGCCTAATAAATTGGGGGTATTGAGAACAAGGCCATGTTTTTCCGAGAATACCTCTTTCATGGTGTAGAGGGGGCTTGTACCTATATCGCCATAAACAATCCCCACTGCCGCCATGGTCAATGCAGCGAGACCGCTTTTCTTATGTTGCGATATTAAAGAAACACTCACTGATTCCGTCGCGTCAATATTCAATAGAAATGTGTGGGGTTAGCTCGATCAACGCCGCATGCCCTGCAGCGTCCAATAACATCGATGGCATATGAGTGGCGTCCTTGTTGTCGTCAACTTTCATGATGCGCAATGTTTTGAGAAGTGGCGAGACCGCCACTTCTCTGCCTGGAGATGCAGCAGCCTCCCGACCATGACTCTATCTATGGCCCGATTATGGGCCATATTTTGCGCCAGCATTCACGTCCGGGTTGACCCAGTGCGCTGGGTGGCGTTTGGGCTCCAAGATTTTTCAGTAGGCGTTGTTATAGAACTGGATTAAATCGGGTCCTCACAGATGAACATGAAGTGGTTTGAGGTCAGCATGATACCGAGCGTGGCCCTGAGCAATTTGGGCCATACCACAAATGGCCCAAGCGACGTAGCTGTCCAGTCGAAGAACCTCGTAAGGGCGGTCATTTCTCCTTGATCGGGTGGCAAATGAGTAGGTTGGTGCAAACTTTTCCTTTCAAGAAAGGCAGTGCCGGAGCGAATTTACTTCGACCCGCAGACGCCGAAGCAATCAGGCAATCAAGCTGATGCACTGCGGGTTGAACCTGGGAATTAAAGATATTTGGATCAAAACCGTACTATCCTGGTTAATGAACCAGCCTTTGAGCATATGGCAAACCCGTGTAATGCAAGTTCTAACATCGGCACTCAGGAACTCACTATGCCAGACATTCACTTCCAAATTGAAGCGAAATTAATATCTTATCAGTTTGGGTACGTGACCAAAGGTTGGAAGCGCGTCAGGACCGCTTGCAGAAAAAGCTGGAAAATGCTTCCGTTCTGGCCGATTGTTCATGAAGAGCACTCGCTATGTGGCTAAACGCACGGTGCCATCCAGAATTAAATGCAAATATACAAACGGGTTTAATAGCCCATGGTGTGCATATACTTGGCACGTGTCGACAGGAATGGAATCATCTGCATCGCCTCACAAAAAAGGTTATGAATGGATAGCAAAGGTCCTACACTTTTCGGAGTGAAAATACTGATCGTGGATGACGAGCCGGATGCGCTGGAGTTGACCAGGCTCATGCTGACTCTCAACCACGCTTGTGTGATTGCGGCTGGCAACGCTGCCGACGGATTGGAACAGATACAGATACACAGGCCGGATGTCATCGTCAGTGACATCGGCATGCCCCGGGTGGATGGCTATCAATTCATTCGCGAAGTAAGGAATCTGCCTGCGCATACCGGCGGGCAAACCCCTGCCGTTGCGCTTACCGCATTCAATCGTGCGGAAGATAAAATAAGAGCGATTAACGCCGGTTTTCAGAAGCATCTCTCCAAGCCCTTCGAATTACGTGCCTTAATAGACGTAATTGCAAGCATGACAGGGAAAAATAAGCCATTAAACGGATGATCTTGTATTCATGCTTCTCAACCCTATCAAGATCCTGGTATCTATATTTTTATCGCTAGCAGCCTGTCGGGCTTGAAGAATTGCAGCGAAAAAGTGACTGGGTGGGGGCAGATTTTGAGGATTTTGAAGGCCAATGAGTTGCACCGAACAGTTCCGTGCCATGACGTTTGCGCAACTGACTTATCGCGAGAGTCTGCAGGTTCATTGCCAGTGATGCCGATTTGCCGGGGCAGATAGATTCAGTTAATCCTTGCTCAAAACCTTGCTGATGCTGGTCGGCATTGTTTTCAAATACAGATTGCTACAAATACCTGCATGTGGTTCGCGAGGGACGAGTGATTATTTTGGAAAGCTATAGTTTAAGGTTTGAGGCCAGTAACTACACTATAATAACCAAAAGCTGGACGCACTTCGACATCACGAAATCCTGCATCGCTCAGCATGGCGGACAGTTCCGTGGAGGAGTAGGATTTTCCCTCGGTCCACCCCATCATGAGCATGCTGAATGCAGCCGCAGCGAAAGGACCGGATTTGTCCTCGTTATAGAGCATTCCATGGATGATGATGCGTCCCCCAGGCGGGAGAGCATTGAAACTCTTCGCGGTAAGAAAGCTGCACTTCTCAGGGGGCCAGTCATTATAAACGGTGGAATAAAAGTGAAGATCGGCTGCCGGCAGTTCATCACGCCACATGTCTCCTTCGCATGTCTTGATTCGATTTTGCATGCCATGCTGGGCAATGAATTCATTTGCAACCTCGCACACCATGGGAAAATCGAAAACGATAGCTTGTAAATTACTCCACTTTGATACGGCCCCAATCGAATGGGCGCCCGAACTTCCACCAATGTCGAGCATGGTATGGTGAGCGGAGAGATCGAGCACCTCCGGCCAGTGGAAAGCCGATTTGATGCTCATACTGTACATGCTGCGCGTGAATCTTCGTACGAGTTTGGCCTGCACCTCTTCGGGACGGTAAATACCCGTCCCGCCATAAACCTGGGGCTCATCTGTGCGAATTGCCTTTTCAAGGCTTTTAAATGAATGTACCTGATCGTTTTCGATCATCAGATCCCACATAAAGCCAAAATAGCTCGGGTTTTTCTTTAGCAGATAGTGTTCAGCGACTGCCGTCAACGAATAATGTCCCTCTTTTACCGACAGGAACCCCAGCGCTGTTGCTGTGGTCAGAATCGCTTCGGCAGGGCGCGCTTTGATGTCCAGCCTCTCGCAGATGACGGGTAGCGAAAGTTCGCCGTCTTCCAGTAGAGAAAAGACGCCGAGCTTATGCGCAAGAAGCAGCGCTGGATAGCCATAAATTCCGAGGACAACATCCCATAGTTTTCTATCATCCGGTGCCTGCGGTTGCTGTGCTTCTGTAGAAACTTCATCTGTCATAAGTAAATCCTCGCGCCGATTGATCGGAATGCTGAAACTATTATCCACCCACGACAATGGCGAGCGTAAAAGATTTTTCTGCTCCGACCGCAAGTCGCATTCTCTAAAAGTTGCAAGCAGGTGTCTGTCAGAGTCGAGCGGCTTTGGCGGGTTTGCCGCTTTCAACCAGACGTTTTATATTTTCTACCGTTTGGACTGCACCCTCCTGAATCGCGCTCCGGACCAGTTGCTCAAAAGGTCGCATGAATACTTTGAGTTCAAGTAGTTCAAAAGTAAAACTCAATTCCGTTACATCTTCCCCGCTTTTGGGTTGTAGTTCGTAAAGGCAGCGATAAGGTTCAACAACGCCCGCAAAGGCCAGTCGCCTCGAAGGTTCATAAATCGTAATCCGAAATTTCGATTCCGAGCGTTGGCCGTGATCCACGCGTACCTGCCTTGCTATGGTTCCCGACTTTACGGGCCCATCAGTGAGACATTCAAGTTCCTGTACTTCCGGCGACCATCTGGGATAGTTATGAAATAAATCGTCGCCAATAAATTTGAAGACTTCAGCAGCGGATAACTTGACCAGAATGCTCTTCTTGCCGACTACTGGATCAGCGGGGCCCAGATTGAACATGGAGCCTAAATTAAACATTTATATAACTCCTGCTCAGACTGAAGATCCGCACCGAGCAATAGAAATTGGTCGCTACTGATAATTCTCGACGGTAGAATCTTCCTGAAGAGATTCCAGGTCGATTGTTGCCTTTAGAGGGCCAATTGTCGCTCTTAGTCTTCCCATAAGCAACGGGATTGTGGTTTGAAGTGGTAAACAGTCGGCCTAAAAGGCGAAGGGATGCTCTCTCAACACATGGTCTGGCTCATGGCGCTACTCCTTGAACGTCCAGGCCCCGGCAGGGACAATGGTGCCGTTTTCGATCAGGTAGGCGCGCGCCAGCACGGCGCGGCCGATTACCATTGTGATACGGGAAAAGTCTCTGCCCGAATGGTTGAGTACGTAGCGCAGCTCGATACCTGGTTCGGTCGCGAGTGATTGTGCGGGCATGTTGCTGTCGTCCGCCGGTTTTGGTGAAAATACCGCGCCAAAGGTATCCGGCGGCATGATCCGGGGTCTTTCGGCCTTTTCAGAGAGCGCATACCCTTTGGCGCGCAGCCGGTTCGCCAGCAGCGCCCCAAAACTCTCGGGGTCGGAGACGACCAGGCTGAATTGCGTCTTTGCCGGCGGATAGAGTCGCGCAAGCTGGTTGACGGTATCGGTAGCAATTTTTTCATCGAGGGCGGCGAAGGGATTGCCCCTGGTCAAGGGCTGGAATGCGCAGGCACCAAGGCATGCGCACAACAACGCGATAAGCAGGATGCGCATTTTTATTTCCCTTTTTGAATGGTGACGCGATCCTGGCTGAAGCCGACGCGCGACAAGGATGGTTTTGTCAAAATACTGTCAACGATATAGCGATTGCCTTGCAGCCGATGGTTCACCTGGACCGATTCCTGTCGATGAACGGTCCCCCATCCTTTCATCCCACCAGCGGAATCGGGGCTTCAGACTGGTTCATGCTGGCGGGCATCTGGATAATCATCTTGACGCCATCGTTGTAGACACGTGGATGCAGTAACGACGATGATCACGCCCTGATCGACGCCTTTTGCCCGGTTCATCGGCGACACTGCGATGGCTGTCCAAGCTTGCCCACTTTCACGACTTAAGGAATGAATTTCGACTGGCTACCGATATAGATCATGTCGCCGACCCCAGCCAGCGATCAGAACTGCACAAACTTGCCTTGCTTTTTGTCGCACAAGGGTGCCGGTCCGATGCTCTTATCGTTTTTTTTCAACTTCGAAGAATCATAAGCAGATCGTCGCCGTAACTCTCCAGTTTTCTTGCGCCGATACCGGGCACTTCGCGCAGTTCATTTTCCGTCTTTGGATGCAGGCGTACCAATTCTGCCAGTGTTGCATCGTGAAACACCACATAAGCGGGAACGCCGTGCGTCTTTGCAGCTTCGGTGCGCCATGCGCGCAGGCGCGCCCATAGCGCACGCGCCGCGAGGTCAAGCGTGGCGGTTTTATCTTCACGTGCCACCTTGGTCTTGGCCGCAGCCTTCTTTCGCTCTGGCTGCAGGCGCAGACGCACCGTTTGATTCCCAGTCAGCACTGCGCGGCTGGCTGCGGCAAGACGCAGCGAACCATGACCTTCACTGTCTGCGGTGAGCAAGCCGAGCGCCGCCAGTTGGCGGAATACTGCTCGCCAGGCTTTTTCATCCAATTCCTTGCCGATACCGAAGGTGCTGACCTTGTCGTGAGCCCATTGCCTCACGCGCGTGGTATCGTTGCCGCGCAGCACGTCAATCAGATGCCCGGCACCAAAGCGCTGGCCGGTGCGAAATGCACACGACAGCGCCTTCTGTGCGGCCACCGTCCCGTCCCACACCTGTGGCGGATCGAGGCAGACATCGCAATTGCCGCAAGCGGCACTGGCTGGCGCTTCGCCAAAATACTCGAGCAGGCGCGCACGACGGCAGGTGGTGGCTTCGCACAGTGCCAGCAGCGCATCGAGCTTGGCCGAAGCGCTTCGTTTGAATTGTGCTTCCGCCGGGGAATCCTCTATCATCCGCCGCTGCTGTACCACATCGCCCAAGCCGTAAGCCATCCATGCGCTGGCGGCTTGACCGTCGCGCCCGGCACGGCCGGTTTCCTGATAATAGGCTTCCACGCTCTTGGGCAGATCGAGGTGAGCCACGAAGCGCACGTCCGGCTTGTCTATGCCCATCCCGAATGCGATGGTAGCGACCATTACAATGCCTTCTTCGCGCAGAAATTCTTCCTGGTTGCGGCTGCGGTCCGGTGCACTCATACCGGCATGGTATGGAAGGGCACGTATACCCTTTTCGACCAGCCAAGCCGCTGTTTCCTCGACTTTCCTGCGCGACAGACAATAGACGATACCGGCGTCGCCATCATGCTCAGCGCGGATAAAAGCGATTAACTGGGCCTTGCCGTTTATTTTATCGACGATCTGATAACGAATGTTGGGGCGGTCAAAACTTGAAATAAATATTTCGGCGCCATCGAGGCCAAGACGCCGGATGATTTCCTCTCGCGTCACGCTATCCGCGGTGGCTGTCAGGGCAATGCGTGGTATGTTGGGAAATCGCTCATGCAGGATTGAAAGCTGGATGTATTCGGGGCGGAAATCATGGCCCCATTGAGACACGCAGTGCGCCTCATCGATGGCAAACAGGGAAAGCGGCGTGCGCGCCAGAAGATCGAGAAAGCGCGGTGTCAACAACCTCTCCGGCGCCACATACACCAGATCATATGTGCCGGCGAGCATGCCTCGCTCGACTGTGGCCGCTTCTGTCTGTGACAGGGAGGAATTGAGAAACGCCGCACGCACCCCGGCTTCGTGCAGGGCCGCTACCTGATTCTGCATAAGCGCAATCAGCGGCGAAACCACTACCGCGACACCGTTGCGCAATAACGCCGGAATCTGATAGCACAACGATTTTCCGCCTCCGGTCGGCATCAATACGAGGCAATCCCCGCCTCCGGCAATATGCGCGATCACTTCGGCCTGCCGACCACGAAAAGCGGGATAGCCGAAGATATCCTTCAGAAGGGCGAGAGCGCGGGGCGCCATGCTTATGGAAGTTTCAAAATTAAGGGAGCTTCGATTTAAGGGAGGTTCAAAATTAGAGAAGCTTCAAGAATTACCACGCTTCCGAAGACGATTTGTGAAAAATGCGGGTTGATACAACTCGGGCGTAATTCGCACCCTTGCACTTTAGCCGATCAATTTCCATGCCAGGCTTTCCCCTGCACGCAGGGGGACCAATGCTTCGTTTCCAAAACCCAGTTGCGACGGCACGCTCCAGTTTTCTTTCTTCAGCATAATACTGTCCTTGTTGCGCGGCAGTTTGTAGAAATCCGCGCCATGGAAGCTGGCGAAGGCTTCCAGCTTGTCCAGCGCCCCCGCTAGTTCGAAAGCTTCCGCATAGAGTTCAATCGCCGCATGAGCGGTGTAGACGCCTGCGCAGCCGCAGGTGCTTTCCTTGGCAGACCGGGGATGAGGCGCGCTATCGGTGCCCAGAAAAAACTTCGGGTTTCCGCTGGTGGCGGCTTCGACCAGTTTCTGGCGATGGGTTTCACGTTTCAGCACCGGGAGACAATAGTGGTGCGGCCGGATGCCGCCCTGGAACAGGGCGTTTCGGTTAAGCAGCATATGATGGGCGGTAATCGTGGCTGCAATATGGGCCCGTGCGCCGGTAACGAACGCCACCGCTTCCTGGGTAGTGATGTGCTCGAACACGATCCGCAATTGCGGGAACCGTTGCGTAAGAGGCATTAATACCCTGTCGAGAAAGGATTTTTCCCTGTCGAACACATCCACCGCCGGATCAGTCACCTCTCCATGCACGAGCAGCGGCATCCCCGCCTCTTCCATTGCCGCCAGCGTCCCGTAGCACTTGGCGATGTCAGTAACACCAGCAGCGGAGTTTGTCGTGGCGCCGGCCGGATAAAATTTCACGCCATGTATTGTACCGTTTCTCCTGCCTTCGAAAATTTCGGAAGGCGCAGTGTTGTCGGTAAGGTAGAGTGTCATCAATGGCTCAAAGCGCATGCCCGGCGGCAGGGCGGCAAGAATATGCTCGCGGTATGCCAGCGCCATTTCGACTGTGATTATCGGCGGTTTGAGGTTGGGCATGACAATGGCACGGGCGAAGCGCCGTGCCGTATCCGGCAGAACTGCGCGCATTTGCTCGCCGTCACGCAAATGAAGGTGACAGTCGTCCGGCCGGGTGAGGGTGAGGGTTTTCAAGATGACGCGTGCCAGTTATTTCTCTGATTTACCCGGTGAGAATATAGATGAATTTCGCCATTCCCGGGGATCGATCCGGATTCCAACCCAAATCAACAATAAACGGCATGCTGTGACCGCCTTGGATACCGTCCGCATACGTTGCACTGCTCGCGTGGATCAATAGCAAGATTTCCTGGCACGACCGAACCGAGTCTTGAATTCCAGCTCGCCTTTTATATCCGCAAGAAGGGATAGCAAGAAAATCGCGCCTGACTATCTGCCTAGCCGGTGATGCGGCCCATCAGGGTTTCGCTGGAGTGTATCGTTTTTTTGGCAATTAGCTGCGTAGCGGCATCGACCTGTCCCCAGGTGTTCCAAAGCAGCACGCCGCGCACGAGCCCATCGCGTAAATAATAAATTACGCCTTTACGGAAAGGCTCTTCCCAATCTTCGACGATATCCATGCGGGAATCCAGTTCTCCCACTGCTTCATAACCCAGGTCAAACAGGTCGGAATAAAAGAAAGGCTGATGACGATAGGTATCTGATTGCCCCGCCATATTCCGGCCTGCCATTTCACCCATCACATTAGCGTTATCCTCATGCTCCACGCGCATACGCTTATCCAATAGCGTGCTATGGAAGTTCGCCACGTCCCCCGCCGCGTAAATGTCCGGATTGCTCGTGCGCAACTGATCGTCCACGACAATGCCGTTATCCACCGCCAGTCCGGCCTGCGTGGCCAAGTCGGTGTTGGGTGATATCCCCAGTCCCGCAACGACGCCATCGGCGGAGATATCTGTACCGTTTGCCGTGGTTACAATTGTTTTGGCGCCCTCGGTCCTCACCGATTTAATCGTTTCTGACGCAAGCACGGTGACGCCTTTTTCGCGGTAGTATGAATTCAGGAATTCAGCGAGAGGCGGTGCATAAACACGCGCACCAATACCGCTTTCCGGGAAAATCATCGTCACCCGCTTGTTGTTCATCGCAAGCGCGGCGGCAATTTCGGAACCGATGAAGCCGCCTCCGATAACAACGAAGTCCGAACCATGCTGACTCAACTCCCGCAGCTTAAGGTAGTCATCCGCGGTTCTGTAGTAGATCATGCTCTCGCCAAAAGTCGGGAAACGCCGCACCGTGCCGCCAGTGGCAAGCAAGAGCTTTTCATACGTATAGATGTTTCCGGCATCATCCGTTGCGGTTTTTTTTGATGGATCGACGGCCACCACTTTTTTTGCCAGATGCATGGCAACATTCAGGCCGTGCGCGTTTCGCCAGATGGATTCATAAGCCGAGCCCTTCCAGAGAGACTTTGTCAGGGGTGGACGATCATAAGGCAGGTGCCGCTCCTCGCAAATCATGGCAATGGCCCCGTCTTGATCGATCTTGCGGATACCGTGAACAGCGGAATCAGCGGCCATTCCACCGCCGACGATAAGGTATTTATGATGTTTCATAATCTTCCCATTGATATACGCGCGCAAGCGCACATTCAGAATTGACCGGATTACGATATTTCAAAAAACTTTTCTTACTGTTCAGGAAAAAGGCCGCTACCGCATATTGGGGAACTCGGTATGGATCGCCTTATCTAATTGTAGATCAGTCTGAATTCTTTGGTGAATTCCTTTTGTTAGAAGCATGGCAGCACGCCGAATTTATCCGGAACCGGATCGGACAGCTGTCCAGGTGCGGGACGATTCATCCTTCTTCAACGAGCTTTTGCCAGTATATAATGCGTTCCTCTACAAATTCAAAGTTAAGGTTGGGCATGTCCCGTTATTACGACAATGAATGACACGAAAACTGACTCTGAAACGACTGTAACTGAAGTCTGCGTGCTGTGCGCGCGTGAGGTGCTGGAGTCTCAGCTTCCGAAAATTAAAGACAAAGGATATGATTTCGCGCCACAGTTCAGGCAGCTGACGATTCAGCTCTATCTGGTAGGTGTCATGTGGCGCCAGGGTGAGAATCTCGGTTTACCAGCCAATGCTCGCGACCATGCCTTTGCGGCGCTTGAGTCGATGCTCATCAGCGACGGCATGAAAAAAAAGGATGCTCAAAAACGAGTTGCATTTCTGAGTAAAATGTCAAGAGTGGAGGGCGGCGACGACTCGCTTGCCGTAAGCATGGGCTACCAGGCTATGCCCAACGATGACAGCATCGTGGCGGTTTTTGATGAATATCGAAATGAAACGCGCGTTTCCGGCTCATTGTGGCGACTGTATGAGCGTGGTAAAAAGATCATGGTTATCGGCGGCGCGGTGGCTGCTTTCCTGACGGTTTGGGTTGTCACTATTTTTCTTCCAAAAACCGAGGGAATTGACGTGCTGGCGGCTGGGCTCGTGGCTGCTGCCCTGGTTGTCCTTCCAACTTTTCTGGTGGGGCTGCTGATTTATCGAATGAAGATCAGAAAAGCAGACTCGCCGGGCGCGCGCCAATCTTGATCGTGGAGAACATCGGCATGGATAATGCCAGTTTGCGCTGATCACCCCTGGCTGTCTGAATACAGCCCGCCCTCATTTGCCTGCTGGGTGATCCGCTTCCAGTGCCACTACGGATCGGCCTAGCGCTCACACGGGCTTGTTCGCCGGTTCCTTGGCGTATAATTAACCATCCATTATCCGCTTAAGGCGATCCAATAAACGATGAATGCCAAAATTATGGATGGGAACGCGTTTGCCCGCGAACTTCGAGCTGACTGGAAGATTCGCGCCGCGCGCTTGACGGAAAAAGGTATGCAACCTGGGCTGGCGGTGGTTATTGCCGGTGATGATCCGGCTTCACGCATCTACGTGCGGAACAAGGCTAAAGCGTGTAGCGACACGGGGATTTATTCCGAAATACATGAGTTTTCCGAGAACACGAGCCAGGATGAGGTAATGGAGCGTATTCAGGAACTGAACCGGAATCCCAGAATTCACGGTATCCTCGTGCAGCTGCCGTTACCGCGACGCTTCGAAAGCGATAAAGTGATTGCATCCGTTGCAGTGGAAAAAGACGTGGATGGATTCCATCTTTACAATGTAGGATCGCTGGTTACGGGTAATGCGATATACCCGCCTTGCACACCTCATGGGGTGATCAAGATACTGGAAAAATACAGCGTTCCAATTGAAGGGCAGCACGCGGTGGTGGTGGGCCGCAGCAACATCGTCGGCAAGCCCATGGCGTTGATGCTCTTGCAAAGAGGCGCGACGGTTACCATCTGTACCTCAAAGACGCGTGATCTGGCCGAACATACGCGTCGCGCCGATATCCTGGTAGTGGCGACCGGAAAGCCGCATATGATTACCGCCGGCATGGTGAAGGACGGCGCAGCGGTGATAGATGTTGGCATCAACCGCATGCCGGACGGTAAACTGGTGGGTGACGTGGAGTTCGAGTCGGTCAAGGAAAAGGCAGGTTACATCACGCCTGTGCCGGGCGGCGTGGGCCCGGTGACTATCGCGATGTTGCTGTATAACACTATCGAGGCTGCCGAGCGCGCATACGCACGGGCTTAATTGCGACGCAGACCAATCACATCGGTAATCCCAACAATTTCGAGACGAAAATGGAACCCATTCCCGACATAGATCCATCTGAAACACAGGAGTGGCTGGACGCCCTGGAATCCGTGCTGGAGCACGAGGGAACCGAGCGCGCGCATTACCTGCTGGAAAGGTTGGTAGAAAAAGCCCGGCGTTCAGGCGCATACCTTCCTTACAGCGCCACCACGGCCTATATCAATACCATTCCACCAGGCAAGGAGGACCGCTCTCCCGGTAATCATGCGCTGGAACATCGCATTCGCTCTTATGTCCGTTGGAACTCCATGGCAATGGTATTGCACGCCAACAAGAACTCCAATGTCGGTGGCCATATTGCCAGCTTTGCGTCCGCGGCGACGCTCTATGATGTCGGCTACAATCACTTCTGGCACGCTAGATCGGAAAATCATGGGGGAGATCTGATATTCGCGCAAGGCCACTCGTCACCCGGTCTTTATGCCTATGCTTTCATGCTGGGAGAGTTGACGGAGGACCAGCTCAATAATTTCAGGCGCGAGGTGGACGGCAAGGGACTGTCCTCTTATCCGCATCCCTGGCTCATGCCGGACTTTTGGCAGTTCCCCACGGTATCGATGGGGCTCGGGCCACTGATGTCGATTTACCAGGCCCGTTTCATGAAATATCTGGATAGCCGCGGGCTGGTCAAGACCAACGGCCGCAAAGTCTGGGCCTTCATGGGTGACGGCGAAATGGATGAGCCGGAATCGCTGGGCGGCATTTCTCTGGCCACACGCGAGAATCTGGATAATCTGATTTTTGTGATTAACTGCAACCTTCAGCGCCTGGACGGGCCGGTGCGTGGAAATGGCAAGATCATCCAGGAACTTGAAGCCGCCTTTCGCGGTGTCGGCTGGAATGTCATCAAGGTGATATGGGGCTCATACTGGGATCCATTGTTTGCCAAGGATACCAAAGGCCTGCTGCAGAAACGCATGATGGAATGTGTAGACGGCGAATATCAGACTTTCAAGTCGAGAGACGGTGCCTATGTCCGTGAACATTTTTTCGGCAAATATCCGGAGTTGCTGGAAATGGTCGCCAATATGTCGGACGATGACATCTGGCGCTTGAACCGCGGCGGTCATGATCCGCATAAAGTCTTTGCGGCTTATGCAGCCGCGATACGGCATACAGGGCAGCCCACTGTGATTCTTGCCAAAACCATCAAGGGATACGGGATGGGTGAAGCGGGCGAGGCGCAGAACATCACCCATCAGCAAAAAAAGATGGGTACCACTTCGCTGAAAGCGTTTCGCGACCGCTTCGGTCTTCCAATTGCAGACGACAAGATAGACGATATACCGTATCTGACATTTGACAAGGCTTCGCCTGAGTATATGTACATGCATCAGCGGCGTGAGGCGCTGGGCGGTTTCATCCACCGGCGCCAGCGAAAGGCGGAAGCGCTGCGGATTCCACCGCTATCCGCATTCGATGCCCTGCTCAAGGCGGGCGGCGAGGGGCGGGAATCTTCCACCACCATGGCTTTCGTACGCATACTCAACATTCTGGTAAAGGACAAGAGCATTGGTAAGCGAGTGGTGCCCATCGTTGCGGACGAGTCGCGGACTTTCGGTATGGAGGGGATGTTTCGACAACTGGCCATCTGGTCGTCGACGGGGCAGCTCTACAAACCGGAGGATGCCGATCAACTGATGTATTACAAGGAAGACAAGAACGGCCAGATTCTGCAAGAAGGTATCAACGAGGCCGGGGCGATGTGCTCATGGATGGCGGCGGCAACGGCATACAGCAATCACGGCGTGCAGATGATTCCGTTCTATATTTTCTATTCAATGTTCGGTTTTCAGCGTGTGGGAGATCTTGCCTGGGCGGCTGGAGATATGCGTTGCCGTGGATTTCTACTGGGAGGCACCGCCGGACGCACAACGCTTAACGGAGAGGGTCTGCAGCATGAGGATGGCCACAGTCACCTGGCTGCATCCACTATTCCAAATTGCATATCCTATGATCCGACGTTTGCGTATGAGATCGCCGTCATTATCCAGGATGGCATGCGGCGCATGTATGAAGAGCAGGAGGACGTCTATTACTATATAACGGTAATGAACGAAAACTATTCGCATCCGGGGATGCCTGCCAACGCGGAACAAGGGATACTGAAAGGAATGTACCTGTTTCGGGAAGGTAATACGACAGGGGAAAATTCCGGTCTCCGGGTACAATTGCTTGGTTCGGGGACGATATTGCGCGAAGTGATAGCAGCGGCGGAAATACTGGAAAAGGAATATGGCATCGCTGCCGACATCTGGAGCGCCACGAGCTTTACCGAATTGAGACGTGAAGCACTGGATGTTACCCGATGGAACATGCTGCATCCCGCCGAAGCGCCAAGATTGTCCTATGTCGGCACGTGCCTCAAGGATCGGAAGGGGCCGGTGATAGCCGCCACGGACTACATGAAGATTTTTGCCGATCAGATCCGGGAATTTGTGCCGGGGCGGTATAAGGTTTTGGGCACAGACGGGTTTGGCCGCTCTGATACACGTGAGCAACTACGGCGGTTTTTTGAAGTGGACCGTAATTACATTACGGTAGCGGCGCTCAAGTCGCTGGCCGAGGAAGGTCAGATCACGGCAGATAAGGTGGCAAAAGCGATAAGCAAGCTTGGCATCGACCCGGACAAGCCCAATCCGGTAACAGTGTGAGAGACCCGGAAAATGACAAGCGCAAAATGCGCAAGTTGCATTCGAAGCGCAGGCATGAACCGATTCGCGCTTCAGTAATATTTTTTCCACTACATCGGTAAGAAACAGGACGGCGAGGGTGACGGGATGGGAGGTGCGGATATGCCGGACGCCAGAGCCGCAGATGAAGCCGTGCAGTTACCATTTCATTGAAAATATCGCACGTAAAACACGAATTAAGGAAGAGGCGTGGCAGAGACCAAACAGGTATTAATCCCCGACATTGGCGATTTTAAAGATGTCCCCGTGATAGAGGTTCTGGTGAAACCCGGTGATTCTGTCGAGGCGGAAGACCCCTTGATTGCGTTGGAGTCGGATAAGGCAACGATAGAAGTGCCTTCACCATTTGCAGGCATAGTCAAGGATGTATCTGTAAAGGTGGGTGATAAGGTTTCTGAAGGTACGCTCGTTTTGGTAATGGAAGTCTCCGAAACGGATAGTGCGCCACCTGATTCCTCATCTGCCTCAGGCACAGAACCAGCAGCGGCTTCAGTCTCAGTTTCTCAGTCGTCTGCCCAGCCTTCGCCCTCGGAGGCGCCTGCCGAGTCTCAGAGTGTGCCCGACTCTGGAACCCAGCCACCAGAGCCAGCTTTGACACGCCAGCCGGCTCGTTCATCGGTAAATCTTGCCTCCGAAACAGACGAAGCCAACTTTGCAAATGCTCATGCCAGCCCATCGGTCAGGCGATTTGCGCGGGAACTTGGCGTGAATCTCGGTCGGGTAAAGGGCAACGGCCGTAAGCAGCGCATCCTCAAGGAGGATATTCAAGCCTACGTCAAGGCTGAATTATCGAAGCCGCATGGCGGCGCCGGCGCGACACTTGATCTGCTGCCGTGGCCGGAGGTCGATTTCGCAAGATTCGGCCCGGTGGAGTTGAAACCGTTGTCGCGTATTCAAAGAATATCAGGAGCCAACCTGCACCGTAACTGGGTAATGATCCCGCATGTTACGCAGTTCGAAGGGGCTGATATTACGGAACTGGAGGCCTTACGCAAGAAATCCAACGCGGAGATAAAAGAAGAGGGTGTGAAAATAACGGTATTGGCCTTTTTAATGCGGGCATCCGCAGCAGCGCTGAAAAAATTTCCCGAGTTCAATGCATCGCTTGTCAGTGACGGTGGCGAGATGAGCCTGGTCATGAAGAAGTATTGCCACATCGGGTTTGCAGCAGATACACCCAATGGATTGGTGGTGCCGGTGATCCGGGATGTGGACCGAAAAGGCGTGGTTGCCATTGCTAAAGAGATGGCTGATCTGGCGGCGCTTGCACGCAGCGGAAAGCTGAAACCCACCGACATGCAGGGAGCAAGTTTTACTATCAGCAGCCTGGGAGGCATCGGCGGCACCGCATTCACGCCTATTATAAACGCACCCGAGGTTGCCATCCTGGGCGTATCCCGCGCCAGTATGCAGCCGGTTTATCGGGATGGACAGTTTGTTCCCCGTTTTATACTGCCGTTGTCGCTATCCTATGACCACCGCGTGATCGATGGAGCAACCGCCGCGCGCTTCACTTCTTTCCTGGCCGAGGCCTTGGCCGACCTGCGGCGATTATTGCTCTAACCCGGATGTTTCATAAATTGACGCGCGCCCTTGCTGGTCTTTTGTTTCGTATGAAAATTTCGTTCAGTCGGGCGTATGAATAACTACACCACTCTTTCACAAAATCTCCCTACAAAACAAAATCCTGCGCAATCATCACGCGAATTTATGAAACTTCCGGGCTAAAAAACTGCCATGATGAGGACAAAAATATCCTAAACAACTTTTCTCCGCTTCCATGTGTCTGATTTTATCGGCCCATGCATAGTTCCGGGCATTCGCTCATCGGTATTTTCGGCGGAACCTTTGACCCTATCCATTATGGTCATTTGCGGATAGCTGAAGAGATTGCCGAAATGATCGACGTGCGAAAAATGCATTTTATTCCTGCTGGATGTCCTCGCTTGCGCCGCTCTCCCGAGGCATCGCTGCAGCATCGGGCTGCCATGGTCGGTTTGGCAATCCAGAGCAATGCCAGGTTTATTCTGGATGAGCGTGAAATCCGGCGTCCCGGGGTAAGCTATACCGTGGAGTCGTTGCGCGAGCTCAAACAGGAATTGGGGAAGGATGTCGCGCTATGTTTTGTTACCGGAGCAGACGCGTTCATGAATCTTGCCGCCTGGCACAATTGGCGTGAACTGTTCGGGTTATGCCACTTTATTATTGCCGCCCGCCCGGGTCATATGCTTACGGTGAATCCCGATATCCTGCCGCAGGAATTAAACGCAGAGTGCGCGCGGCGCTGGGTATCAAGCGTGGATAGCCTCAAGCACGCAACCAGCGGCATGATTTTTATCGCTCAGACGACTTTGCTGGATATTTCAGCAACGGTCATTCGCGCACGAGTCGCCGCAGGGAAAAGCATTCGTTATTTGATGCCCGACGCCGCGCTCGACTATATTGCAGCAAATCACTTATATTCGGAAAAAGGATGACGCTCACTAAACTGGTGAAAACGATTGTTGCTGCCCTGGAAGAAATTAAGGCACGAGATGTTGAAGTGCTGGATGTGACAAAAATAACAGCATTATTTGATCGTATGATTATTGCCAGCGGGGACTCTACCCGGCAAACGAAAGCGATTGCGAATAATGTGGCGGAGAGCGTCAAGGCAGCCGGAGGTACGGTCTATGGCATGGAAGGCGAACAGAACGGCGAATGGATATTGGTCGACTTAGGCGATGTGTTGGTGCATGTCATGCAGGTGGCTGTGCGCGCGCACTACAACCTGGAAGAATTGTGGGCAGAAGGAATAAAAGTAAACAAGGCTTCCGCAAGGTTGGCCAGGAGCAAGGCTACTGCCGAGCCGCCCGCCGTCAAACGCCGCGCCGCCCCAGCTAAAGCTAAGGCGGTTTCCCCAGTTGAAAAAAATAAAGCCGCCAAGACAAAGCTGGATTCCTCTGACGAGGCCTGAACCTCTACCGTAATGAAGTTCATTATTTGTGCGGTGGGTCATAAAATGCCGCAATGGGTCGCGACGGGGTTCGAAGAATACGCCAAACGGATGCCGCATGAGGCTGCTGTTGAACTGCTTGAAGTCAAGCCGGAAAAACGTGTCGGCGGCAAAAAGGTGGAGCAGTTGCTGGCAGCGGAGGCCATCCGCATCCGGGCGTTGCTGCCGGCCAAGCATTATATCGTCGCATTGGATGAGTGCGGCAGGCAGCAGACCACCATCAAGCTGGCCGATTCTATTAACCGGTGGATGGCGGCTGGGGGAGATATCGTTTTTCTCATTGGTGGCGCGGATGGGTTGGACGCCAGCATCAAAAATTCGGCTGACGAAGTTCTGGCATTGTCCGCGCTGACGCTGCCGCATGGCCTGGCGCGGGTACTGCTGGTGGAACAGTTGTATCGTGCCATGTCGCTTATCAAAGGACATCCCTATCATCGAGCATAGAAAGGCCATGCTCGGGTAAGATCAGGCATTTCCTGGAGGAGGGTAATCCGGCTTATTCCGAATGTCTCTCAGCGCTCCCTACATGACTCTATCAGAAAATCGCATTTATCTTGCTTCCCGCAGTCCACGGCGGCGGGAATTATTGAAGCAGATCGGCGTGAATTTCGGAACCCTGTTGCTGCGTGAGGCCGCGCCGCGGGGAGCGGATATGGCTGAGGTCGTGCTGTCAGGCGAGGCGCCGGCTGATTACACCAGGCGCATCGCCGTAGCAAAGGCTGAAATGGGACGGGCCCGGCTTTTAGAGCGGAGGCTGACGGAGCTTCCCGTGCTGGCGGCGGACACGGCAGTGGTGCTGGGGGAGCGTATTTTCGGTAAACCAGAAAACGTCGCTGATGCAAAAGAGATGCTGCGCGCACTCTCCGGCCAGACTCATCAGGTATTGACCGCAGTAGCGGTAGCTGCACAAAATGGGATACAAGTCAGTATGTCCCGCTCTGTCGTGCGATTCCGCGATATCAGCGAGCACGAAATCCAATGCTATCTCTCTGTGGGCGAGGCGCTCGATAAAGCGGGGGGTTACGCAATTCAAGGGATGGCCGCAGTTTTTATCGCGGAAATTTCCGGCAGCTACAGTGGTGTAATGGGATTGCCGCTATTCGAGACAGCGCAACTGTTACAAGAATCCGGTGTTGAAATATTTCCATGAACTTGAAAAAAAAACGACAGAAAAATCTTTCATGAACAGCGAAATTCTTGTCAACGTTACCCCGCAGGAAACTCGTGTGGCCGTAGTCGAGCATGGGGCGGTGCAAGAACTGCACATAGAGCGCACCAGCAGCCGTGGAATCGTTGGCAACATCTACAATGGCCGCGTTACTAGAGTCCTGCCGGGAATGCAGTCGGCCTTCGTGGATATCGGCTTGGATCGTGCCGCCTTTCTCCATCTCGCAGACATTTGGAGATTGCGCCAGAGCGAGGACGCCGGCAAGCCCATCGAAAAATTGCTGCACGAAGGCAAGAATATTCTCGTCCAGGTAATCAAGGATTCCATTGGTGCCAAGGGGGCGCGGCTGTCTACGCAGGTCAGTATTGCGGGGCGAATGCTGGTTTATCTGCCCCAGGTATCCCATATCGGCATTTCTCAACGGATCGAGGATGAAACCGAGCGAAAGTCGTTGCGCGAAAAATTGAAACACCTGCTGTCCCCGGATGAAAAAGGGGGCTTCATTATCCGCACGATGGCGGAAGCCGCCAGCGACCAGGATTTGCAAACGGATATCGAATATCTGAATAAATTGTGGCACGACATCAAGGAAAAGTCCGCCACTGCTCAGCCCGGGTTGTTGTACCAGGACCTGAACCTCAGCTACCGCGTATTACGCGATTTCGTCAACGACCATACGGCGCGTATTTTGGTGGATTCGCGCGAAACCTCACAAAAAATGATGGCGTTTGCCCAGGTCTACATGACAAATGTTGTGGGACGAATAGATCACTATGCCGGGGTGCGGCCGCTATTCGATCTTTACGGGGTGGAAGATGAAATCGAGAAATCCCTGGCACGACGCGTAAACCTGAAATCCGGTGGATATCTGATTATCGATCAGACGGAGGCGCTCACAACCATAGATGTCAATACGGGAGGCTTCATCGGTATACGCAGCTTTGACGATACCATTTTTAAAACTAACCTCGAAGCAGCCCAGGTCATAGCGCGCCAGTTGCGCCTGCGCAACCTGGGCGGAATTATTATTATTGACTTTATAGACATGGAAAATGTGGAACACAAAAATGCGGTCCTGGCGGAATTCAAGAGATCGCTGATGAAAGACCGGACGCATATGACTGTGAATGGTTTCACGGCGCTTGGGCTTGTGGAAATGACGCGCAAGCGCACAAGGGAAAGTCTTGCTCACATATTATGCGAGACATGTCCCACTTGCCAGGGCCGCAGCAAGGTGAGAACCGCTCAGACGATATGCTACGAAATCCTGCGTGAATTGTTGCGCGAAGCCCGTCAATTCGACGCGCACGAATTCCGTATTCTCGCTTCGCAAGAAGTCATCGATCTATTTCTTGATGAAGAATCGCAAAGTCTTGCACAACTGGCTGATTTCATTGCTAAAACGGTCAGCCTGCAGGTGGAAGCGGCCTATACGCAGGAACAGTATGACCTCATCCTGATGTAGCAGCCTGCTATACGCTACACCAGAAATTTGGCAATTATCCGGCTTGCTCCTCAGGTTCGTGTCTCGACTTCGAGTTCTATATTCTCGATATCCGGCGTTTCACAGTGAGCGAATTCCTCACTATCCTCATAGGCCAGTCGCGTAGTGCCTGTGGCTTTGATCGCCGCACCGGCGATGAGTCCGGTCACGAAGGCGAACACGACACTGAAGATAATGCCGATGAACTGAGCAGCCGCGATACCGGGCATCACCACGATGGCAGTCAATGCACCCAACAATCCAGGCATTCCGTGAAGATTATGGACGCCGCAGGTGTCGATGATTTTGAAGTGTGCTTCCAGCCTGGGCTGGATAAACACATAACCGATGACGCTGACAGCGCCGGCCAGCAGGCCGATTGCGAAAGCGCCTGTCGGTGAGACAATATTGCATGTCGATCCTATGGCTACTCCTCCAGCCAGGGCCGCATTTGCCATGTCGACCATTGACGTTTTTCCCTTGTGAAAATACGTGCTCAGGAAATAGGTGCTGAGGGTGGCGCCGCATAACGCAAGTACCGTGTTGACGACGGTTTGCGGCATCTCTTCAAAAGGAACAATGGCTGTGGCGAAGCTTGGCCAGAAAATCCACAATACCATGGAGCCGAGCATGGCAAAGCGATCAGAGGTGGCGTCTGATTCAATCGGTTGACTGCGTTGTCGCGCGGTGGTCAATGCGAGGGATAATCCCAAGCCAAAATAAGCACCAAAGGCATGGATGATGACTGATCCGGCAGTATCCTGATAACCTTTAGTCAAACCCATCCCATTGTCCAGTACCAGCCATTCGTTCATCAGATACGCCGGAATGAGGAAAAGTGCCAGTAATGCATATTGAAAAACCCGTAGACGTCCCAGTACGGCTCCCATGGCAATGAGCGCGGCAGCCACGGCGAATTCGGCAAACAGGAGCGCCTTGATTGTGTTCGGAGCAATTTCATGCGCAAAAATACCATTTGCGCGCAGGAGCATGTAAAGGGGAAGGCCGACGGCTACCACAAGATAAGTGCCGGTCGTGGCGCCAAACCCGTATCTCCTGACGAATACCATCAGAAAACCGAAACCCACCAGCAACATCGCCAGGATGTGAATAACATAATTATACTGAGCCACTTGCCGAGCCTCATTGAGCTCGAAACCAGCGCCGCTCTCGCTCGCCCAAGCGCTGAAACACAGCAGAAACAGATTAGCTACACCACACAGCGTCAAGCAGAGTTTTTTTTTCATTTTGACTCTCCCCATATTTCGCAATAATCGGTCTACCCACGCAAAGTGTGAACCTCAATAGCCTCGAATACAATAGGGATATTTTGAATAAAATGGAGTCGTTGAAATATGGAAATTGCCGCAACGCAGAACATGCGCGGGATCAATAATTGGCGGCACAGGTGACACACGCCGGATGACAATGAGAGAGAGCCTCTCCGGCCCAAGAAGGCCCTTGGAGTTCTGTTACTGTGACATGTTTCTCTTGATATCCGCCGCTATAGTTTGATAAAGCGGGCGAAAGAAAGTACGCATATTGACGATGATGTCGTTGACATTCATGACGGCGGGCACACGTGGACCTCGATGTTCTACCGGCTTACCCACGACATGAAGTTTGACGCCCAGTTTGCTGAAATGTGTGACCTGCCGCTGCTCCGCCAGGACGAACAGCGTAGTGATTCCGTTGATGCGCGCGAGTTCTGTGGTGCCGAGATATAACCCAACGGGGATAAATGGAAAACGTGGTTGCTTCGACGTGCCAAAGTCGTCATTCGAGATGCTGATTGCCCGGTTTGCTTCATCTTTGCGCCTGCGATAACTGCTTATAACCGCAAGGCGAGACACTTCGGCCATACTGTGACGCTGTAGCTGGATAGGATCCATGATAGATCGATCAAGCATACCTGAACAGGTCACTTCGAAAGGCAAAGGGTGCTGCGGATTTTCAAGACGGGGACGGACAATACGGGTACAACCCACGAACTCGTTTGTCTTTATACTGCGCATCAGCAGATGCAGCGAATAGGAGTCATGTTCATCGACTTCCCGTTTATCCGCTTGAATCGGCTCATATTTCAGATCTTCACAATAAACCTTATGTCGTAATCGATACACTTCATCCTTCAGTTTGCTCGAGTATGCCGGTACAATTTCAAAATACTGTTTGAAAACATTGCCCAGATTGAAAATTTCTGGCAAAAACATAAGAGCTCCTGCAGGATTTTCAGGTAGTTATTAAAGCATTCCCAGAAGGACGGCTTTAAATGAAACATCTATCGAGTTTACTACTAAAACAATCCGTGCGAAAACCTTGAAAATCAACCGATACGATTAATCTCATCTAACTCCGGTACTTCTTATATTACGGCTATTAAGATGATTTCTGAAGCAGGATCTCTATATTAGGTTGATCCTTATTTTTTTAAACAGTTGGGTCGCAATCTGTATCTTTCACGATAGGCCACTCCAAAGATTTGAGATAGTAGTGAGTCCGTTAGAAAGGAGACAACCTCATTTTTGATTACGACGCCGCTTTTAACCGAAATATCGGCTGGGTCACAGAAGCTGAGCAATTACTTCTTCGCCAAAAGCGGGTAGCTATCGCCGGAATGGGAGGTGTGGGTGGCGGGCACTTGCTTACATTGGCAAGGCTGGGGATCGGAACGTTCCATGTTGCCGATTTTGACACTTTTGAAATCGCCAACTTCAACCGGCAAGCAGGTGCGGTGATGTCGTCGCTTGAGCAGCCTAAAGTGCACGTGCTGGCGCAGATGGCACGCGACATCAACCCTGAATTAAACATCGTGCAATTTCCGGAAGGTATAACCTCGTCAAACGTAAATGATTTTCTGAAGGATATCGATATTTATGTAGACGGCCTGGACTTCTTCGCCATGGACGCACGCCGGGCGGTTTTTGCGGCCTGCTTCGATTTGGGTATCCCCGCAGTTACTGCGGCCCCACTTGGCATGGGAGCAGCAGTGCTTGTGTTTTTGCCGGGTGGAATATCTTTCGAACAGTATTTTTGCCTGGAGGGTTGTGACGAAGAAGAGATGGCAGTTCGCTTTCTGCTCGGTCTCTCACCTGCCATGTTACAGCGCGGTTACCTTGCCGACCCGTCTCGAGTAGATTTCAAGAATCGGAAAAGCCCCTCTACTATCGCGGCCTGTCAGATCTGCGCCGGGTGTGCGGCTACTGACGTACTGAAGATTCTACTCGACCGTGGCGGGACCGTTTCCGCTCCACGGGGCTATCACTTCGATGCGTACCGCAATCGATACGTGACAACTTGGCGACCGGGAGGCAATAAAAATATTCTACAGCGTATTGGCCTGTGGATAGCTCGTCGGCATCTCGCACGCATAAAGGCCGGAAAAAGCCCTGCCTGAGTGCAGAATCTCAGTCGATATCTGATGTTTAAGCGAAACGATTATTCGAACGTTTGATCTAAAACATGGAATATTTGTAAAAAAGTAACGATCCCGACTCTGATTCCGCTCAAACTGAATTTCCTGGCAGCTCAGCTCTTACGGTCTTGTCATAGGAAGAAAACATTATGTGAATAACATTTCAAGCTATGCACCGCGGGTGCCGCGACTGGATGATCCAGCTAAAGTTACAGGTTTCTGTTGGGAAGATTGCAGGTATTTCAGGTAGGCCCAGTATCCGTAAAATACATTTGATTCATTTACCAGCTTCTCGCGCTTGAAGATATCATGTATTCTGGGTAAATTGAGCCATGCCACCCCTGGGTAAAAATGGTGATATGCGTGGAATGTAAAATTGAGGTTGGGCAATAAAAGCTTTTCCCACCATTTTTGAATAATTAGTGGCGAGGACTCGATGACACTTGCTCCGGGCATATTGTAAACGTGCTCGCTAATCGCACCCAAGCGGACGATAAGGGGAAAAACCGTGAGTAACGGTACCACCCAGTACATCACAAAAATATTCCACGTTCCCGTATAGGTCAACAATCCCGCTATTACCAAATAAAAGAGGTATCGTAACCATAGGGGAGAAGGATGTGGTCGTTGAAAAAGCTTCGTGCTTTCGTGACGCTTTCCTCTCAGGAGCTTAATAAAGCTCAAGCCCACGATATCGCTTAAAATAAGTTTGGCAAGATGCAGAGAAGACATCGGAAAGGCCCAATCTACCCCGGCCTTCCGCAAGTGATCGGGATCTTTGTTGGTGAAATAAAATTTGTGATGCGACAGATGGACTTTAGCGTAGTTTTTTATCGTAACGCCCAACAACGGATACGCCACTATCAGATCTGCGATGGCGTCTCCATACCGTCCGCGTAAACCTAGAAAATGTACCTGTTCATGGACGAGCAGGCCAAAAATATTAAACCGGGTCGCTATTATTATTATGGCTATAAGATTTATTAATGCGCTATCCATGTAATTGGCGAAAGCAATCATTACAACGATTACCATCCATGCGCGGAACGCCTGTCCTAAGAATGCCAATGGGTGAGCGCCGTTTAGATTAAGTATCTCTAGCCGTGCCTTATCAGATAGGTTACTTTTGTCGCCCAGCAAGGCGTTCGGGAGACGTTCTGGCTGATTCATAAAGACTGACTCCTAACTAAACTAAACCTCTCGATAAGCGGGAGGCGATGACGTGATCTCGGATTTTTGCGCCAAGAGTAATGAATTTACTACTTTCACAGTCGCCCTTGATGTGAAAACAGAATGGATAAGAAGCCGCTTTTTCCAGTATCGCCTCAGGTTGTCGTGAGTTATGCTTAAAAATTGTATATGACATTCGATGAAAAGACAGCGCTCCTGATGGCCGATCAAGATCCAATCTTTTAAGCTGCGGTACAAAAAATTTGGCTATAACTTGGTTGTCATTGATCGAGTTTTTTTAGATAATCCTTGGTAAAAGTCTTGTCGGGCAGGTCGCGCAGTTTCATTCCCGAGTATTCGAGCACGGACTCTTCACCCTGCCGTAGCGCATCTTCCATTACCAGGCGCGTAGGCCGGAGTTTTCCAAGACTCATCTCAAAATTCTCGTAGCGGCTGGTTTTGAGCATGCGATTGGATAGCGAGTAGAATTCCGCGCGATGGGGCCAGAAGTTTGATTGCCGTACCCAGTACAAGACTTTATGATACGTGACGCTTCGATCAACTCCGATGAGTTCCAGTACCCAGTACTTCTCGCCGCCGATGTTGTCGGTGCGCAGAATCGTGGGAATATAGTCACCGGTAAAATTCGCGCGAGCCAGATCGCCATTGGCGACCTGGCCTGTAAGGCGTTGCGACAAGGATAGGCGCACGGGTTGCGAAACGCTGGGCATGAATATCCAGAGATCGCGCCCTTTCATCAATAAGATCTGGCCGCGCTCGGAAGCGGGTTCCGTAGTCATAACCACACTGTTTTCATTGCCTTTGGATAAAACCCGGAACTTATGCATGTCTGCTGGTTGGTCGGGTGCCGTGGTCACAACGGAGACGTCCACCTGGAAGCTTTCGCGCGGAAAGCGTATCTGGTCCGACTGTTCCAATATATCACGGGCTAGCCTCGCGTCATCGGATTGGACGGGAGCAATGGCTCCAAACATGCAAATTATCGTAACCACGCATTGAAGAAATTTTTGCATTCTAGTTTCCATAGACCCTGCTGCGGTTGTTATTCACTCCTGAGATTAAGCCCTTAGTATTTTCCCATGAGCATCGTACGACTTGAGCACGTTTATAAGGAATATACACTCGGTGAGCAGCAGGTGCAGGCGCTCAAAGACATCTCGCTGAGTATTGAAGATGGCGCCTTTGCCGCCATCGCCGGCCCATCCGGCAGCGGCAAATCCACGTTGCTTAATCTGATCGGGTGCATCGATACCCCATCGAGTGGAAAAGTTTTTATAAACGATCAAGATGTCAGCGGGCGAACGCCGGACGAGCTTTCTGATCTACGAGCTCGAACTATAGGTTTTATTTTCCAGACGTTCAACCTGTTTCCGGTGCTTTCCGCTGAAGAAAACGTGGAATACCCCCTGTTGCAATTCAAAGACCTAAGATCAGCGGAGCGCCGCACCCGGATCTCGAAATACCTTGCCATCGTAGGTCTGTCTGCATTTGCCCACCATCGCCCTAACCAGTTGAGCGGGGGGCAACGCCAGCGGGTTGCAATTGCGCGCGCATTAGCGACGCAACCGAAGATCATACTGGCTGACGAACCGACCGCAAATCTGGATCACAAAACGGGTGAAGGTATCTTGCAATTGATGAAAGAAATCAATTGCAATTTCAAGACCACCTTTATTTTCTCTACCCATGATTTGCGAGTCATGGAGATGGCGGATCGATTGATACATATCGATGATGGGCAGATCACGAGGCCTGATTTCAACAAACGGAAAAAACCGGATGTAGTGATTGAGAGACGTTGTGCAAATAATAGCCTATCCGCTCGGGGTGCCGATCAAAGCGAGAAGGATGGAACGCAGACGTAAATTCAAATGTTTGGTTCTAGCGGCGGTATTAATGGTTGTTCTTTCGCCATTGCGTAGCTTTGCTGATGCCGCACCAGCTCAGCTCCCAATCCCCACGATACCAGAATCAACGGATCCGCTGACCGATAAGGCCGAGGGGGACCCTTTGTTTTTGTCCTTGTCATTGTCTATGTCTTCGCGTTCTGTCCACCAACCAGCTGCAGGGATGGAAAAAAATGTCATGATCAAAAATGATGTTCAATTTTTTGAGGCTGAAGATGAACCCTTATACTTACCGATGTCTCTATCCATATCCACATCATTAATCCGATTTGCCGAGCAAAGTGACGAGGATGTCGCTGTTTCCGAAAAATCGAGCGATGAAATTGAAGTCAATTCCCGAGAATCATTATTTGGCGAGGCTGTGGCGCCAACCCCTCCCCCCGAGACCGTCTGGAGCACGCTCATTACCGGCTGGAAGGGGTTTTCGCAGCTCGAAATCGCAGATAACTATAGTAGCCCCCAGCATTTTTCCAAGGCAAAGCTGAGAACCGAGTTATCGCGCACCGGGCGATTCAACGAAAACATAAAATGGAAGATAAGTGGTCGATTTGACTATGATGCCGCCTACGACTTATCGGATTTCTATCCGTCTGCAGTGCGGCACGACCAACGTTATCAATTCTTCGTGCGCGAAAACTATCTTGATGTTTCAGCGGGCGATTTTGATTTTCGCGTCGGCCGACAACACGTAATATGGGGTGAGATGGTGGGCCTGTTTTTCGCGGATGTGGTGTCCGCCAGAGATATGCGTGAATTCCTTCTGCCTACGTTCGATATCATGCGCATCCCGCAATGGGCGGTGCGCGCTGAATACTCGAAGAATGACACGCATGCTGAGGTGCTGTGGATCCCGGCGCCCACTATCGATGAAAGCGGTAAGCCGGGCGCCGATTTCTATCCTGGCCCGCTGCGGGGCATGGCCTCTTTCGTCGGTGAAGACCGTTCGGGACGAAACATCGGCAACTCGAATTATGGGTTCCGCTTATCCCAGCTTATACGTGGTTGGGATATCTCCGCATTCTATTATCACAGCCTTGATGTCGCTCCGACGTTTTATCGTGTCAGCGCACTGACCGAGCCGCTGGTTTTTCAGCCGCGACATGACGAAATCGATCAGGTTGGCGCAACCGTTACGAAGGATTTCGGCACAGTAGTGTTTAAGGGTGAAATGGTTTATACGGATGGGCGCAAATTCAATGTGATGACACCTGCCGCAATAAATGGCCTGGCCAAACAGAATACCCTCGATTACGCGCTCGGCCTGGATTTCAATTTGCCTGCTGAAACCCGTTTGAATCTACAGTTTTATCAGCGTGTTTTCTTTTCGTATAATCCGACGGGTTTTACCGACAGGGTGGAGAACGGGGCCAGCATTCTACTTAATGGAAAGCTCTGGCGCAATGTGGAAGCGCAAGCCTTACTGATACATAGCTTGAATCGTAACGACTGGATGTTCCGGCCACGGTTAACCTGGAATTTCGAGAGAAATTGGCGCGCGGCGGTGGGGGCGGATATTTTTGGAGGGCAATCCACCGGATTCTTTGGCCGTTTTGAACACAATGATCGTGCCTATACGGAGTTGCGTTATTCATTCTGAGGCCTCGCAGAATCAATGATGCGTTTTTGTGATATCTGAAAATCAGAAATTCTGTCTCAGAGCTTCAACGATCGGCGTGCGGGAAACGCGCCGTGCCGGAAGGATGGCAGCCAGAATTGTGGCTCCGATGCCAACGGCACAGGATACCAGTAATACTTGCAGAATAATCTGAATATGGGCCGTATACCCGAGATTGGCGTTCGGCGGTGGCGGCATCGGAATACCAATTGCAGAGATAATAAGCGCCAGCACTATACCGAGTACAAGCCCGACAGCGCTGCCGATTACGCCGAGCAATATGCTTTCGATCATGATCAGCCGAAATATATGACGCCTCCGGTTGCCCAGCGCCATCATGGTACCGAACTCTCCGGTCCGGTCGAAGATGCTCATGTTTACGCTGTTGGCAACGCTCAATAAAACCATGACGAGAATTATCAGTTGCAGAACACCGAACTGACCCTTGTACATTTCTACTGTTTTCTCGTAGAAATCGTTCAGTTCAATCCAGGTTTTGATCTCCAGGCCGGATTGGTCGAGTTGCGCCGCTAGCATGGTCTTTACAAGATCGGTATCCTCTGTTTTATGCACCATTATGACGAATGCGTTCACGCTTTGCGTTCCGAGCAATTCCTGGGCCGCGATGAGAGGGATTTTTATCGCCCGCGCGTCATAATCATTCGAGAAGCTCTGGAATACGCCGACTACTTCCAGATCGATGCTGTTCAATGCGCCCTCGAGCGCATTTGCAAGTAATGTGACATGGTCACCGGGCTTCAATTTCAGCCCCTGAGCCACACCATATCCGAGCATGATTCCGAAAGCATCCTTATCGTTCAATTGGCGCCCAGAGGTAATCGAGACGGAACTCCCAAGTACTGCTTCTGGTCCCGCCTCTACGCCTTCAGCGATGACCGGCAGGTCGCTACGGCCATTGCTGAGCAACCCGGAAAAGTACAACCGGGCCATTACATCGACAACGCCTGTGTTGGTGGCGATCTGTTGCCTGACTGTGTCGGGTTCTTCTATCAGGTATTTTTCCGGTGTGCGCGATCCTGCAGCAAAAAAGCCCTTTTTGTATACCTGCAGATGCCCCGACTGTGAATGGATAAGGGCTTCGGATAGCTGCACGAAAACATCGTTTATCCAGCCACCTGCAACGATCAATCCGGCCACGCCGCATATGATCGCAGCCAAAGTCATGGCAGTGTGTAATTTCTGCCTGAGGATATTACGTAACGCCAATCTGAACATGATAATTTGGCCAGCTACCGGTTATGTCGCAAAGCATCGACAATCTGCATTTGCGACGCCCGCAAGGCTGGGTAGATACTTGCAATCAGTGTGGCGCCGATGGCAAGCGCCAGCGAATCCCGTATGGTCTCCCACGTTACCAGGATCTGTCCTGTGTACCCATGCGTCATGCCGGGTGGCGGCGGCATGGGAATTCCGATACTGGAGATTATGTACGCGAACAAAAGGCCCAGCAGCACACCGAATATGCCGCCTATGCAGCCGATAAGCACTCCTTCACTCACGAACAGGCGCATGACGCCTGCGCGTTTTACGCCGAGCGCCAGCGACGTGCCGATTTCGCCGATCCGCTCCATTACGCTCATAGTCATCGTGTTGGTAATGCTGAGAATGATGATAACGGCAATGATCAATCTGATCCCATGGATTTGCTTGGTGAACAGTGTCACCGTCTTATTGTAGAAGTCTGCCAACGCATACCATGGAACGATCTCCAGGTCCTTTTGCAGCCTGGAGCGTAAGCTTGCAAGCATGCTATCGGTTTGTGCAGTGTCATTCAGCATTACCGCCCAAACATGGGATCCCTCCGTGCGAAGCAAGCGTCGAGCTGTTTCGATGGGTATGCGTAGAGCGGCATCATCATAAGATTTCGTCACGGTGGAGAAGAGGCCGCGAATGGTCACCTCCACCGCGTTTGTTCCTCTTGACGCTGTGGTAGCCAGTAAAACAACCTTATCGCCAACATCGACGCCGAGATTGTGCGCAAGCCCTTCTCCGATGATGATACCCAATGGATCGCCGGCAGAAAGGTTTTTGCCAGCCGAGATTCGCAGGCCATCACCAAAATCCCGCTGTCGCCTGGGATCATCACCGTCACCAATGAATGAGATGGTGGCTTCATCATGGCTGATGAGGCCGCTGAAGGAGATCCGGGGAACAATTGACTTGATTTGATGTGGTTCGCCTGGCGTTTCCAGTTCAGGTACGGCGTCGGGAAGCAGAAAGGCGAAGGGGTTCGCTTTCCCCGAATCGTGATAGCCTGGGCGCACGATCTGCAGATGACCTGATTGCGATTTGATTGTGGATTCCCGAAAATCAAAAAAAATCCATTCAATAAAACCATTCGCCAGGATGAGCGCCATGATGCCAAACGTAACAGCGCCTACCGCCATGGTACTGCGGCGTCTTTGGCGTACAACATTACGAAATGCCAGTTTAAAGTCAAGCCAGAATACATTCACTGTGGCAGCTTCATTTTCATCAGTAACAAATCAGTAACAATCTCATATTTATTGTCCATTTCGCAATGTGCCCTTGCTGGAGGTTGGGCAAACAGCGGGTGAGCGACGCTTCGCAATGATTATCATGACACTATTCGCGTGGCTGCACAAATAGGTCTGTAGTAGCCGCACGAGTTTACATATTGTTTTTTATGGTAAAATTTAAAATCCCGAGAGTTACTGGAAGCTAGGAGCGAGTGAGGCAGCTTCGCCTGATCGCACTTCTGACCTGCATAAATCTATTTGGTTTCGATTGAATAACTCATCCTTGCTATTGAGTGCACATTAAATTGCAGCGAATATCCAATAAATTACGTTAGTGACTGATTTGGTATCGAAAGATAATCCAGTATGCTGAGATACAGCATTTAGTAAACCGCGCGTAGATGTTTCGCGCAAAATATCAGTGACGCATCATGTCTGACCGTGAAACTATCCTGAAGATTCTAGATCTGGCTCGTTGGGCGCCAAGCGGCGATAATGCCCAGCCCTGGCGCTTCGAAATTATCGATAACAATCACATTGCGGTTCACGGCCATGATACACGTGAGTGGTGCTTGTATGATTTTGAGGGCCGGGCCAGCTATATGGCCCATGGGGCGCTTTTAGAAACACTCCGCATTGCAGCAACCGCTCACCACCTCCGCGCAACCTGGATACGGCGATCAGCTACCCCCGACACGGCACCAATTTATGATGTCACGCTCGATTACGACCCGGAGCTGGATGCCGACAGTCTTATATCCTCTATCAAAGCACGTACCGTCCAGCGACGACCAATGCGGATAACCCCGCTGACCAGCGCTCAGCGCGGCGCGCTATCGGTTGCTCCAGGGCACGAGTACGGTGTGCTTTTTTTTGAGTCCTTCGCCAAACGCCGTGAAGTTGCGGGATTGCTTTGGGATAACGCCCACATTCGCCTGACGTGTCCCGAAGCTTATCACGTGCATAAAGAAGCTATCGAATGGGGGGCTCGTTTCAGCAAGGATCGTATTCCAGAGCATGCGGTCGGTGTGGACCCGCTCACTGCGCAATTAATGGGTTGGGTAATGCAGAGCTGGCAGCGGGTGGATTTCTTTAACCGATATATGTTCGGAACAATTATGCCGAGGCTGCAATTGGACCTTTTGCCGGCTGTCTGCTGTGCCGGACATGTTCTGATCTATACTAAAACTCTACCAGAAAACCAGCGCGATTACGTGCTGGCGGGGAGCGCCATGCAGCGTTTGTGGCTGACCGCAGACACAGTTGGCCTACACCTACAACCACAAATGACGCCGGTAATCTTTCATTGGTATGCGCAGATGAATCGGAAAATTTCGGCATTATCACAAATCGATCGAGCTGCGTATGCACTGGCGGAACGATTCAAGAGTCTGGTAGGCGAACGCGCGGACGGTGGATCAATATTTTTCTGTCGCGTTGGCCGATCGGCGAGAGTCAATTCACGTTCGGTTCGCAAGGAGCTTGGTGATTTGCTGGTGCCCTGAAATCGAAATAACATTTCTTCCGTTCCGACGTCATTGGAGTTCGCTTTTGTAAGACGTCAGGCGGAGGTGTCAAAGCTTTTGAACCGAGATGCCTCATTGGCGGGTACCGCGCGAAATTTCGAATCAACAACGGCGTAGACATCAAAGATCAGAGACATTATACGGAAACGGGAATTGGTGCAATTGCATGGTTCTTTGCAGGCTCAGGGTGATTTCATGAAGTCGGAAGCAAGTCCTGTTTACGGCAATCTGTGCTGCATGCATGACGTAGTATCGGATCAGCAGTGCCGCTCGATGCGAGGTCGAATGCGTCTGGTGATTCGGTGGAAGAATTGTATATGGCGAATCGTTTTTGCGTTTACCCACGTGAAATGCCGACGACCTCAGATTTCGTCAACTAAAGAAATTGTCGAATTTTATTACACATTACTTTGCTCCGAATAAGTATTTCATCTAACATATTAAAATATATACGATTTTTTATCTGGCACAGTATATGCTTATATAAAAATACCGAAACTGCCCGGACATAATGGCAGCTAATACAAAGAAGGAGCGGACGATGCACAGATTCAAGAAACTTATAATTGCCGCCAGTGTAATGATGGCGTTCTCCGGCGCTGCGTCAGCGGCTACGGTGCTGAATAACTGGGAATTTGATCCGAATGGCCCCGCCGGAGCCGGACCCGTGACAGTCAATGAATATCTTGATGTCAATGGCAATGGTTTTATCAAGATTACTCCGACTGGTGATGGTAGCATCGGTAGCGCTTATACTTTTACTCAATTCTCGGTATTTAATTCTGTTCAATATGACAGCCTGGGACAGCTGTTCCCTGTAACGCATGGGGTGACAATCACAGCGGTAGCGGAAACGACGGGTACTGGAGTTTTTGGTGGCAGCTTTGTTTTCGATGCCGGGGGTACGTTCAAGATATATTCTGATTCAGGGAATAATTATGGTTCTACCGCAGGGATATTTGGCGCCAATGTTGGTAATCTGATCGGTAGTTTTACTACCCTGGCGGGCGGTGGTGGAGTGGTTGATGGATCTGGTTCACCCACTGGTAATGGGCAGATCACGATAGACGCCATAGCAAAGCCGGGAGATCTGACACCGGGCTATTGGTTTGCGCCTGGTGGATCACCCGATTTAACCGATTCAACAGTGCTGAGTTTTGCGTTTACCAACGCCAACACGACTGGCAGCCCGACTAGTACAATGATAAGTGAAATTATCTGCCAAGGCGCTGGGTTTACCGGTGACGGTTGCGGAGCGGGTACTTACGCTAATGTGGGCGGCGACCATTTTTTTGTAAGTAATAACGGTCAGTTTAAAATAGCCTTGATTCCTGAGCCCGCATCGCTGGCACTACTGGGTGTAGGGCTGCTCGGCATGGGTTTGACAAGCCGTCGCCGCAAGGCAGCTTCATAAGAAATTGAGGTTTACTGTTTTACCAAAGTCCCGCAATCGCGGGACTTTTTTTATGTGCGTCCAGCATAGGCGCACTCTTGTGGGTGAAAATTCCACCGAAAGTTGATCCACAGCAAACGAAGTATAGTGCCATTGTGACGGTGACTGAGCGTGGGGAGGAAGCATGAGCGAACTGATGAACAAGAGCCGGATAGAAGGTGCTGGCGACCACGGCGAGCGGACATGAAACCACGATTTTGTGATTAAGGGGCAGAAACATAGGCCCTGCCCGATTGAGCTGGCCGCGCAGTATACCCGTACCTATAAAGGGTGTCCCAGTTCGGTGCGGACATGAAGTCAAGCTGGTAATAGGCTGCGAAACGAACCAGTCTCAGCATCCGGCATTACCGAGTGACAGTTAAATTATGGGACCGGGTAGTCATTTTTCTGCGCTCAGCAATTCCGCCTTGGTGGGTACGTATTCAGAAAAATCATTCGCAAACAGTCAATCGCCCCTTCTTGGCGTGCAATGCCTTCAAATCAACAAGTCGTTTCCGTCACAGTATCTCCAGCGCCAAACACGCCGGAGTCCATCACTCAGTTGCCGTTTCCACCCGGTAAGCACGTTAGGGTGTACTTCAAGCGTCTGCGCTAGTTCGGTCAGCGCCTTGCCGCCCGCCATTGCTCCAAAAGATATGTCACACACAAATCTATCGGAAGAGTTTCGGGGAGTCAAAAAGAGAATGCTATTTATGCGTAAAACATGCTTCAATTTAATTTTTTATTTCTCTGATCAATCAGTTAATATGCCGTCGAAGCGTGGCGGCTAAACCCTCTTCTTCATGCCGGGGAAAGAAATAGGAATATAGAGATCTATCTTTGTATTCGTGCGTATCTGCCAAAGATGCAATTTTGGCATCGACGTATTCCAGATCCAGATGCATTAGTACAGCAGGCGCATCGACGCGTTCGCAAGTATTAATTCCGCTAATCTGGTGAAACCCCAGCATCCGTTTGTAAAAACTCGCATGGCGCGGATTAACTTCGATAAACGCGTCATCCGCATTATGCAGACTGCGCGCGTAAATATAGGACAGGTGAAATAACGAGGCGAGTACTTCCTTTGATCCATACTGAGAATCAATGGCAAATTTTGACAATTCGCATACCTTTCTCTTTTTTTTCCGAAAGTTGTTGATCTCATCTCTATGAAGCTTATCAGCCAGTAAACCTTCCTCCCCATCAATGCCGAGTGTTAATGTCCCGACCAGTTGCTGCTGGCTGGATACCTCAAACGTCATCCAATTACTATTATTGACAAACATCTCCTCACTCGAAGTGTCATAACCACGCCATGAATACATGCGTTGAAGGAGAGCGCTTACGGCACTACGATGTAAAGATGAATTCACAGACCGAATGCTATAGCCATCACGTCTTAAAATGCACCCCTGATTGTATGTTTCTTCCGATAACCCTATGGATGATCCCGAGCCTGAGGTCTTACATCTGTCAATTTTTTTGGCGTTCGATCGCGCATTACGTTTCTGAGGAAACGATATCTCATCATTGTAGAGTTGCATGTTTAGAGTCCTAATAGTGATTGAACCGATGCCATTACGGTAACTATGATTAAAATGAGAAACAGCAGAACTCCGTTCGTGTTGGCTGAGAACGAGAGAAGAAAGCTGCGGCCGTGCGTGGAATTGATCAATTTGGCAGAACGAAAATGAAAAATTTGCTTGTGTTGTGCCAGCGTAATAACAATGCCGGTGCTGATGAAGTTCCCGATTTAGATCGGGCTTGCTTGCTCCAAAGCAAAATTCATGCCACATTTAACCCGAGTGTAATCATTGAATTGGCGCAGCCGCGATTAAGTGGCTGTCGTCAAACTAGACGGAATATTATTGTTTTTATATAATTCTTTGTTTTTTAAGACTTTATATTGTCGTTAAAAAGCGACGAGTTTGAGGTGTTTTTGTTAATGCAGGCTCTGAATAACTTGCGGGATAGTTTGAAAGCGAAGCGTATCACCATCTCCTCATCCGTATCCATCAGGTGGACGTATACTGCGAGCGTTACCTGGCCTACCAGACGTTTGCCGATGCCGTAAGCGATCAAAGCGTGCTTGAAAGGGTGGCGTCACTGGGCGCCGGGATATGGTTTCCCATTTGGTGAAAAATCGATGATTATTTATTGCCAGGGCTCGGGTGATCAGGTCGGCCTGGCGAAAACTGTTGAAACGATGCTCAGCCAGATATTGGAGGCGCAGGTGACGGAGAGTCTGAGGGCCGATCGATACGAGCGCTCGGCGGCGGTTAGCGCAAATTCAGTGAGCGGTTTCTCAAGACGGCAGCCAAGGCGGTGGCGCGCCTGGAGGCCGGTTTTGAAGATGCGAGCTGTGAGGGTCCTGCCGGAAGAATTCTGCAAGCAACTGCGCACCACGAATATGCAGTAGCGATTGAACGAGGAAATGCGCTGCCGGGGAAAGGGTGATCGCATCTTCCTAATAACGATTCCGCTCCGCGGCTGATAGGCGCCTTGCTGACTGAGCAAAATGAGGTCTGGCAGGAACGCTGCTACCTGGATATGGACGAATTCGCACAGTGGGTTACTGAACGTGTCATCATCCACTGAAACAAAACGTTATTGAACCGACCGAAGTGAATTTACAGCAAAGTTTGGGCTTGATTTTTATTTGTCACGTTGTGCTCCTATCAACATCATTTCATGATCTTCCTATAGAATAATTGTCATCTGCGCCTACTGTATTTGTTTCAGCAATGTTCTGGCGTCATCAATACCAGGAAAATTCTTCCCCGTGCTTAGCAGTTGTTCCAGTTCCTTGCGAGCGCCCGCTTTATTGCCCGATTTGTTAAGTCCAACTGCGAGATGGTAGCGGAATTCGGCTGATTCAGGCACGAGGGAAGTCGCCTTCTCCAGCAGCGGGAGACCTCGGGTAGTATTACCTTGTCCCACCAATACCCATCCGAGCGTATCCATTACCGTCGGATCGTTCGCGGTCACCCCATAGGCCCTCTCTGCATATTCAAGGGCGCGCGGATCTTTTTCCTGCTGGTAGAGCCAAGCCAGATTATTCAGCGCAGGCATAAAATCGGGAGCTTGCTTCAGAATAAGCTGATACTGCTCGATTGCGGCGCTATTATGTCGCTCTGCCATATAGGTTTCGGCAAGATACATGCGGGTAGTCGTGTCGGCAGGGTTTTGCTTTAGCCATTCAGTCAGCCGGGGAGTCGCTTCTTTACCTTTTCCGGCTTGGCTGAAGGCAGCATGCAACTTAATTAATATCGGCCCACTCTTGCCCAGAGCGAAGGCCTGATCATATGCTTTTACAGCAGCAGCGGGTTCTTTCTGCCTCATCAGTAAATCACCTTCCAGAACATAACCTGTGGGAGACTTTCCCTGCTGCTTTTGAATTTGTCTGGCGATAGCGAGAGCTTGCTCATCATTTCCTTTGCGTAGCTCTATCGCAGCTTGCGCCAATTGCGCATCCACATAATCCGGTTTTATAGCGAGCGCTTTTTTCAACGCCTCCGATGCTGCCGACGGATCCTTCAGCGCCACATAAATTGAAGCGAGACGCAATTGAGCGGGAGCGGATTCCGGCTGCACCGCGACAAGTTTTTTATAACTCTCCAGCGCGGCTTTCTTGTCGTCATTTGCGAACTGGGCTTGCGCCAGCATGTCGAGTGCACCGGGATCAGATGGATTTTTACTTTGGAATTTTTGCGCAAGGAGCAGAGACTTTTGTTTTTCTCCTGAACGAATATAATTCTCCACCAGAAGCGCAGCAGCCGGTTGTGATTCCGGGTTCTCCTGGCTTGCCCGTTCCAGCCACGCTGTAGCCTCTTTGCTCTGCTGCCGACTAAGAGCCAGCCGGGATAGCGCGGCCATGGCCTGGATGTTCTTCTTATCCTTCTCCAGGATGGCTTCAAAACGCCTTTTGGCATCGTCCGGTTTCTTTTCCAGCATATCAAGTTGAGCCAGGTTGAACGCCGCCGGATAGTAAGTGGGCTGGAGAGAAAGCGCTTTTTCAAAGCTGGCACGTGCGTTCGCGGCATCGTTTTTGCCCATGTAGATGCCGCCTTTCAGATTTTGAACGAGTGGATTGTCCGGATTTTCCTTTTCAACCATTTTTGTGGCGGCGAGCGCCTTGTCGAATTCCTTGAGACGAAGGTGGGTCATGATCAGCAGGATGCCTGTCTGCGACGATTTAGGGTCGAGTTTCGCCGCTGTTTCCAGCTCGGCCACTGCGCGACCGGTCTCGCCCTGACCCAGTTTGCTCATGCTGAGTGCGGTGTGAAGCCGCGCATTTTTTGGCGCGAGTTGACTGGCTTTTTCAAAATTTTCCGTTGCTTTGACGAAATCTTTGGATTGCATGTAGGCCTCGCCCGCCAAGGCGAGCAATTGGGGATCCGGTTGCCCGCTTTTGAGGGCCGGTGCCAATACGTCGATTGCCCGTTGAGGCTGGCGACTTTTCAAAAAGCTGGAAGCCAACAACTTACGTGCATAAAGGTTTTGCGGGTCCTTCTCCAGGTATTGTTTTAGATGCTGTTCGGCTTGTGGCGCCGAACCCAAAGCCATCTGAACTGCTCCAGCAAGCAATAGGCTGGGCATGTGGTCAGGTGCCTTGCTTAATATTTGCTGCAAAGAGTCTAAGGCGGCGTCGTGTTTGCCCTCGTTGAAATCCAGTAGCGCCTGGGCATAGAAAACCATAAGGCTGCCGGGCGCTACCTTGCGAGCCGCGTCGATATTCAGTTTTGCAACGTCGAATTTTCTGGCGCCGATTTCCAAAAGTGCTTTATCGAGGTAGGCGGTGGGGCTGTCTGGCTTTAGCTTGATAACCTGATCATAGGCAGCTAGCGCTAAATCAACTTTCCCCTGTACGCGCAGCAGGTTGCCTTTATAAAACCAGGCATCGGGGTTGCCCGGGTTTTTGACTACGGCTTGCTCCGCGAATTGGTTTGTTGCTTCGAGATCCTGATTCGCCAATGCGCATTTTGATAAACCGATCAGCGCATCGGAAAAATCAGGTTTGCCCTTGAGCGCGCCTTCGAACAACTCCTTGGCATCGTTAATCTTACCGAGCGCAAGTGATGCGTTTCCCCGCAATGCTAAAATTTCGGGTGAAGGCTTATCTTCGGAAAGCTGTTTCGTCTTGTCTAATACCTGCTGGAACTCACCCAAGCTAAGCAAGGTGTGTCCCAACTCAGGCATTACCGTTGCAGGACTCATTCCCAGGCTTAAAGCCTTCTGCAGCTCTTTCTCAGCCGACCGTAAGTCCCCGGTCTTGTTGTAGGACGTACCCAGAAGGTAGCGCGCTTCGGGATCATCCGGATTTTTCTGCAGCGCGTTCTTGAGCTGGATAATGGCAGCCTTGTCGTCCCCTTGTTCCTGATACTGCCGGGCGTCGGAAATCAGGGTCTGGGCGTTCCCTGATTTATCGCAACCTGCTGTGCCGGCACCAATCAGTGCCGCAGAGACCATAAGCGCCAATAGATTTTTCGTCGCCTTAAACTTGCTTACATTACGCATATAAAATTCCCCTTCTCTGCATTAGCGTTTCTCTTGAGAGCGGATCTTGGTGCAAGCTGATCGCGGCAGGTCTTCAATAAATAAATCAAGAATCCAACGGATATTTCTGTGGGTGGCGTCGAGCCAACAGAGTTGGGAGCCGGCATGGAATACCTCATTTCAGTTAATTACGGCTGGTGCGCAAGAAAGATTAGTCCTTGAAATAAGGGCGTCACGATACTCGAATCACCGAATGGTTATAGGAACGCAGGACGCAAGTGGCAGAGATCGAGTTGCGAGTTGCCCACTATATCCATGATTTGCCACGGCCTCAATATTGTTGTGCAGGAAGAACGTATTAATATATTTAATGGGCTTCTTTGTATCCGCTCGACCGACACAATCAAGCGTGGGCGGACCGCTCGAATAGGCGAGTCCACTTGCCGCAAAAAAATGAGCTGAATCCATTGAGTAAGGAAAACAGATCTCGCAGCCTCGATTTCAACCGGAGTCCGGCGATCCCGGTCGACCGACCCAAGGGTTGGTATATTTGATCAACTAACGATGTGCTCGCACCCAGTCCCGCCACTGGATAAACAGGCCCAAGTCAAGCGCAGCGATGGCCGAGCGTTGCCAGAGCGGCTCGGCCCAGAAATCATCTTTATCAAGACCACACATGTGTCCCCCGGCCTCTTGCAGAATAAGGCTGCCTGCAGCGTAGTCCCACAGTTTTTGTCCACCGTGCAGGTACAGGTCAAACCGGCCGGCAGCGGTGTAGCACCATTCCAGAGAGCAGGCGCCATAATTTCGATAGGAAGAAAAAGGGCGCAAGGTGCAGACGCTTTCCGCAAGTTTGGGTGTAAGCCGCTTGAAATCAACGTTCGCCATCGCGCCGCGCAAAGCTGAGGCATGCTCTTTGATCGGCAGCTTTTCACCGTTCAAGTAGGCGCCTTTGCCTCGCTCGGCATAGAACATTTCGTCTGAAACAGGATTATAAACCACGCCGAGCACACTTCTGCCGTGGCGCATCAGCGCCACCGAAACCGCGAAATAGGGAAGTCCGTTGACAAAATTCGAAGTGCCGTCTATCGGGTCCATGCACCACAGTCCGGCATCACCCGCATGCCAGCGATCGACTTGTTCGCGTTCCGCCATTTCTTCCCCAACCACGGGGCCTGCATAAATCTTTCGTAATTCCCGCGACAATGTTTCCTGCGTGGCGAGATCTGCTTCGGTAAACAGGCTGCCGTCCGCCTTGCGTTGCCGTGCCACCTTCAAATAGCGCGGCAGTATTTCCTGCTGTGCGACCGCTTTGACCGCAACGATGACCGCGTCGAGCACCGGTTATTCCGCCTGCCACTTGATCGAACACCCGATGCTGGGAATCTGTTCGTCAGGCCCCTGACCGGTTCGGGCAACCTGGAGCATACCTTCAAAAAGTTCGCGTCGCGCGCCGGGAGGGGCGGCCTCCTTGCGGGAGGCATCCAGCCGGCCACGGTACTGCAATTCGAGCCGGTCATTCAAGCCGAAGAAGTCGGGCGTGCAAACCGCCCCGTATGCTTTCGCCACTTGCTGGGTCTCGTCCCAAACATAGGGAAAAGAAAAATCGCATTCCCTGGCGATCCGCGCCATGTTGTCGAATGAGTCTTCCGGATACTCGACAGGATCGTTTGACATGATCGCGATGGCGCCTATACCGTGCTGGCGTAACTCCGTCACGTCCCGGACAATGCGATCCCGAATCGCTTTGACATAAGGACAATGGTTGCAGATGAACATCACAAGCAATCCTTTTTCGCCTTTTACGGATGCGAGGTTATACCGTTTTCCGTCCACCCCCGGTAAGTCAAAATCCGCTGCCTTCCAACCGAAATCGCAAACGGGTGTTTCCAGGCTCGCCATATTTTCTCTCCGGAATTAATAACAAAATAAATTGAGGTCTCACCGCACTTCAAAAATCAACGGTCGCAGCACCAATGAATACAACTTCGCATGCCAATATGGATTGATATAAAACGGCAAAAACCTCGAACAATATCGTTCTGCGAAATACAAGTCTGTTGATGCGCCATTATATTATCATGGGTCTGATTATTGGTTCTTCCTGCTCACTCCTCCTAAGCGATGGCACTTCCCCGTTTTTTTTCCCCCGAACGAATCAGTGCAGGCCAGGTCATCGAACTGCCCGCGGTTGCGGCGCATCATGCCTCACGCGTGTTAAGACTCCGGCAAAGTGATGAATTGATTTTATTCAACGGCAACGGTGGCGAATATAGGGCGACTATTGAGCTTATCAATAAAAGCGGCGTTACGGTGGTGGTCGAAAAGTACCTTGATATCGAGCGCGAGTCGCGACTCGACATCACGTTAGCGCAAACAGTGTGCGCCAGCGAGAAAATGGACTGGATTGTCCAGAAGGGGGTAGAGTTGGGAGTAACACGCATTCAGCCTCTGGATACAAAACGGGGAGTGGTGAAACTATCAGATGAGCGTGCCGAAAAACGCATAAGGCACTGGCAACAAGTTATTATTGCCGCTTGTGAGCAGTGCGGTAGAAATCGCGTTCCACCAATGATGCCGTTGATATCGATATCCAGATGGCTGGGCAATCAGGTTAGCGAGCGCAAGAATTCAAGCAGCGATTATCCTACGGGCTCATGTTTCATGCTCTCGCCCGCAGCAAAAAAAGGCTTGCGCGATTTTCCCGCATCTCTTGCCGCCGCTCCGCTAACGCTGCTGGTCGGGCCTGAAGGGGGGTTTACCGCGGAGGAAGAGGCTGCGGCCCAAGTGGCTGGATTTGTCCCGTTACGGATGGGTGAGCGCATACTTCGTACCGAAACCGCTGCATTGGCGGCAGTGGCAGCAATGCAGGCGCTATGGGGTGATTATTGAATTCCGGGATTCAAATGGTAGCATGTGCATGCATATTCGGTTTTGAGGCTTTGATTCAAGCATTGAACCGTAAGATTAGTGCAATACCCGCTTCATTTCTATTACATAATTGAACAGTGCATCTCCAACATGAGGCTAGACACGGATTTTGTAAGCTGGTTCCGCTCGGTAGCGCCCTACGTTAACGCTTTCCGCCATAAAATCTTTGTTGTCGCCTTTGGTGGCGAGGTCGTGGCTGATGGCAAATTTGTCGAGCTTGTTCATGACCTCAATTTACTGGCAAGCCTGGGTGTACGCCTGGTGCTGGTCCATGGTGCGCGCCCGCAGATCGAATCGCGGCTGGATGAAAACAACCTGCAGACGATATATGTCAGGGGCATGCGCGTCACTGACGGCGCGGCGCTGCAGTGCGTAAAGGAATCAATAGGGCGCGTCCGGGTTGAAATCGAGGCGCTATTGTCAATGGGTTTGCCCAATTCGCCTATGGCCAATGCCGCTATTCGCGTTGCCAGCGGAAATTTCGTCACTGCACGCCCGGTTGGCGTAATAGAAGGTATTGACCTGATGCATACCGGTGAAGTGCGGAAGGTGGATACCGCGGCTATCCGTTCGCGGTTGGAGCAAGGGGAGTTGACGCTACTTTCACCACTGGGCTATTCGCCGACGGGCGAGATTTTTAATCTGACACTCGAAAATGTTGCGGCAGAAGCAGCGATTGCGCTCAAAGCAGAAAAACTGATTTTTCTGATGGATGCCGGAAGCATGGAAAAGGAATCTCCTGATACGTCGGAGACATTGCTGCCGCGTGAACTGACTGTGGCCGAAGGCAAGGCGCTCCTGACGCGGTCTGCCGATGAACCCCCCAGGCTATCTGACGATGTCCGGTTGTATCTGCCGTTTGCGGTACGGGCTTGTGAAGGAGGTGTGTCCCGCGTTCACCTCATCAGCCGGCATGTGGATGGCGCTATATTGCAGGAGCTATTCACGCACGGCGGTATAGGAAGCATGATATCGGATGGTCCGTTGCAGAATTTACGGGACGCGAGGATAGAAGATGTCGGCGCTATCCTGCAATTGATCGGACCTCTTGAAGCTGACGGGACACTGGTACGACGGAACCGCGAATTGCTGGAGATGGAAATCGACCGCTTCGTAGTGGTCGAACATGATCGAATGATAGTCGGCTGCGCCGCACTCTATCCTTTTCCGGACGATAAGGCGGACGAGCTTGCCTGTCTCACAGTGCATCCGGACTATCGTAGTGCGGGGTGTGGTGATGCGTTGCTCAAGCGTATTGAAGCCAAGGCCAGGTCTCAGGGAAGTAAAAAATTGTTTGTTCTCACTACCCGAACCGCCCACTGGTTTGTCGAGCGAGGTTTCCTCGAGACTGATGTTCATGAATTACCTAAAGCAAAACAGGGGCTATACAATTACCGACGCCGCTCCAAGGTATTCGAAAAAAATATATAAGCGGTAGTTTGATCGACTGCTGTGCCAATTCACCGTCACGGAACCAGCGCCTTTGATTAATGGGCGAATACGGTTAAGGTTGAGGTACCCGATTACAAATTTATCTGCTGTCATACCTGGAGAAGAGCTCAAATGGCAAAATTCCTTAAATGCATCAAACTCGGGCGTGAAATGGAAGGATTGGATTTTCAACCTTATCCGGGTGAGTTGGGGAAACGCATATTCGATAACGTATCGAAAGAGGCCTGGGCCGGATGGATCAGGCATCAGACTATGCTGGTCAATGAGAACCGCTTGAATCTATCGGACATCAAGGCACGCAAGTATCTGGCTGAACAACTTGAGGCGTATTTCTTTGGGGCAGGGGCCGAGCAACCTGTGGGCTATGTGCCGCAGACGAAATAATAATCCTGAATCCGGTAGTTGACCGCTCATTTAATAGATCAGAGTTATGATTAATAACAATATTTCATATTATTTGACGCTCACCTTCCAGGTGAGGGCGCTACGGGGTGAATTGCACAGTTTTTGGGGCACATGGCTGCGTTGCAACCCCTTGGAATGGAACGGCGCCCCGAAGCGTCGCCCGAGGGACCCCGCGCAGCGGGGATCGGACAGCGCAGGGGATGCCGTGATCGCGTTCCACACGCAAGGGGCACCCTCATCCCGCTTCGGGGTCGCACCTTCCTGCGGAAGGCACTGTTCCGCCCTGCGCGGTCGCATTCCGCGTCGTTGCGCCTTGCCCTGCACCCCAAAAACCGTACACTTCACCTCGTCCAACCACCGGGTTTAGGATAATTCTGAAGTACGTCTTTCGCGAAAGATTCGATTACCCACTACTGCCGAAGCCGTGCAGGCAAAAGCTGTTTTTCCATGACAAATACCCAAACTGTTAGTCCATTTCTCAACCGCGAGCTGGGCCAGATAGAGTTCAACCGGCGAGTTCTTGCTCAAGCTGGAAACAAGGATACGCCGCTTCTGGAACGCTTGAAATTTCTGTGCATAGTCAGCAGTAATCTGGACGAATTTTTTGAGGTGCGCATTGCCGGGCTAAAGGAGCAGATCAAGCTGGATACGCCTGGTTTCGGGCCGGACGGGATGTTGCCGCGCCAGGTATTCAAGCTCGTTTCCGAACAGGCACATGCACTCGTGGCGCGACAGTACCAATTATTGAATCAGGACGTTCTGCCGGGGCTTGCAAGTGAAGGCATCCGCTTTCTACGCCGCGCCGCCTGGAACAAGGTTCAGCGCGAGTGGATCAAGGCGTATTTCTTCCGTGAGATGATGCCAGTTCTGACGCCTATAGGTCTCGATATTTCGCATCCTTTTCCACGCGTGCTCAACAAGAGTTTAAATTTTGCAGTTGAACTGGAAGGCAAAGATGCCTTCGGGCGCGGCTCTGGAACGGCCATCGTGCAAGCGCCGCGTGTGTTGCCGCGCGTGATTCCACTGCCGCCCGAGCTCAGCAGCAGCGAGTATAACTTCGTGTTTCTGTCCTCAATTTTGCATGCGCACGTGGGTGAATTATTTTCCGGTATGAGCGTCCTCGGCTGTTATCAATTCCGCGCAACCCGCAATAGTAATCTGTTTGTGGACGAGGAAGAAGTCAAGAACCTGCGTATCGCGCTGCAAGGCGAGTTGCCGCAGCGACATTTCGGCAACGCGGTACGGCTCGAAGTGGCGGACAATTGCCCGAAACACATGTCGGATTTCTTATTGGAGCAGCTTGGCCTTTCGCAAGACGATTTTTATCGGGTGGAAGGGCCAGTGAATCTGGTACGGCTGATGCAGGTTCCGGATCGGATTGAGCGTCCCGGCCTGAAATACCCACCTTTCATTCCCGGTCTGCCGCTAACGTTGCAAAAGAAAAAAGCTGTGGATATTTTTCAAATGATCCGGAAGAACGATATCCTCCTGCATCATCCGTATCAATCATTTCAACCGGTGATTCATTTCATTCAGCAGGCTGCGACTGATCCTGACGTCGTGGCCATAAAACAGACCGTATATCGTACCGGAACGGATTCGCTGGTCATGACGGCGCTTATCGCTGCCGCCAGTAGCGGCAAGGAAGTTACGGTAGCGGTGGAGTTGCTGGCGCGCTTCGATGAGGAGGCCAACATCAACTGGGCCAGCCGGCTCGAGGAAGTCGGTGCCCATGTCGTGTATGGGGTAGTCGGTTACAAAACTCACACCAAGATGGCAATGGTAGTTCGGCGTGAGGAAGGTAAGCTGCGGCGTTACGTACACCTGGGTACGGGTAATTACCACGCCGGCACTGCCCGTCTCTATACCGATTTCGGGTTATTCACTTCCAATGAGGATGTCTGCGCGGACGTGAACGAAGTATTCACACAGTTGACCGGCCTCGGCAAGGCAGGGAAATTAAGGCATTTGTGGCAATCTCCGTTTAGCTTCCACAGCCAGATGCTGGCGGCCATCAATGGCGAGATTCAAAATGTAAAAGCAGGGAAGCCTGCACGTATCATCGCCAAAATGAATGCCTTGCTCGAGCCGGAAATCATCAAGGCGCTATATGCCGCTTCCGGCGCCGGGGTAAAAATCGATCTAATCGTGCGCGGCGTCTGCGCCCTGCGACCCGGCATCAAGGGGTTATCGGATAACATCCGGGTGCGTTCGGTCATCGGACGGTTTCTCGAGCATACCCGGATTTTCTATTTTCGTAGCGGCGGTGCACAGACCATCTATCTTTCAAGTGGTGACTGGATGGATCGGAATTTTTTTCGCCGGATCGAGATATGCTTTCCGGTTCTGGAGGCGAGACTGAAAAAGCGTGTGCTTGCTGAAGGCCTTAATATATACCTCAAGGACAACAGACAGGCATGGGACATGGACGGTGATGGTAATTATCGCCTCAAAACGACCCGCAGAGGCAAGCGACTTTGCGCTCAGGAGATGCTGCTCGCGGAGTTGGCAACATCAAAACCAGGTTGAGATCAACCATGGAGCAAACCTGCAGGACCACAGTATGGCTACCGAAATCGAGCTGAAATTACGCCTGCCCTCGAACTGCGTTGCTCGAGTGCAGCGGAGTCCGTTATTGAAATCCCTGAGTATTTCGCCTTCCGTTACACAAAATCTTTACACCGTTTATTACGATACTTCTAATTTGGATCTTAGAGGTAATGACGTGGCATTCCGATTGCGTCGTTCCGGTAGACGCTGGATACAGAGCATCAAGGGTGGAGGCAGTGCGGCAGCGGGATTGCATCAGCGATATGAATGGGAAGCGCCAGTGCCGAAGCCACAACCTGATTTCACCAAAATCTCCGATCCCTCTCTTATCAAGTTGTTCGATAACGCCGATCTGCGCGAGCAAATGCGTCCGTTGTTTATCACCGAGTGTAAACGCAGGATCCGTACATTGCGCTTATCGGGTGGTGGTGAAGCAGAACTTTGCCTCGATCAGGGCAGGATCGTCGCTGGCGAGGCCAGCATTCCCTTTTGTGAAATCGAACTGGAATTGAAATCGGGCAGTCCATTACCGTTGTTTCAGCTTGCGCTGGATCTGCTGCATACCATTCCCCTTAGACTGGAAAATGCGAGCAAGGCGGAGCGTGGCTACACGCTTGCTTCCGGCATCAAATCTCCGCCGCTGAAAGCGACATCGGTTCAACTCATTGCCGAAATGAATGTAAATGAAGCATTCAAGGCAATCGCCTGGAACTGCCTTGGCCATTTGCACAGCAACGAAGCCGGCATGTTGCACGGTGGCGATATCGAATATCTGCACCAGATGCGCGTTGCTTTGCGTAGATTGCGTTCGGCTTTGAACGTTTTTTCCAGGGCGTTTTCCAAGGCCGCGTTTGCACCGATGGCACAAGAGTTAAGGTGGCTTGCCGGGCAATTTGGACCAGCCCGGGATTGGGATGTATTCGTGACGGAGACATTAGCCGATATCCTCCCGCATTTTTCCGACCACCCCGGCATCCTGCCGCTACAGGAGAAATGTGAGCAGATACGCCGGCGTCACAACGATGACGCGCGCAGCGCGGTGGAATCGGCGCATTATACGGAGCTGATGCTGAAGCTGGGGGCATGGTTGAGTGCGGATTCCTGGGTTACTCCGTCCGATCTGATGGGTTTGGATAATCGGGCGGGGATTGAGGGGCCTGGTGGTTCTGGCGGGCTCGGCGGGTCGGTGAAAGAATTCGCCGGAAAATTGCTGGCGCATCGGCACCGGCAACTGAAAAAGTACGGTAGAAAACTGGCGAAACTGAGTCCGCCGGAATTGCATGCGGTGCGTATCCTCGCCAAGAAGCAACGGTACGCAAGCGAGTTTTTCGCCGGACTCTATCCCCCAAAAAAAGTGAAAACTTACGTTAAATCCTTAGCCGAACTTCAAGATATTCTGGGCGTGGTGAACGACACGGCAATTATCGAACAATTGCTGAGCGAAGTGCCTGGCACGCGTGATGAAAGAGGTGAGCATGAAGCAGCGGGTATTATCCGGGGCTGGGTCGCGAGCAAGGCACTGGCGAAAAAGCTGGAACTGACCAATGCCTGGGCGAATTTCGATAAAAGCAGCCCGTTCTGGTAAGGGTATTCCCACGGTCCAGGTGGCACCTGAGCCATACCGAAAGGATGGAACGGACGGCGAACTCGCCCCTCTTATCAGCCCCGCTTTTTTTGCCCAACAAAAAAGGCGGTCATTGACCGCCTTTTTAGCCTTGCTATCCATCCACTCATCTTTTATGCCTAAAAGAGAGTGGTGTTTCCGGATCAGGTATTGCTGAGCTACTTGATAACTGCTTTCAAGTCACCTTTAGCATATTTATTGGCCATATTATCCAGCATGATGGGTTTTATCTTGCCTGCCTGACCGGCACAACCAAACGCTTCAAACCGCGCTTTACAAATATCCTTTGCCGCAGCGGTTGCATCCTTGAGGAATTTCCGCGGGTCAAATTCGCTTTTGTTCTTGGCAAGATGACGGCGGATTGCGCCGGTCATGGCGAGGCGAATATCGGTATCGATATTTATCTTCCGCACCCCGTGCTTGATGCCCTCCTGGATTTCCTCTACCGGCACGCCATAAGTTTCCTTCATTTCTCCGCCGTATTCCCGGATGATGTCAAGCCATTCCTGCGGCACGGAGCTGGATCCGTGCATGACAAGATGCGTATTGGGAATGCGCTGGTGGATTTCCTTCACTCGCTCGATGGCGAGAATGTCGCCGGTCGGCTTGCGGGTGAATTTATATGCGCCATGTGAGGTTCCGATGGCAATCGCCAAGGCATCCACCCCTGTTTGCTTGACAAAGTCAGCAGCCTGCTCCGGATCGGTCAGCAATTGATCATGCGATAGCTTACCCTCCGCTCCATGGCCGTCTTCCGCCTCCCCCATGCCCGATTCAAGTGAGCCCAGGCACCCCAGCTCTCCCTCGACAGATACGCCTACCGCGTGCGCCATCTCCACCACCTTGGCGGTGACCGCGACGTTGTATTCGAAGGATGAAGGTGTCTTTGCATCCGCTTCCAGCGAGCCATCCATCATGACGCTGGAGAAGCCGCTGCGGATCGCATTAATACATACCGCCGGGGATGCGCCATGATCCTGATGCATGACGACGGGAATATGCGGATAGGCCTCCACCGCTGCCGCGATGAGGTGGCGCAAAAAAGCTTCGCCCGCATATTTGCGCGCGCCGGCCGAACCCTGCATGATTACCGGGCTGTCGCATTCGTCGGCTGCCTGCATGATGGCCTGAATCTGCTCCAGGTTGTTTACGTTGAAAGCGGGCAGCCCATAGCCATTTTCCGCTGCATGATCCAAAAGTTGACGCAGTGATACGAGTGCCATTTGAGCCTCCTCCAAGTTAAAATCAGTTTATCGTGTATCGTAGTGATGAGCTGTCAGCAATGAAAGGCAGAAAATATCATGCCCGACCCGCGCTCAGGATCCCGGTTTTCGTTCATGTTTTCTGTGTTCTCCTACCTTGACGATCTTCATCGTGTTGGTCCCGCCAGCTTTGCCTACCGGCTCGCCAATGGTCATGATTATCAGATCGCCGTTGCGCACGACGCCGCGCTTGAGCAATTCGTTTTCGGCATGATTCAGGATAATCTCGGGATCGTTCGATCCGCCGCCGAACTTAACGGGATAGACGCCGCGAAACAATGTCATTTTACGGCGGGTATCCTCCTGGGGGCTCAGCGCGAAGATAGGTACGTTGGAGCTTCTGCGCGACATCAACAATACCGTTCTGCCGCTCTGCGTGAGCGCGGCAATGGCCCGAATTTTCAATCCCCCCGCAGTGAACATGGTCGCGCGGGCAATCGCTTCCTCTATCGTTTCCGGAAGGCCGCCCTGAAGCCGGCGGAGTTCGCTGCTCACCAGATACTCTTTTTCTGCCTCGAGACAGACTCTTGCCATGGCTGCGACCGATTCGACGGGATACTGTCCCGCGGCGGATTCCGCCGACAGCATTACCGCATCGGTGCCATCCAGTACCGCATTAGCGACATCGGACACTTCCGCACGGGTTGGAATAGGGCTGTTGATCATGGATTCCATCATCTGCGTAGCAGTCACCACGAGCTTGTTGTTGGCGCGTGCCGTGCGGATCATTCGTTTCTGCAAAGCAGGGACCACTGCGTCGCCCACTTCTACCGCAAGATCACCTCGCGCAACCATGATGGCATCGGAGGCTTCCAAAATATCATCCAACGCCAGAATTGCTTCGGAGCGCTCGATCTTTGCCATTAGCAGGCTTTTACCGCCGGCCTCGCGCATCACGTCTCGTGCCCAGCGCATATCATCACCGGAGCGCGGGAAGGATACGGCAAGATAGTCCGCTTTAAGCGCTGCCGCGGTCTTGATGTCTTCTACGTCCTTTGCAGTCAAGGCGGGTGCACTGAGTCCGCCGCCCTTGCGGTTGATTCCCTTGTTATTGGACAGTATTCCGCCCTGCTCAACCACGCAGTACACCTTGCTGCCCTTGACCTCCGAAACGCCCAGTACGATGCGGCCATCGTCGAGGATAAGCGTCGAGCCCGTTTCCACGTCATTTGGCAGTTCTTTGTAATCCAGACCCACCCGTTCCTGGTTACCCAGTTCACATTCGGCGTCAAGTATGAATTTATCGCCAATTTTGAGCAGAATATTGCCCTTTTCAAATCTGCCGACACGAATCTTCGGCCCTTGCAAGTCCGCCAGAACGCCTACGGCGTGTCCTGCGGCACGTGCCAGCGAACGGGCCAATTCGGCGCTTTCTATATGCTCTTCTCTTGTGCCATGCGAAAAATTGATCCGCACCACATCCACCCCGGCATTTATCATTCGTTCGAGTACCTTGGGGTCTCTGGATGCCGGACCGAGCGTTGCCACAATTTTTGTTCTTCGAATCATTTTGAGGTAGGCGTAGCGTAGTGGTACGTTAAATCGTGTGAATCACTGCGCTCGCTGTTCAAGTATTTCCACGGCAGGTAGTTTTTTACCTTCCAGAAACTCTAGAAAAGCACCGCCAGCGGTGGAAATGTAGGAAACCTTGTCATAGATGTCGTACTTCTGTATGGCGGCGATGGTATCGCCGCCGCCAGCCAGGGTGAAGGCCTTCGTATGGGCAATGGCCATGGCGATGGTCCTGGTGCCGGCGCCAAATTGATCGAATTCAAACACGCCAACTGGCCCGTTCCATACGACAGTACCGGCTTTCATGATAATGTCCGCCAATTCCTGCGCACTCTTCGGGCCAATATCGAAAATCATCTCGTCGTCGGCAACCGTATCGGCATCCTTCACCACCGCAGGCTCGCTGGCGTCGAATTTCTTTCCAACCACGACATCTACGGCAATAGGGATGGAAGCCTGGCGTTCTGCCATTTTATCCATCAGCATTCTGGCGGTAGGGACCAGGTCATCTTCACACAAGGATTTGCCGATATTTTTCCCGGCGGCTTTCAGAAAAGTATTGGCAATGCCGCCGCCAACGACCATTTGATCAACCTTCTCCGAAAGGGATTCCAGTACGGTAAGCTTTGTCGAGACCTTCGAGCCGCCAACGATCGCAACCATAGGACGTGCCGGGTTCAGGAGTGCCTTGGTAAGTGCGTCCAGCTCTTCCGTCAGCAGAATCCCGGCACACGCAACCGGAGCATATCTGGCGATACCATAAGTCGAAGCTTGAGCGCGGTGTGCCGTACCGAAAGCATCCATCACAAACACATCGCATAAACGCGCATATTTCTGGGCGGTTTCGTCCGAATTTTTCTTTTCGCCTTTATTGATGCGGCAGTTTTCCAGAACGACCAGTTCGCCTTCGGCAACCTCAAAATTCTTGTCGACCCAATCCCGGATCAAACGCACGGGTTTGCCCAGGCGTGCGGCAATATTGTCGGCGACCGGCTTGAGCGAATTCTCCTCGGACCAGACGCCTTCCTCCGGCCGGCCCAGATGGGATGTCACCATCACCTTTGCGCCCTGTTCCAGGCAATGGTTAATGGTAGCCATCGAGGCGGTTATTCGTGCATCCGATGTAACTTTGCCGTCCTTTACCGGGACATTGAGGTCGGCGCGGATGAACACGCGCTTGCCTTTGAGATCAAGGTCGGTGACTTTAATGACAGACACTGGGAACTCCAATTTGTGCGATGAAGGGATCGCTCATGAAAATCCCTCCGATGGGCAATCGAAAGGCAGAGCGGAAGGTCGGGGAAGAGTCCTAAAAATGATGCCATATCCAGGACTCTTCATTATGCTGCGACTATTTATTTGCCAGCAACGACACGAGCCATCTCCAGAATCTTGCTGGAGTATCCCCACTCGTTATCGTACCAGGAAACCACTTTAATGAAACTGCCATCCAGGGCCATGCCAGCCTCCGCATCAAAAATGGAGGTGCAACTCTCGCCGCGAAAATCGGTGGAAACGACTTTTTCGTCGGTATAGCCGAGTACACCCTTCATAGCGCCTTCCGATGCTTGCTTCATGGCCGCGCAAATCTCTTCGTAGGTCGCATCCTTATCCAGTTCAACGGTGAGATCGACCACCGAAACGTCAGAAGTCGGCACGCGGAAAGCCATGCCGGTGAGCTTCGTGTTCAGCTCGGGAATCACCTTGCCGACGGCCTTGGCTGCGCCAGTCGAGGACGGAATAATGTTTTCGAGAATGCCGCGACCGCCCCGCCAATCCTTGTTGGAAGGACCATCGACGGTCTTTTGAGTAGCAGTAGCGGCATGTACCGTGGTCATCAAACCACGCTTGATACCCCAGGTATCGTTCAATACTTTTGCGATAGGGGCAAGACAGTTCGTGGTACATGAAGCATTGGAAATGATGGATTGGCCATCATACGTCTTATCGTTCACCCCATATACAAACATGGGTGTATCGTCTTTGGAAGGAGCCGACATGATAACTTTTCCGGCGCCGGCAGCGATGTGTTTCTGGCACGTCTCCTTGGTGAGAAACAGGCCTGTGGACTCGATGACGACTTCGGCGCCGACTTCCCCCCATTTCAGCTCAGCCGGGTCCTTGATGGCCGTCAGCCGAATCCGCTTCCCGTTGACGACCAGCGTATCGCCGTCGATAGAGACGTCTCCCTTGAAGCGGCCGTGCACCGAATCATGCTGCAGCATATAGGCCAGATAGTCCGGCTCAAGCAGATCATTGATGGCGACGACTTCAATATCCGGAAAATTCTGTACTGCCGCACGGAATACCATCCGCCCAATACGGCCAAATCCATTGATACCGACCTTGATTGTCATGTTTTATATACTCCTTGGATAAAAAAAGGGGCCAGGCGAAGGAATTTTCTTCGCCTTGTTGTTCGTCACGACTGATTAGAATTAAATAACGCTGTTCACCGCTTTTACCACGTTCTCGACGGTGAAGCCGAAGTGCTTGAACAGATCGCCCGCGGGAGCGGATTCGCCAAATGTATCCATGCCGACTACTGCGCCTTCGAGTCCGACATATTTACGCCAGTAATCGGTAACGCCCGCCTCCACCGCAACGCGACCCACGCCCTTCGGCAATACGCTGCTTTTGTAGGACGGATCCTGGCGATCAAAAAGATTCGTGCATGGCATCGAGACCACGCGCACGTGGGTACCCGTTTCGGCCAACGCCTTTTGTGCCATCATCGCCAATCCCACTTCGGAGCCGGTAGCGATAATGACTGCCCGTGGCTTGCCGTCCGCAGCCTCGGACAGGATATAACCACCCTTGTCGATCAATTTGATGGTGGCGGCATCACGTTTCTGGAATGGCAGATTCTGGCGGCTGAAAATAAGTATTGATGGACCGTCCCTGCGTTCAATCGCTCGCGCCCAGGATACGGTTGATTCAACTGTATCGCATGGCCGCCATACGTCCATGTTGGGTATATAACGTAACGTCGCCGTCTGCTCTACCGGTTGGTGCGTGGGGCCATCTTCGCCTAACCCGATCGAATCGTGCGTGTATACGAACAGATTGCGAATTTTCATCAGGGCCGCCATGCGGAGTGCATTGCGAGCATATTCCGAAAACATGAGGAAAGTGGCGCCGTAAGGGATGATGCCCCCATGCAGCGACAGTCCGTTCATTATCGCGCTCATGCCGAATTCACGAACGCCGTAATAGATATAGTTGCCTCCGGCATCGCGGCCGATACCTTTCGAATTCGACCAGAGGGTAAGGTTGGATCCGGCCAGATCTGCGGAACCTCCCACCAGTTCGGGCAATTGCGGTGCCAGACCTTCAATGGCATTTTGCGAAGCCTTACGGCTGGCGATAGTTTCTTCCTTGGCATTCACGCGCGCGATCAGCGCGTCCACATGTTTACCCCAATCTTCAGGTAATTGACCCGATATCCGCCGGGTAAACTCGGCTGCCTCGGCAGGGTATTTCTCGGCATACTCGGCAAGCTTGCGATTCCACGCCTCCTCCAGCTTTGCGCCTTTCGCGCGGGCGTCCCACATTTCATAAACATCCTGGGGGATTTCGAATGGCGGATGGTTCCATCCGATATGAGGACGGGCTGCGGCTATTTCCGCGGTCCCCAGTGCGGCGCCGTGAACCTCGTGAGTATCGGCTTTATTGGGGGAACCCATGCCGATCACTGTTTTACAGCAGATCATCGAGGGCCGGTCACCCGCCTGTTTGGCGGCCTCTATGGCGGCCTCTATGGCCACCGGATCGTGACCATTGACGTTGGGAACCACGTGCCAGCCGTAAGCCTCGAACCGCTTCGGCGTGTCATCGGTGAACCAGCCTTCCACATGCCCATCTATGGAAATGCCGTTATCATCGTAAAAACAGATCAGCTTGCCCAGCCCCAGCGTACCGGCCAATGAGCAGGCTTCATGGGAAATACCTTCCATCAGGCAACCATCGCCCAGAAATACGTAGGTGTGGTGGTTGACAATGTCAAAACCGGGGCGGTTGAAATCAGCGGCAAGTATTTTTTCCGCCAGTGCCATCCCCACTGCATTGGTGAGCCCCTGTCCCAGAGGACCGGTGGTGGTTTCCACCCCCGGTGTGTACCCATATTCGGGATGCCCCGGAGTTTTGGAGTGAAGCTGGCGGAAGTGCTTGATTTCCTCCATCGACAGGTCATAGCCGGTGAGGTGCAGCAAGGCGTAAATCAACATCGAGCCGTGCCCGTTGGATAACACAAACCGGTCTCTGTCAGCCCATTTGGGATTCGCAGGATTGTGACGCAGATGATGAATCCATAATACCTCAGCTATTTCAGCCATGCCCATGGGCATGCCAGGGTGGCCCGAATTGGCTTTTTGCACAGCATCCATGGCCAATGCACGGATGGCGCTGGTCAGGTCTTTGAACACCGGCGCGTCAAAATCTCTAAATGCTCCCATGAATACGGACTCCCTCGCTCAACAGATATATGTAGGATACAAAAACACCGCTCCCCTAACCCGGGTAGCGGTGCGGGTCGGCAAAACCAATATTATCGCTTAAGATACGATGTCAGACAACATGACAAATCTCGGGCTGTCCATATCGGATGTGTTCGCGCTCCAGTAATCGGGAAATGAGGCCGGATGATCCTGGTTTTGTCGCATTATCCTAAATCCGGTAGTTGGACGGGGAGAGGTGTACGGTTTTTGGGGTGCAGGGCAAGGCGCTACGACGCGGAATGCGACCCCGAAGCGGAATGCGGGCGCCCCTTTGCGTGTGAAGCGCGATCGCGGCATCCCCTGCGCTGTCCGATCCCCGCTGCGCGGGGTCCCTCGGGCGACGCTTCGGGGCGCCGTTCCATTCCAAGGTGTTGCAACGCAGCCATGTGCCGCAAAAACTGTGCAATTCTCCCCGTAGCGGCCTCACCTGGAAGGTGAGCGTCAAATAATATGAAATATTGTTATTAATCATGACACTGATCTATCAAATGAGCGGTCAACTACCGGATTTAGGATTATCGAGTTGCTGATTACGGAAATACCGGCCCCTCATCATTTTTCGGTATCAGTTATTCCGCAGTTTTATGCCCAGCAGTTTAAGTTTGCGGTAAAGATGCGTGCGCTCCAGTCCGGCTCGCTCGGCAACCCGGGTCATATTGCCATTTTCCTGATCGATGAGTTGTTCAAAATACACTTTCTCGAACATATCGCGTGCTTCCCGTAACGGCATATTCAACGGGACACCAGCGACCGATTGTGCCGGCGATGACGATGCCAGTATTTGCTTCACATCATCCGCCGATATTTCATCGCCGGCGCTGGTCAACGCAAGGGAATGCACTGCGCCGGTCAGTTGCGCAAGATTGCCGGGCCAGTCGTGGTTCCGTAAACAATTGAGCGCAGCGGTGCTGAATTGCCGCAAGGGCACTTCGCCTGATTCAATATAGCGCGAGAGTATCTGGGCCGCGAGCTCGGGGATGTCTTCCCGATGTTCCCTCAGCGCGGGAACATTGATGCAAAGACCGCTCAATTGCTCATACAACCTCGGCTCATAGACACCTTGCGCGGCGAGCCCCGCCAATGGTGTTGTGGTAACGCATACGAGCCGGACACTGTATTTTTCGAGTTTGCCCAACAGTAGAAGCAGTCCTTTTTGCGACAACCTGTTGAGGTCTCCTATCTCCTTGAGAAACAGCAATCCGCCTTTTGCCTGTTCAAGCAAATCCAACGGAGCATTCGCCAGAGCGGAGAGCGTATCGGGCTCCACCCAGGGTGTGTTGGGACGATGCAAAAAGCGGGCGCATAGATCCACCCCAGTTCCGGGTTCACTGGTGAGCAGCAGCGGTGCGCGCAAGTTGACGACCTGTTCCAGCCGTTTTTTCAGATCTGCGATCAAGGGTCCCCTGCCTAAGCTGGCGAGGGGAAGCATTATGCTCGGTTTGACCTGGCCTCCGCGCAGCGCGCGCCCCACTGTGCTCAAAAGTTTTTGCAGCGGCACCGGTTTCTCGAGGTAGCCGGCTGCGCCCATGCGCGTGGCCTCTACCGCGGTGTCTATGGTCCCGTGCCCGGACATCATCACTACCGGCATGGTGAGAAGCCCTCCGCTGGCCCATTCTTTCAGCAGGGTGATCCCATCGGTATCCGGCATCCATATATCCAGCAGTACGAGGTCGGGCCGTGTTTGTTTGCGCCAGTTGCGCGCTTGACCCGCATTTTCCGCGAGGGCCACGCGATAACCTTCGTCCCGTAAAATTTCGGACAAGAGCTCGCGTATGCCGATTTCATCATCAACAACAAGTATGGTGTTATTGCTCATAATTCAGAAAATCAATAATACGTACGATAGTGGTGGAATTCAGAGCTGCCGATATCCAGATTACGAATTATCAATGGATGCTCGCCGGCATGTTCGGTTCCTTTATCCTGAATCTCGTAGTTGGACGGATTCACCCCGTAGCGCTTTCACCCGGAAGGTGAGCGTCAAATAATATGGAATATTGTTATTAATCATAACACTGATCTACTAAATGAGCGGTCAACTACCGGATTCAGGTTTATGGCTGGTTAATCATGTGGCTGTTCGATAAGCCCCCAAATTGTCTTTCCCCGCAATCGGCAGAATCAGTGATATGCATGCCCCATGGGGTCGAATACTTTCAATTTGAATGATGCCGCTGTGTTCCTCGACTATTTTTTTGACAATGGGCAGCCCCAGTCCTGTGCCTTTGGACTTGGTGGTAACGTATGGCTCGAACGCTCGAGCCCTGACTTGTTCGGGAAAGCCCCCGCCGTTATCGCTTACGCTAAACCGTACACCGCCGGATGCGATTTCAGTACGTACCATGATCGCAGGTTCTGCAACACCGATCAGCGTATCCAGCGCGTTCTGCAGCAGATTATGGATAACCTGGCGAAGCCGGGCGGAATCACCTCTCACCATCGGCAAGTCAGGAGCCAGGGCCAGATAAATATGTGGTTGGGGATTATCGGGTGCTGCGGCGCTTGCGGCTTCATAGAGTGCGAGCACTTCCCGTACCAGTCCGTTGAAGTCCAGCAGATGAAATTCCAGTTCGGGCGCTCTCGCATACTCACTGAATTCATTGACCATTTTTTTTAATGCTTCCACCTGGTTGACGATAGTCTCAGTGGATCGCCGCAAGATTTGTGCATCATCGTCATCCAGCTTCCGGGCGAGTTTGTGCTGCATGCGTTCGGCGGAAAGTTGTATCGGCGTCAGCGGGTTTTTGATTTCATGGGCCAGGCGCCGTGCTACTTCTCCCCAAGCGGCCGTGCGCTGGGCCTGTAATAAATTGGTTATGTCGTCAAAGACGACGACACCTCCACCGCCCGAAACAGATGGCAGGCGTGTGCCGCGTAACAGCAGAACCTGGTTGGCCCCATCCCTCGATCGTTCCAGTTGGCACTGCCACTCGCCCTTTTTACCCGAACGAAATCCTTCAAGAATCTCGTTTTTGAAAGAACTTAATTGAGGTTCACGCGTTGCGCATTCTTCAATGGTCAACCCCTCGAGACCCGATAGCGAAACATCCAGGATTTGTCCCGCGCTCAGATTTGCCGTACGCATGCGCAAGTTTTCGTCAAACACCAGAACGCCGGACGAAAGATTGGACAGTACGTTTTCCAGGTAAGCCCTGGCGCTCTCGACTTCTTGTTGATGACGATGAGCGGTCGTGCGGGCTTCTTCCAGCTGCTGAGTCATGAGATTGAACGATTCGGTCAGTACGCCCAATTCATCCCGGCTCTGTACCGGGTGGCGCCTGCTGAAGTCACCCTGGGCCACGGCGCGGGTACCTTCAGCCAGCATGCCCAATGGCGCACTCAGCCGTTCGCTGATAAGAAACGCGGCAGCCAAAGCAGAGAAAAGCGAGAGTAACAGCGCGATTGTAAGCGTTACACCGTATAGACTTTTCAATCCTTCACGAGATAGCAGCAGTTCCTGGTAATCGCGATACGCAGCCTGCACTATTTCCGCATCATCACCCAGTTGTTTCGGTACCTGCTGCAGCAGTTGCAAGATTTGGATATCTCCTTCCATGCCTGGTGCGTCAATCGATACTAGTGCCTTCAAATACAAACCTTTGCCGGAAATAGACTCAACCGTGCCGTACCATTTCTCCGCTTTCACCTGGGACATCACGGCTGCACTAGGCGTTTCGGGAACCAGCTCCGTTCCATCAGCCCGTAAAAAAGCGATCACGCTGCCGTCGTGATTAAACAGCGTCGCTTCCTGCACCTGTGATTGCTTCACGAGGTGGTCTAGCGTCGGCAATGGGGAACCGGGCTGCTCGGATAATGCAAGTGCAGCTGCGTGGGCCCTGCTGCGGAGATCCCCAAGAAGATTGTCGAGGATCGTGCGCCCCAGATTCAAGCCGCCTTCGAGCGCCCGATCCACTTTGACGTCGAACCAGGATTCGATGCTTTTCCCCAGAAATTGTACCGATATGCCATACACCAGCGCACCCGGAAGAATCGCCATCAGCGAGAAAATCAGCAACAGGCGCAGTGCTAATCTGGAGCCGAACACACCGGCGTTAAGCCGGCGCCGGAGTCTCCATAGCAGATACCCCACCACCGCCATGAGAAACAGGAGGAAACCGACATTGAGCCTGATCAGAAGCCGGTATTTGCGGTCAAAAAGCCCGGTATCGGCGCCTGCAGTCGCAAGCAGGAACAGCATGACTGCGCCTAGCGCCGCAGCGATGAAAATAACGTATTTCACGGCCTGCTGTTATCTTGAAGCTTAGGCATGGGCAGTTTCGTATTCCATCGCAGCAGGCCGGAGCTCAGATCCCACTCTCTCGACCCGAGCGTCTCTACCTGAAACGGTTTAGGCAAAGCCGATATGTCGAGCCGCATGCGCAATTCCACTGTATATTCCACATCGTGCCTTAATTCGGAACTGGCAATGATGGGTCGGTCGCGCACTCGACTCAAGGCCTGCAAGGCTTCCCTCAGCGTGCCGAAATTCTGCGATAACGTGCCGCGACTCAAACGGTATTGACGAGTGAGCGCATAATAACTCAGCCCTTCACGAACCCTGCTCTGGGCAATTCGCTCGTCCAGCCAGTACCAGCGTGAATTCACCAGGTTAAGCTCCGTTACAAAATAAAGCACGATGCCTTTCTCGAGTGCATTTTCCAGCTTATGATTGAGCGTTATCTCGAAATCGGCGTCAAACTGATAACCTTCCTCAGTGGCTTCGAGCGTTACCGACGTTATCTGTATGCCACCATCCGCATGCGCTGCAGCCGCCGGCAGCAGCGCCGCGGTCAGCAGTGCCATTGCGGTCACGCACACGCACAGCAGCCGCGCAAATAGATCAGGCTTTGTGAAGCAGGGCATAAAAAAAACCGTCGTGATGGGAATCCGGCAATAATTGCCCGTCAATTGCTTCAACCCCCGAAATAGGTACCAGGCGGGCATCTGCGTGGTGGCGCAAGAAATTTTCTACCTGCAGTTCATTTTCCTCGGTAAATACCGAACAGGTGGCGTAGAGCAATTTACCACCCCTAGCCAGAATCTGCCAAAGGGCATCCAGAATTTCCCTCTGCTTCGCAACAAATTGAAAAAGATCGCTTTCACGCCTCAGCCATTTAATGTCCGGGTGACGTCGCGTCACGCCCGAAGCAGAGCAGGGAACGTCAGCCAGAATGCGGTCGAACAGCTTTTCGTCCCACCACTCCGCCGGCTGAGATGCGTTGCCATGAATGATATGATTGGCCTTGAGATCCAGTCGTGTAAAATTTTGTGTTATGCGCGCGACGCGCACGATGTCATTGTCGACCGCGGTCAATTCTATGTCCGCCAGCTCCAGCAAATGTGCGCTTTTGCCGCCGGGCGCTGCACAGGCATCCAAAACACGCATGCGATCGTGTACATCCAGTAACCGCGCCGCCAGTTGCGCGCCCGCGTCCTGAACCGATATCAAACCCTCGGCAAATCCGGGCAATCGGTCCACCGCCACCGGTTGCCTCAGCTCGAGCGCATCATTTCCTGCCGGACATGCGTCCATGCCACTTTGGCTGAGGAGATCCTGATATTCCGCCATCATGATCCTTCGCCGATTGACTCTCAGAGTCATGGGGGGCCGTTTATTACTGTTCTCCAATACCGCCTCGTAGTTTTGAGGATATTGCGCGCGAAGTTTATCTATCCACCATTGCGGGTGGGAATACCGCCCTACCTCATTTTCAGCTACACGCTCGAGCAGAGCCGAGCGGTTACGTATGAAGTTACGCAATACGGCATTGACAAGCCCTTGTACCCCCCGAGCACCCTTGCCACTGAGGGTGCGAGAAACTGACACAGCATTATCCACAACCGCATGCGGGGCGGTCTTGCTGTATTCCAGTTGATATAATCCCACCAGTAATAAACAACGCAGATTCTGGTCCTTCAGCGGCTTTTTCAGCAATAAGCCAAGCAATACGTCGAGTTGGCCATAAAAGCGCAGTACGCCATAGCTTAAATCCTGAATTGCTCCACGCTGTTGAGCAGAGAGATCGGCATGGTTACGCCAGACACCCTGCAGCACGGCTGTCAGGCTCGAGCCTGACAGTACCTTTGCCACAATTGCGGCAGCCAAACGCTGAGTTTTGGTCATTCGCAGCTTTCAAAGCGATCGCCTGGCCGCAATGAATGACCCGAGAGAAATTCGGGGACGCTCAGCTTTTTTCCACCCGATTTCTGCACGACTTCCAGTACGAGCGAACCCTTGCCGCATCCCACCACAATGCCGTCGCGTCTTACTGCAACAATTTCACCTGGTTTGCCGGACACATCCGCGGCCACAGCGGCACGCCATATTTTCAAGGGTATTCCACACACCCGGGAATGTGCGCCAGGACGGGGATTGAATGCCCGCACTGTACGGCTGATATTTTCGGCGCTCAAGCACCAGTTAATTTCAGTTTCGTCTTTTTCCAGTTTGGGTGCGTAGGTGGCGTCAGCTTCATTCTGAGGAATGGCAAAAAGTTTTCCCTGGTCCAGACAGCCCAGCGCCTCTACGATGCAGCGTGCCCCCAGCAGGGAGAGCCTGTCGTGCAGAGTCTGGGTGGTGTCATCATGTTCGATTGCGATACCTCTCTGCAATAAAATGGCACCGGTATCCAGGCCCCGGTCCATTTGCATGATCGTGATTCCGGTTTCGCGATCGCCTGCCAATATTGCCCGCTGAATAGGCGCAGCACCTCGCCATCTCGGCAGTAACGAGGCGTGGATGTTCAGGCAGCCAAACCTTGGAATGCCCAACACAGAAAAGGGCAGGATCAGGCCATAAGCCGCAACAACCATGATATCGGCATTGATGGCTTCCAGTTGTGCCTGCAACTCGGGTTGCTTGAGCGAGTGTGGCTGCAACAAGGCAAGGTTTCGCTGCTGCGCCAGCGACTTGATTATGCCTGAAGTGGTTTTCATGCCGCGTCCCGCGGGACGATCAGGTTGGGTCAATACCAATGCAATTTCATGCCCGGCGTCTGCCAGGGCTTCAAGAGCAGGGGCGGCAAACGACGGCGTGCCGGCAAAAATGATTCTCATCGAAAATACACGAATTTACCCGGCGAAAGGCTGTTATCGCTTCGCTTCCTGATCCAGAGATTCCTTGGTTTTCCCACGTATTTGCCGATATGGAAACTCGATGTCACATCACTTTTCGACGCTGCTTCTTGAATTTGGACTGAATACGCAATTGCTTCATTCGCGACCAGTACTCGACAAATACTTTGCCTGACAAATGATCCATCTCATGCTGAATGCACACGGCCAGCAAGCCGTCTGCCTCAAGCGTAAATGGATTTCCATCTCGATTCAGCGCCTTGATGGTGACCTGCTCCGCACGTTGTACCTTTCCAAATACGCCCGGTACCGACAGGCAACCTTCTTCATAGTCAGACTCACCACTATGCGCGATGATTTCAGGATTGATCAGCACATGCAACTGATCATGTGTATCGGAAATATCGATCACGATGATACGCTGATGCACATCAACCTGGGTCGCTGCAAGGCCAATGCCGGGGGCTGCATACATGGTTTCCGCCATATCCCGCACAAAAGCACGAGTTTCCTCAGTAACTTCCGATACACGGCCGGCAACTGTATGCAATCGCTCATCCGGATACTGCAATATTTTTAGAAGTGCCATAAACGGGGCGAATCTTGAACGTTAACAGTCGAAATGCAAATTCAACCATATTGTTGCGATGTCGCATCACAACCTCTATAGGTAAGAGAAGGGTTTCCCGAATTCGATGCAGAGGTGCATTATATCCTGATTTGGGTACGAAATTCGGTTTCCAGCGCTTGACCGCTTTCCGATGGCAATATGAGGAACATCGGCGATAATCTGTCTCCCTTTCAAAAGATGATCTGACGGGAGCGCTGCCATCTCAGCTCGGAAACCATGGTTTTTCAGCATGCAGAAATACGGTCAACTCGCTAATCGCGGACGAGAAACGGTACACTGATGCGATGCGTCAAAAATGACGGGGTTGTCGCCATATCGGGTTGCTCGAGTGTATACGAATAACTATGCACGCCTCGTGCCTCGTGCTTCGCCTGACCTCAATTAGTCATTGTTAACGTTCCGCCATGGTTTATTATTTAAATCTGGTATACAACGCAACGGTATCTCTGTCTTATTACGTTCAAAAATGATGAAATGAAACCCATGCAGGAAATAGAGTCATGGCTCGCCCTTGGATTGGTTGACGGCCTCGGCGGCGAATCGATGCGGCGCTTGTTGAGAGCGTTCAGTACTCCTGCTGAAATTTTTTCCGCAAATATCACCGCGCTGGAGCGCGTGGTAAAAAGAAAGGTGGCGTATAACATTGTTCAGGGGGTAGACCAAAAAAGAATAGCTGCCACCCTCAAATGGCTGGAGGAGCCAGCGAATTCGATTATTACACTGGCAGATCGCGATTATCCGTCGCTGCTGCTGAACATACCGGATCCTCCCCCGCTTCTCTATTTCAAGGGAAGGCGTGAATTGCTGAATTCGCATACCTTGGCCGTTGTGGGCAGCCGCAATGCGACGCCTCAAGGTCTTGCCAACGCCGAGGCTTTTGCCGAAGCGGCAAGTAACGCCGGTCTTTGCATTGCAAGCGGCATGGCATCCGGAGTGGACGCTGCGGCACACCGTGGCGGGTTACGTGGTAGCGCCGCCAGCATTGCGGTAGTGGGAACCGGCCTGGATATCGTGTATCCGGCCGGTAATCGCCAACTTGCTCATGAATTGGCGGAAAAGGGCGCACTTATTTCCGAGTTTCCATTGGGCACGCCTGCCATTGGCAGCAATTTTCCGCGCCGCAATCGCATTATCAGCGGCATGAGCCGTGGTTGCCTCGTGGTGGAGGCCGCGTTGCGAAGTGGCTCGCTCATTACCGCGAGGCAGGCATTGGAGCAGGGTCGAGAGGTATTCGCCATTCCCGGTTCGATTCATTCGCCTCTATCGAAAGGTTGTCACGCACTCATCAAGGAAGGCGCGAAACTGGTCGAAAGCGCCGATGACATTTTGTGTGAGTTCGGTTATCGGCTCATGCAAAGTGCCACGCTTGATGCTGATGGACCGAAGGGCGAAGAATCGGTGCTATTGGCGCATCTCGGCCATGACATCACCAACATCGATACCTTGTGCGTTCGGAGCGGCTTGACGGTGGAAATGGTATCAGCGATGCTATTGGCGTTCGAATTGGATGGCGTTGTTGCAAGCCTGCCGGGCGGGCGCTACCAGCGGCTTCGGTAGATCGCCGCGACATGTGGCCATATAGTTATCTATAATAAAAAACAACTGAGCCGCAAACGATACATACGACGTAAATAATTTGTAGCGCCGGCAAGAATTTGCTGGTACCGGTGGCGGCAGGCGCGCTATCACGGCTCAGCTTCCTGCTATCCGGCAGGCTTTATTATCATACGTGCTGATCGCAGCAGTGACCCAGGTGGTTTATCCACCTGTTCGCACCTGCTGAATTATTCGCGAATGTTCACTGGAGTTTCATGGGTAAAACATTAATTATCGCCGAAAAGCCTTCTGTCGCTGCCGACATTGCGCGTGTCCTGGGCGGATTCAGCAAGCATACCGACTATTTCGAGGGCGATAAATACGTGTTGTCTTCAGCTGTGGGGCACCTGCTTGAGCTGGCCGTTCCGGAGCAATACGAGGTAAAACGCGGAAAGTGGAGTTTTGCCAATTTGCCTATTATCCCGCCGCATTTTGATCTCAATCCCATCGAGAAAACTGAATCGCGGCTGAAGCTCTTGACCAGGCTTATCAAGCGCAAAGATGTGGACTCCCTTATCAACGCATGCGATGCAGGGCGCGAAGGAGAGTTGATCTTCCATTACATTGCCCGTCACGCTGGAAACAAAAAACCGGTAAAGCGACTTTGGTTGCAATCGATGACGCCAGCCTCGATTCGGGAAGGGTTTACCAAATTACTCGACGATGAAGCCGTACAGCCGTTGGCGGAGGCAGCTGTAAGCCGCTCCGAAGCCGACTGGCTAGTGGGCATCAATGGTACTCGCGCGATGACCGCATTCAATTCGCAGGAAGGCGGGTTCCACAAAACCACTGTAGGCCGGGTGCAGACGCCTACATTGGCAATTATCATCGAACGGGAAGATATCATAAAGAAATTCGTATCCCGCGATTATTGGGAAGTCCATGCCACGTTTGCCGCAAGCGCGGGAGAATATAACGGGCGCTGGCTGGACGAGAAGTTTACCAAAGACAAAAAGGATAGTGAGCAAAAAGCCGAGCGGTTATGGGATCAGGAAAGTGCCGAGATTATTCGCGCCAAATGCCAGGGTAAACCCGGTGTCGTCAGCGAAGAAAGCAAGCCCACTACGGAAATCTGCCCGCTGCTGTATGATCTCACCAGCTTGCAGCGCGACGCCAACGGGCGCTTCGGTTTTTCTGCCAAAACAACACTCGGGCTGGCTCAGGCGTTATACGAAAAGCATAAAGCGCTCACCTATCCGCGTACTGACTCGCGAGCATTGCCGGAAGACTATGTCATGACCGTCAAGGATGTGCTCGGTTCGCTCGAGAAAACCCGCTATGGTATTTTTGCCAGGCAGATTCTTAAAGCGGACTGGGTGAAGCCCAACAAGCGAATATTCAACAACGGCAAGATTTCCGATCATTTCGCCATTATCCCGACTTCCCTCGAGCCCAGCGGGCTGAATGAAGCCGAAGCAAAGATTTACGACCTCGTCACCAAGCGTTTCCTCGCAATTTTTTTCCCTGCTGCCGAATTTCTCGTGACTACCCGTGTTACGCGTGTCGAGAACGAGCCGTTCAAAACAGAGGGTAAGGTAATGGTCAATCCTGGTTGGCAGGCGGTTTACGGCAAAGACGTGCAAGCTGCCGGCGCCGAGGGTGACTCGACATTGGTTAAACTGAATCTGGGTGAGGCGGTTCTTGCCGAAGAGGTTAGGGTTATTTCCAATCACACTCGGCCGCCGGCGAGATTCAATGAAGCGACGCTGCTGTCAGCCATGGAGGGTGCCGGTAAACTTGTGGAAGACGAGGAACTGCGAGAAGCCATGAGCGCAAAAGGCTTGGGTACGCCCGCAACCCGTGCATCGATCATAGAAGGTCTGGTATCGGAAAATTACATGCAGCGTGTGGGGCGGGAACTGCATCCCACGGCCAAGGCGTTTTCGTTGATCACCTTATTGCGTGGATTGAAGGTGCCGGAACTCACCTCACCGGAACTGACTGGCAATTGGGAATTCAAACTACGCCAGATCGAGCAGGGCAAACTCAAGCGTAACAATTTCATGGAAGAGATCGCCGGCATGACGAGTCATATCGTGGAACAGGCGAAGAGTCATCGCGGGGAAACCATCAGCGGCGACTTTTCCACGCTTGAATCGCCTTGTCCAAAATGCGGTGGTATCGTACAGGAAACCTACAAAAAATTTCAGTGCCGGAAATGCGATTTTGCATTATGGAAAATTCTTGCGGGGCGGCAATTTGAAACAGCTGAAATGGAACAACTGATCACTCGGCGCGAGGTGGGTCCGCTACAGGGGTTTCGAAGCAAGATGGGGCGGTTGTTCAATGCCAACGTCAAACTTACTGATGAATTTGAAATGAAATTCGACTTTGGCGAGGATACAGAAGAGGATGCGGAGGAGCTTGATTTTACCGGACAGGAACCGTTGGGAAAATGCCCCCGCTGTGGCGGCAGGGTATTCGACCACGGGATGAGTTATGCATGCGAGAAGGCTTTGGGCTCAGCGCGTACTTGCAATTTCAAGACAGGTAAAATAATCCTCACTCGCCCTATTGAACGCGAACAAGTCGTCAAGCTGTTGCACAGCGGTAAAACAGATTTGCTATCAAAGTTCATTTCAAAGAAGGGAAGACCCTTTTCGGCTTATCTGGTCATCGGTGCGGGCGGAAAAGTGGGGTTCGAGTTTGAGCCGAGAAATACAAAGCAAAAAGCCGCAACGCCCACTATGATGGAAGCAAAAATCGCAAAACCGAAAACCCGCAGCCGTTCGTCAAAAGATTCTCTCGCCGGGTAAAAATGAGTCTTGGGATGTGGATAGGGTGGATTTTGGCGCCGTCACGTACACTTATGCTTTCGCTTTTCTCATTTGTCAGAGCGATTCTCCTGGCGGTCATACCTTGGAGCGCCGCCTCTAAGGCGCCGTAGCCTGGTGTTTTTCGATATAGGAAATAATATCTCCGACACTGCTGAATCCCTTTGCTTCCTCACTGTCGAAATTGATCCCGAAAGCATCTTCAGCGTCGAACAAAAGCTGAATCGTATCCATGGAGTCAAGCCCGAGCTCTTCAAATTTTGAAGACCTGTTTATCGTGGATGCATCCAGATTCTCAGCTTTTGTAGCGATAAACTGTATGACCTTCGTTTCGATATCTGCTGTGTCCATCTAATCTCTTCCTTCGTTCACGGGTTTGTGAAAATGATACTTGCATTGTTGCCCCCAAATCCGAAAGCATTGCATAGGCCGGTACGGGGGTTTCTTTGTTGTGCGTGGTTTGGCGTGTAATCGAGATCACACTCCGGATCAGCCTCGTCAAGATTGATGGTCGGATGTATCGTGCCGGTGTGAAGCGCCATGATGGTGGCAATGCTGCCGATAGCCGCCGATGCGCCAATCGAATGTCCAACCATTGACTTGGTTGCGCTAATGGCAATATCCCCGGCCCGGTTTCCAAAAACATGTTTGATAGCCCGGGTTTCCACGATATCTCCAAGCGGGGTGGACGTCGCGTGCGCATTGATATGGTCGATGGAATCGGGCTCCAGGCCGGCGTCCTGGATAGCCGCTTGCATCGTCGATATCTGACCCTCGATGTCGGGCATTACAATATGCTTGGCGTCGCACGCTTGCCCAAAACCAGCGAGTTGCGCGTATATTTTTGCCCCCCGGCGTATGGCCTGTTCTTCCCTCTCCAGAATGAGTATCCCGGCACCCTCGGACATGACGAAACCTGCCCGGCTCCTGGCGAAAGGCCGTGATGCGCCCTCCGGGTCGTTATTGGAACTGGTAGTTAACGCATGCAATATTTCAAAGCTCGTCATGGTCAACGGCAATACGCAGGCTTCCGCACCGCCGGCAACGACGGCGTCGGCTCTCCCGGCACGCAAGAGATCGAGTGCCATGCCAATCGCATTGGCTCCGGATGAGCACGCTGTGCTGCAAGTCAGATTGACTCCTTTCAGCCCATGTTTGATTGCGACCCACGCAGCTGCGGAGTTTGCCATCGTTCGAGGTACCGTGAAAGGAGGTACCGGCTGATTCTGGAACCTGCGCGTGGCAGAAGATTCAAACGTGCCGAACCCACCCATTCCCGACCCTATGCTTACCGCCACTCGTTGTGGTGCATAGGCATCGAGTTTACCCGCATCTTCAAGAGCGAGATTGGCAGCGAGCAGTGCCAGTTGCGCAAATCTGTCCGTTTGATCTATGTATTTGGCCGAGAGAAAGGTCGCGGGATCAAAACCGGCCACTTCCCCGGCTATTTGCGAACGCTGCTTGGACGCATCGAAGGCGCTGATTCTTTTAATCCCGCTCACGCCATTGACCGCTGCCGACCAAAACTGGTCAGTGCCTGTGCCAATCGGAGAAACAATCCCCATTCCCGTAACGACTATACGCATACGTAACCAGAATGACTCATAAAGAAATTCAGGAACACCAGGCTTTTCCAAAAACCCGGGGCGGTAGGAAGACTTGCTGGGGCTGCGGTCAGCTTTTCCTGTCTGCTCGCCCCGGCATTCTTCGGTCCGAGCGTAAATCCGGTCTTACTGTGCATTAAACATCATGGGGAACAGGTATCTCAATATGCCTCCCATGATCCAGATAAGAAGTATTAAACTTGAGATTACAGCCCCTCCTTCGATAAGTGCCGAAAGGAGCGTCCCTCCCAGGCTGTCGAATTCCTGCTGCCCATCTTCATTACGCCGGCCCAGGCGGCGCTTTTTCACCCATACCTGCATTCCGATGACAACCGGAATAAGGGCGAGGGCAATTAGCAGATTATATTCAGGAGTGCCCATTAATAATTAACCTTCCATAAATTATTGCTACAGAAACCTTCAGGTGGGTAGTGTTCCTTTTCCATTCATGCATCTGCAAAAAACCGATGACGCATCAACAGCGCTTCTTTGATGCCGCTCGCCGGCTAATCAAGCTGTTGCCACAAATGATGGTAAATCCCATAATGGCAACGTTTGTTATTTATATGGCCTAACGACCCTATCCATAAACAGAGTCCATTATGTCTAATGCGTACTCCGTCACGCAGTAAATTATTGAAATCCGTGCTACGTTTCAAACCAGCAATTATAATATGATACGACATCAACGTGTCGAGTTAACGAATTTTTGCCTATCACCCAACTTTACACCACGCGCTGAGGTTCAGCGGATTTCACACAAATACGGTTACAAACGAGAAGAGATATTGCCACACTCCGTGCAGATTGAATCAAATTTGTTTTCTCTTGGGCTGGACATCATTTTAGCGAATTACTCGCATCCGTCGACGCTATCTCATGGATGATTCCTCCCAGCCAGCCCGCCAGGCGGTCACCACCCATCCGGTTACGAGTCGAAATGACATTGGCGTGTTTATTGACGTTCCTTGGCGCATTTACGCCGATGACCCCATGTGGGTGCCACCATTGCGCCTGGAGCGACGGTTTCATTTTTCAAGATTCAATCCATTCTTCAAGCATGGTGAATGGCAGGCCTGGATCGCCTACCGGAATAACCAACCCGTGGGAAGGATCAGCGCTCAAATTGATCAACTTCATCGACAGCGCTATGGCCCGGAAACGGGGCATTTCGGATTGTTCGAGTGTATAGATGATGCAGAAGTGGCCGCCGTATTGGTGCGTGCCGCTGAGGAATGGCTGGCTGCCCGGCATACCCGGCACGTAACCGGGCCGTTCAATTTATCCATTAATCAGGAATGCGGCGTCCTGGTGGATGGTTTCGATACGCCTCCAATGGTAATGATGCCGCATTCGCGCCGGTGGTATGGCCGGTTACTCGAAGAGCAGGGCTACCAGCCGGTAAAGGATATGCTCGCCTACTGGGTGGAGGTGGACTTCAAGGTGCCCCGCTTGATGAGCGCCCTGATCGCAAAATTTTCGGATCAGGTACGTCTGAGGCCGCTACGCCGCGACAGGTTTAGCGAGGAAATGGAAATACTGCGTGATATATTCAACGATGCCTGGTCGGAAAACTGGGGATTCGTTCCTTTTACCAAGGCTGAGTTTGCCGAACTCGGTACCAGTCTTCGTTTGCTCGTACCCGATGATTGCATTCAGATTGCCGAGGTGGATGGCGTTCCATCCGCATTCATGGTGGCTTTGCCGAACCTCAACGAAATTTTTGCCGAGCTTGACGGAAGCCTGTTCCCGTTTGGCTGGGTGAAGCTGAGCCGGATAAAATCCAGAGGAGCGGTACGCACGGGCCGTATACCTTTGATGGGGGTGCGCAAGCAGTTCCATAATACCCCGCTCGGCATGGCGCTGGCTTTTATGGTAATCGACGCGCCGAAGAAACTGGCGCGTGCAGTGGGCGTTGAGGCAGTGGAATTGTCATGGGTACTCGAGGATAACAAACCCATGCGCGCGGTTCTGGATAGCTTGGGCTGCCGGCAGTATAAGCGTTATCGCATCTATGGAAAAACGCTGTGATCAACGCGCACGAACACCAAATCGAACGCCAAACCAGGGATTCAAAATGAAAACGGATCAGTTTATCGCGCTGGTGCTGGCGGCGGATCGCGCTGCCAATGATCCCGTCGCGGGTAAAACCGGCGTGGCCTGCAAGGCAATCGCACCCATTTGCGGCACGCCGATGATCATCCGCGTATTGGATGCGCTGGAAGCCAGCGATATGGTGAAAACAATCGTCATACTGGGTCCGCCGGCTTCCATTCTCCCCGATTGCCCGGAGTTGGAGGAGCGCGTTAAAAGCGGGCGCGTTATCTGGCTACCGAATCTGGATTCCCCCAGTCGAAGCGCAAACAGCGGCCTCGAACAGATTGATCAGGACGCGCCTGTCTTGCTGACGACAGCGGATCACGCATTATTGACACCCTCTATCGTGCAGTATTTTTTAAGCAAATCGCTAACGGCACACAGTGATGCAACGGTAGGCGTGGTCAGGCATGAAGATGTCGCGGCCGCGTTTCCGGGCGTAAAACGAACCGTAATACGACTACAGGATGGCGGGGTCTGTGGTTGCAATCTTTATGCGTTTCTCAATCATCGGGGAAGGGGTCTGGTTTCATTCTGGCAGCGTGCGGAAGATCTGCGCAAACGCCCGTGGTTATTGATCTCCCGCACTTTTGGGTTCATGACGGTCCTTTCCTATTTGCTGGGGATATTGACAGTTGATAAGGGATTGAAAGCGGTTTTAGCCAAAACCGGCATCAGAGTGCGGCCGGTGTTTTTGCCATACCCGCAGGCTGGTGTCGATGTCGATAAGGTTGAAGATATGCTGCTTGTGGAATCCGTTCTGGCGAGAGCGGCACCGCTTGCTCAAGAGCAGGCAGATTCGCATGACCTTATCCCCTAGCCTTAAAGGCTGTCTCATTACATAGCATAGCGGCAAAGAAATCCGTGAAGATAATCGATCGATACATCACGCGGGAATTGTTGATGCCGTTTACGGTAATAGCCGTAATCCTGTCGACATTGTTCTCGAGCTTCAGCAGTGCCAATTTTCTGGCCGGGGCAATGTCGGAGTCGCTCGGCGTTGGCGCCATGCTGAAGGTGGTGCTGCTTAAGACGGTGATCGCGTTGGAAGTGTTGATGCCGATTTCCTTGTATGTCGCGGTAGTCATGGGGCTTGGGCGTTTATATAGAGATCAGGAAATCAGCGTCTTACGTTCCGCCGGTGTCAGCGAAAATCGCATAATCTTTGCTGTTCTTATCGTTGCCATTCCTGTGGGAATTGCCAGCGGGCTTCTTTCCGTATTCGTGCGTCCATGGGCATATGAAGAAAGTTACTTGATGAGCGCACAGGCAGAGGCGGAATTAAACATGGATCGATTCCAGGCTGGGCGTTTTTATGGGAGCGAGGGCAAAGGCAAGGGCAATGGCAGAGTGGTTTACATTCAAACCAAGGATGGCGCCGGTAAGCAAATGAAAGATGTATTCCACTACATGAATAAAGATGGAATCAGCGAGATCATAGTGGCCAAGGAGGCCTATCAGCAGGAGCCCATAGCGGGCCAACGGCCCCAGATACATTTGCTGGACGGTTCCATTTACCGGCTCATGCATTCAGGAACGAAGGATACTGTCGTCCACTTCGAGAAATTGGTCTATTTTACCGATAGCGGAAATATACTGAATTACAGACGAAAGGCGACGGCCACGGCCACGTTGATGAAATCCGATCAGCCGCGTGACGTTGCTGAATTCCAATGGCGGATTTCACGTCCTATTGCTACGATTCTCCTGGCCCTTATCGCCGTGCCATTCAGCCGTACTTCCCCTCGTCAGGGAAAAAGTGAAAGGTCTTTTTATGGTGCAGCCGCCGTTTTCGCGATCTACTATATCCTGAGTGGATTAGCCCAGACCTGGGTCGAGCAGGGTACTGTCAGCAGAGTACCCGGTGTCTGGTGGCTTTATATATTGATGGCCCTGTTTGCGTTCAGCCTGCTATCTACCGGGTTCCGGCAGAAGTTATTTCTGCGCAGATGACGATAATCAATCGCTATCTGGCGTTTCAGATCGTCATGGGTCTGGGAATCGCTACGGTGATACTCCTGCCGCTATTTGGTTTTCTCGACTTGCTTGATCAGCTTGGTGATGTCGGCAAGGGCACCTATCAAGTCGAGGACGCGTTCCTGAATACGGCCTTACTATTGCCGCGCAGATTTATTCAGCTTGCGCCTTTCATCGTGTTGCTGGGTAATGTTGTCGCATTGGGTCGGCTGGCGGTCGGGTCAGAGTTGACAGCATTGCGCGTGGCAGGTCTATCCCCAACCCGTATCAGCCTTCCTCCACTTGCGGTTGGGTTGGTCCTTTTATTGGTTACCATGGTACTGGATCAATTTGTCGCTCCCCAATTGCAGCAGAAGGCTATTTCTTCGCGGGCCGTTGCGCTTGAGAAGAGCGCCGCGCTTGGGAAGCAACTGGGTATCTGGACCCGGGACAAACGAAATATATTGCGTATCGGTGAGATGCTGCATGCGGGGAAAGCAGCGGATGTCGAGCTAATGCATTTTGACGACAATGGCCTTCTGCTGACCTATACCTACGCTAAGTATGCAGTTTTCATTGATGGTGATCTGTGGGAATTTAACGACGTTACCACTAAAACGTTTACCGAAAACCGGATAGAATCCGTAAGCACGAATTCGATGCAGTGGAAATCATTTCTGAATCCGGATGATATTTCGACGCTGACGAAGCCTCCGGAGAGTCTTTCGCCGATCGATCTGTTTCTGCATGTCCGTTTTTTACGCGCTACCAGTCAAGAAGCGGATGCTTATGCACTTGCCTTATGGCGGAAGGTCGGCGGCGCATTGACGACAATTGCAATGTTACTGCTTTCGATACCGTTTGTTTTCGGATCGGTACGGGCCGGTCTTGCCAACAGACTCGTCGTTGCGTCCATGCTCGGTATCAGCGTCTACCTGTTTGATCAGATTATTGCCAATGCGGGTTTGCTGCTGCACCTGAACCCGGCGCTAACCGCGCTATTGCCCGGGTTGGTGCTGATCGCTCTTGCGAGTTTCTGGTTGCGGCGAATTTTTTAGGGCTTCTTGCTTATTTTCCGTCATTAGGTTACAAGACCGCATCCATTTCTGATCATCTTCGCCGTGTTACTGATACCGCAATCTGCACAACTTCCCCAGCCAAACAAATATGAAGGAATTCTGAACAAGTCCCTCCTGGGCGCGAGGTGTAGTGGCATCGTGAGAATGTCATCTTCAGGCAAAAGACGTAAATAGTGCCAGCCTGCCTCGCCTGGAGCCTGATGAAGCAGACCGTCCCCAGCGTATCCCATTGCGCTGGTCTTCCTTCGGGTTTCGGTATCGGACGTTCATTGCGTTTCACGTCCGGGCTTTCAAGGCCGATCCGCAGCCTTCATGTTCGCTTTACGCCCTTTCCAGTCTTGGCCAGCTCGGTTGCCACCCAAGCGCTCCGTAGAGGCTGTTCAAAATTTCTAAAACCAGACCACAATCAGACAAACAACTCGAAATATGCCAAAGTCAGTTTACATCTATATCGTCGGCGATAGTGAGACGAATATCTGGGGCTTGAGCGGCCGCGAGCGCTTGCAGCGCATGTTGAAGCCCTTTTCGCAGACCCGGTTGGTCGATGATCCCGAGCAGATTCCGGTGCATGCATCGGCACTGGTGCTTCGTGCGGATCATCTATTCGATGCCAGGGTATTGGCGGCGTTGATTAACGCAAAAACAAACCTTGTGCTCTGCAGCAATCAGGGTCAACCCGCCGCGATCCGGATTATCGAGGGTGATGTGCATCATGTACTGGCGGATTTTGTGGATGGAGAAGATGGGCGAACTTTTTCCGACTTCCCGCTTTATGCGCTGAAGGACCTCGATTTATCAAGCCTCCGGCAAAATCTCAAGAAGAGAGACCCTCCGTACGTTTTCCCTATCAACAATGATAACCGGCAAACGCTCGAATCCGAACTGTTTACGCGATCTTACAAGGGTGTGACTGATCTCGTGACAAAATGGCTCTGGCCGGTTCCCGCATTCTGGACTGTACGCTTTTGCGTACGCTTCGGTATACGGCCTAATCACGTTACGCTGCTCAGTCTTGTGTTTGCCGTACTGGCAGGGGTTGCGTTCTGGCATGGCTACTATGGTTCGGGGCTGGTGATGGGGTGGCTGATGACCTTTCTGGACACCGTTGACGGAAAATTGGCGCGAGTCACTGTCACCTCAAGCCGCTTGGGGGATGTGCTCGATCATGGTCTGGATATCATTCATCCGCCGCTCTGGTATATTGCCTGGGGTGTAGGGTTGGCGGCGGCGTTAACGCAGCCATTCACCCTGACGGTATTGTTCTGGTTGATACTTATCGGCTATATTGGCGGCCGCTTGTGTGAAGGGGCGTTCCAATTCTGGGTTGGGTCATTTGATATCTTCATCTGGCGACCGCTGGATTCTTTTAGCCGGCTCATCACTGCCCGGCGTAATCCCAACCTCATCCTGCTGACGTTCGGCTGGCTCATGGACAGGCCTGACATTGGCCTCTGGTCGGTGGTCATCTGGCATCTGGTCTCAACGGCGTTTCTTGCTCTCCGATTAATGATGGGTTGGCAAGCGCGGCGGCTTCACGGTCCTTTGCGATCATGGTTTGAGGAAATTGTGCCGGGTCGGGATGATGGAAAACTTGCTGTTCGTATTTTTGTCCCTTTAACGGTTAAGGTAAATGATAGAAAAGTCACGCATGGATAGATTGAGGTCTGGAGCACCTGCGACCGGGTTGCTTTTCAATCCTCTCAGCGGACGTATTCGCAAACGTAAAGATGCGATAAGGCGAGCGCTCACGGAGATTCCGGGCGCTGTCTGCAGAGAAGTGACCAATGCACCGGAGATTAACGCATCGGTGGATGCCTTTATAGATGCCGGTATCGATTTGCTGATAATCGTTGGCGGAGACGGTACGGTACAGGGCGTGTTATGTCACTTGTTTGCCACGCAACCCCTTGCAAAATGGCCCATGTTGACGGTCGTGCCGGGGGGGACAACCAACATGACAGCTTTGGATCTGGGCATCAGCGGCAGCCCGGAGTCTATTCTTCAGCAGTTGCGGGATTATCTGCTGAAGCAGACGCCCCCCTTGCTGCTGGAGCGTCATGTGCTGTGCATCGAACAAAGCGAAGCGGCAAAGGTTTATGGGATGTTCTTCGGTGTCGGGCTTATTGCCCGGGCAGTAATATTCTCCCAGAGCAAAATAAAACAATTGGGTATCACTGGAGAAATTTATTCAGCTATCATCACCATAGGATACATTATCGGTTTGATTTTAGGGCGGCGGCACGGAGCATGGGCACCGGTTCAGTTATCAATTATCGACAAGGGTATTGAGTTGCACCGCGGCACCTTCGCGTTTCTCTTCGCAAGTACCCTCGATCGATTGCTGTTCGGCATGCGTCCCTACTGGGGACAAGAGCAGGAGCCGTTACATGTGACGTTTGTCCGTCAGCAGTCAAAGCGCCCCTTACGCTCATTGTTTCAATTACTTTCAGGTCGCGGAGATCTCCTCAAGGAAAAAAACGGCTATCACAGCTGTAATAACAGGGTGTTGGAACTGCGGATGGATGACGATTATATTGTCGATGGTGAATCCTACCGTGCGGCGAGTCAAGATGGACCGCTGCGTATTACCGCAGCGGGTCCGGTCAGCTTTTTGGTAGCGAATAGCGCAAACGCCGGTTCATGATCCTAAATCCGGTAGTTGACCGCTCATTTAATAGATCAGTGTCGTGATTAATAACAATATTTCATATTATTTGACGCTCACCTTCCGGGTGAGGTCGCTACGGGGCGAATTGCACGGTTTTTGCGACACATGGCTGCGTTGCAACTCCTTGGAATGGAGCGGCGCCCCAAAGCGTCGCCCGAGAGGCCCCGCGAAGCGGGGATCGGGCAGCGCAGGGAATACCGCGATCGCGCTCCACACGCAAGGGGACGCCCGCATCCCGCTTCGGGGTCGCACCTTCCTGCGGAAGGCACTGCTCCGCCCTGCGCGGTCGCATTCCACGTCGTTGCGCCTTGCCCTGCACCCCAAAAACCGTACACTTCACCCCGTCCAACTACCGGATGTAGGATGATATGACAAGCAACACCTCAGTACCCGATCGGCAGCTCCCGGACGACTTGATCTCAGAAATGGCCTCGCTGAGTTCGAAAGTGGTATCGGCGGATTTTCTTATCCTCGTCGAGGCGTTGAAAACCCGTTTCGGGTCATCGCTGGAAGCGGTACTGCTTTATGGATCTTGCCTGCGTTCCCACGAGATCGGTGATGGGGTGGTGGATTTCTACGCCGTGGTGAACAGCTACAGCGAAGCTTATCCAGAGCATTACCTGGCCGTTCTAAATGCCTGGCTGCCGCCAAACGTATTTTTTCTCGAGGCGTCCGCCCAGGAAAGGAAGTTCCGTGCCAAGTACGCGGTGGTTTCGATGGCGGATTTTGAGCAAGGCACCCAACACTGGTTTCACCCCTATCTATGGGCGCGTTTTGCTCAGCCCTCCCGATTGCTGTATGCACGTGACGAAACGGTTCGCATGCGGGTCAATCGAGCGCTGGCCCATGCGGTGATAACATTTCTCGAAGCCAGCCTTCCGTTGCTGGAGTCGCCGGCAGTGAGCGCCGAGGCAATCTGGACCAACGGATTGACCCAGACCTATGCGGCGGAATTGCGGCCTGAGCGGTCGACGCGTGCCCGCCAGCTCGTGGAGCTCAATCTGGATGACTACGCACGCTTGACCCGATGCGCCGCATCGGCATTAGCGGAAACGCTAGAGGTATTGCCAGACGGAAATTATCGATGTTTAACGGGGGCGGCAGAGCGGCGCGGCTCATTATGGCGTTGGCGATTACGCCGTTGGCAGGGGAAAATCCTGTCTGTACTGCGGCTTTCAAAGGCGGCATTCACTTTCCACGACAGTATTAATTATGCTGCCTGGAAAATAGAGCGTCATACCGGGGTCCGTGTCGAGGTAACCCCCTTGTTGCGGCGCCATCCGCTGCTTTGGGGTCTTAAAGTTTCGTGGAGACTGTTGCGGCGAGGCGTAATGCGTTAGCATCGCTCAAGCGTCGATGCCGGGATTGGACCTTATATGGGCGAACCAGGGATCATCCCAGATAATCCATTAGGACGCGAGATGATGGCGAGGCAGGTTGCGAGACAATTTTGCCGGTTGAGAGAAGTCCATAGCTTGGTCTATGGACGCCGAGCAAGCGGCGAAAATGGCCGCAAACTGACCGCCAGCACTCGCGTAGGCTCGCAGAGCCGCCCAATGAATTATCTGGGATCATAAGTATGCCTCTGCTTCGGCAGACCTGTAAGGTGTCGTTTCGCTTGATTGAAGAATCAGATCGCAAACTTCGCGGACCGCACCATGGCCGCCAGAGTGCTTGCAGACGTAGTGAACTTGCCGCAGAATTTCCGGAACGGCATCCGCTGGGCAAAAAGCACTACCCACCCGGCTTAAACACTTCAGATCGGTGAGGTCGTCGCCGACGTAGCCGATATTTTGCAGGGAAATGCCCCAGCGTTGTGCCAACTCCAGGAGAAGCGGGAGTTTATTCTGTACACCTGGATAATATTCATCAATGCGCAGTTTCTTCATTCTGGCTGCGACGGCAGGGCTATCCTCGCTGCTGATAACGCACACGCTGATCCCATTTTCACGCAACAGCTGCAAGCCGTGGGCATCGCGCGTATTGAATTTCTTCAGTGCTTCACCGGCGGGTCCATAATACATTCCGGCGTCGGTCAGTGTACCGTCCACGTCAAGCACCAACACTTTAACCTGTGAGGTGCGAGCTTTCGCCGATATCCGGTTTTGTTTCAACAAAAGCTGCTCTACCGCCGTCCAGGCTGCTTCATCGATCACCTCGATTGCAGCCTCAGCAGCCATTTCATGGATGCCGATGTGGCCACCTAAACGGCAGCCGTGATCTCTGAGCGATTTCGCCCCGGTTAGATAGAAAGCGCCATTTTCCACCAGATACCCTTCAATATCTTTGGGCACAGGGCGTTTCCGGGGGTCATGGTCAACCGGCGCACCTGCCGGGGTCCAAAAGAAGCGTTTGGACTGCACGGCGGTTAAAAGGGAATCCAGGTTTTCAGAGAGAAATTTATGCTTGGCGGCACGAAAGTCTTCCGCCCGCGTGAGGGGCGAAGCGGCCTGAACCAGACATACGACATCAAAAGGGATCCTCTGCTGAAACTCAAGCAGCGCACTGTCCATGCTGTCGTCATCCTTCACGGCGGAGTAATCCAGAACCTCTATCGTCTTATCAGCCGCCGGAAATTCATCGGATATTTTTTTGCGAATCTCCACCGATGAGTCAGTAATGACATAAATGGTGTCGAAACACCCGGATGCGATGGCCTGCTCCAGGACCCAGGCGAATAACGGCCGTCCCGCAATATGGCGCGTAGCATTTCGGAGAATCGGAATCGATTCGAAGTTTCCATGCAGAGGCAGGAGAGCTACCCAACGCATCAGTTGAAGTGAACTCCCTGCACGCGTTTGAGCTTGTCGCGCTGCGAAAGCTCGATCTCTGTCATTTCATTTTCCTTGACCCGTAATGTCTTGCAGACGTTGCGAACATCTCGAACCAGCCTGCGCAGCCCGTCCGGTTCCAGCGAAGCGGCATGGTCGGTTCCCTTCCAGGTCCGGTCCAATGTGAAATGCCGTTCAATCCAGGATGCGCCTAAAACCACGGTTGCAATATCAACGGCAATGCCAAGATGGTGACCGGAGAATCCGATTTCCTTGACGCGGGAGCCAAACTTATCATTGAGGATCTGTATTTCCAGCAGGCAGACCTGATCAAAAGGAACGGGATATCCGGACGTGCAGGCGTACAGAACAACTCGGTCGGCGGCGCCGCACTTTTCCATCAATTGCACGATCTGCTCTTGTTCAGCAGGGGTCGTCATGCCCACGGATATGTGAATGTCACCGCCATAATGGTCGGCAAGATACCGCAGCATGGGAAAATTGAGATTACATGCCGAGGGTATCTTGATGAATTCCGGGTTGAGGCTGGCAATTTCTTTTGCCGAGGTAAGATCCCAGACCGACGTCGAGTAGCCGATCCCGACCTCTTGGCACCATTGTTGTAATTGTCGATGCTGATCCATGTCGAATTCGAGAAATTCGCGATGCGCGCCATAGCTTTCCCCATAACTGTTTTGGGGGTTAGGATGGCGTGCGCCATATTCTTCAGGGGTAAGTAATTCCCTGTTCGAACGCTTTTGAAATTTTACGAAATCGCATTTCGCAAATGTTGCCGCGATTCCTATCATTTCGCGGGCGATCTCCATGTCCCCCTTATGATTACAGCCTATTTCAGCAATGATTTTTGGTTTCTTCATAAATGATTTACGACTATCCTTTGATTGCAAATGAAATAAATATAAAACCCGAACCCATCTTTGGCGACTGCCGCCACTATATCGGACGGATTCGGAAAGTTTTTTTGAAAGAGGTCCTGAGGTTTAGTTCGAAGATTGGCTAACCCTGGATTTTGAACAGGTGTCTTGAATGTTGTTTGACTCTGATATTGCCGAAACGATTCAATAAATGGCCAAAACGCCCGATCTTCTGTTCGATCTCCGCAACCGTGATCTCGGGGAAGCGATGGTCATGGTACGAAAGCCGGTTGGGGCCAGGACGGCGCATGTTCAAGTTTGTGACCGAAGCTTTTAACTTGGCAAGTGTCCAGCCCTGAACAAATGTTCCGATCGGGGGTGAGGGCGGCTGCTTTCTACCATAGCCATTCTCCTCAAGGATATCGACGATGCGCTCGCAAGCCAAACGCCCATTTTGAGCCGCCAGGTAATAATCGATGAGTGCTTTGCGTTCCTCACCTCCCGCGACGCCCAGTTTGCCTTCAAGAATTCCGGTCAAGGTATGCTGCAATTCTTCAAAATTGAAGGACTGATAGCTTAACTTGGTGGGCAGGCCCTGAAACTCATAGTCATAATACTCGTTGAATGTCGCAAGGTAAGATATAGCGGGCACCCCAAGCGCATAAGCCTCCAGTCCCGTCGTGCAACCATTGTGCACCATTGTCTTCGCAGCCAGAAGCCAGGGGATGACATTGCCCTCATTGATGACTTTCACTCGCCGGCACTTGGCGGCGATCTCATTGTATACCTTGAAATTTTCACTCGGATGTGGCCGGACGACGATCGTCAGATCAGGAAAAGCCCGTTCGAGGGCGGGAATGAGTTGCTTGAAATCCTCCAGTATTGCCTGCTTATGATCCCATAATCCATCGGCAAATTCGCGGCTCATCCCAATCCCGGCCTGGCCGCGCCGGGACTTCTTTTGCCCATCTTTCGACGGCACAAACAAACCAACATTCGGAATGAAGGGGTTTACCTCAGTAAAGTTCGTGTTGATGAGAATGAAATTACCGTAAAGTTTACGCAATTTCTCTACTTCCGTATCAAAGTAGGGTCGCATTTCGGGCCGTAATATATCCCCGCGAGGATTTCCGGTAATATGGATAGGCATATTTGCGGGCAATTGCGGATACTGCTGAAGCAAGTCGACATTTTCCTGGCCCCAGGCAAATATGTGGGACACATTCCTGATTGTCGTCGGAGACAGTCGAACGGTGAAATAGGTGTCGGGGGGCGGGTGAACCAGCGCCTCTTCTTCCCATGCGACGATTTCATGTCCGAGCAAACGCAAGATTCTGAACATCGAACTGCTCAGGCTGCGCATGCTTTTCGCCAAATACACCCCCCGTGGAAGCGACGCCACCTCGAAATGGACAAACGCACGCGAACCGAGAATAACCGGAAAACCACGCTCTGCCGCTACGCAGGACAGCAGGAGTTTCGCGTCCAGTTCACGCACCTGATTTTCAACGGGAATAATAAGAGTCGAGGCGGAATTCGCCATATTCTTCTTCCAGACCTTTTGATCTGCTCAATGTATAAACGCTTTATTATCGCATTGCTGCGGGCGCAAGGTAAATCATTCGTATGTGACGAAACGTGCGCGATAACTCTGAGGCCGCGCTGGTTGCATAGATGGAAGATATGATTGCATCGTCGCAAATGTCGACTCAATCGGATTCATGGTTCGAGATATATCAAAGTTCCTGATGAAGGTACGAAGGGGCAAAATGGGGGGGCGACGCCCAAGTCGTCGTGTCCGGAAGCATGGATGAAAACTGATGGGTGAATGGGGATGTACGGAGTTTTTTCCCGTGCAATTGCTTCTTATAAGAAAGAATCCTTATTCTCAACGCGACGAGTTTGAATGACCTGCGGAAGCAATTGAGATTATCTTTATGGTAAATCATCAGTATTATAGACGCACGAACCCGATCAAAGTAATAGAACTCGTGCCGGGTACAACACATTATTCGGCTATCGTTTTTGCGGCAGGGCGCGAGCAGGTGAATTACCCTTTTGCATCAGGCGCTGAAGCGGAAAATCAAACTGCCTTAAACGCAGAATTTAGTTGTGATTTCCAGTTCCCTTATACTTTGAACCGGGTCAGGTTCCACAATTCCAGCCATATTATGCATATCCTGATCATCGAAGATGAAAAAAAGACTTCCTCCTTTCTCAGTAAAGGGTTATCCGAGTCAGGATATATTGTCGATACCACGGAAAATGGCGACGAGGGCCTGCTTCTGGCTCTCGATATCGATTACGATTTGATCATCCTGGATGTCATGCTTCCAAGCCGGGATGGCTGGTCCGTTCTCTCAATGCTGCGCCACGCGGGCAAACAGATGCCAGTACTTTTCCTCACTGCCAGAGATGCCATCCAAGACCGGGTCAAGGGATTGGAACTCGGCGCCGATGATTACCTGATCAAACCTTTTGCGTTTTCCGAGTTGCTGGCCAGGGTCCGCCTGCTATTACGGCGCGCGCCACCACGATGTAACGAGACCTTGAAAATTGCTGATCTGGAGATCGAATTCGAGCGCCAGAAGGCGACACGCGGCGGTAACCGCCTTGACCTGACATCCAAGGAATTCGCGCTGTTATCACTGCTGATGCGACGTGCCGGAGAAGTTTTATCCCGTACTCTGATTGCCGAACAGGTCTGGGACATTAACTTCGATAGCGATACCAACGTCATCGATGTGGCGATACGCCGGTTGCGCAGTAAGATCGATGATCCATTCGAGAAAAAGCTGATTCATACCGTTCGCGGCGTCGGATATCTGTTTGAAGATCGATAATGCTCATCAATTAAAAGTCACCCCCGGTTTTCGGGGTTGGTCGATTGCCAGGCAACTGGCCTGGCTTTATGCATTATCGGCTTCCGTTATGCTCATCTTTGCTTCAGGATTTCTATATTGGGTTCTTATTACCACGCTGGAAAAAGAAGATGAGCAATTTCTCAGCAGCCGAGTTCAAGTTTTCGATCTTATTCTTCGGGCTGGTAATACAGAAGCGCTTGAACGTGAAATTTCACAGGAAAATATTGGATTTTCCAACTCCCAGTATCGTGCCTACAGTCGCATACTGGATGAGTCGGGTCGTACGCTTTACGAGGCTCATGGCATGGATCGAGAAATTCCGCCCGCCGTATTTCCTGATCCAAATCAACTGACTGGAAAAGCGAAAAAATGGCGCTCTACCGCCAATAGAAGCTATGTACTGATTGCTGCCCAGACGGGCGACAATGACACCAATAGGCCAAAACGGCTAATTCATGTGGCATTGGATGAAACAGGCGAAGAAATACTGGTCAGTCGATATGAGCGCTATTTGATTGGCGTATTATTAATCGGCATTCTGGTATCCGCAGCCGTCGGAATAATCACGGCGCAGCGTGGCATGAAGCCCCTGGCTGATATTACCAGGGCCGCCGAGCGCATTACCGCAAGCCAACTGCATGAACGCATTGATGTCGCGCAATGGCCTCAGGAGCTAGTATCACTGGCACGTGCGTTTGATGCGATGCTTGACCGGCTGGAAGATTCATTTAGTCGCCTTTCCCAATTTTCAGCTGATCTGGCGCATGAGTTGCGCACCCCGATCAATAATTTACGCGGAGAAGCGGAAGTAGCCCTTTCCAAGCTCCGTGAGACTAATGAATATCGTGAAATACTTGCGTCAAGTCTGGAGGAATACGATCGCTTGTCGCGCATGATGGACAGCCTGTTATTCTTGGCCAGAGCCGACAGTGCGCAGACCATGATTACTTCTCTAACAATGGATGCGTCCACGGAAATCAGGAAAATTATTGCTTTTTATGAAGCGTTAGCCGCGGAGCAAAACGTTTCGGTAATTTGCACAGGGAGTGGGGAAATGAACGCCGATCCGATTCTTTTCCGAAGGGTCATCAGTAACCTCCTTTCAAATGCCCTGCATTACACCCCGGTTGGTGGAGAAATCACTTTTTCCATCCGTAGTATGGATGGTGGGATCGAGGTTGGCTGTCGTGATAGCGGGATGGGGATTGCGCAAGAACATCTGCCAAAAATATTTGATCGTTTCTACCGGATCAGTCCTTCTCGCAATATTAAAACAGAAGGCGCTGGGCTGGGATTGGCTATCGTAAAATCGATTGTCGATCTCCACCGTGGCAAGATCGCTGTGCAAAGCGTCGTCGGCCAAGGTACGTCCGTACGGCTTTTCTTTCCGGCGTAACCATGCCGTCGCTTTACCCTTGCGGACAAGCAAACTCGTCCCACTCTGGCTTCGCAAAGCATCATCCATAGCCCTGTTCAGTGCGCAACTCTTCCCCAAACATTACAGATTCGTAATGACTTCGCCATCTTTACGTCAGGATTCCTTTACTATAATTTTCACGATGACTTTTGAAACAGGTACCGGAAAACATGTATACGCTTCGAAAATCGGAATGGTAATGGAAGGAGTCGATATGATGACACTGTCTATCAAGGCACTGCTGGGCGCCTCTGTGGTAATAATTATCAGCTTGCTGGCGCATATGAAGAATTACTATCTTGCCGGACTGGTGCCGTTATTTCCCACTTTTGCACTGATCGCTCATTACATCATCGGTAGCGAACGCACTCATGACGAGCTCAAAAATACTATTTTGTTCAGTCTGTGCGGCATGATCCCGCTTCTTGTCTACCTGGTGGCTATCTATATGCTGGTCGACCTTATGCCCTTGAAATGGGCACTTGTCTGCGCCTCTGCATTGTGGTGTCTGCCTGCCGCCTTGTTGCTGGTTTTGTGGATGAAATTTGAAACAAGTATCGTTTGATGAGCTGACCCGGTTTTGCGCCGCTCAGATGAACAATCACGTTCGCCGTGCACTAACTCTGGGCTTGCTACAAAAAAACTGAGCTTGTCAGCAGGTCCGTGGCATTACGAAATAAAATGAGTACTTCCACCGAACCGATGAGAGAATATCCGATGTCTATAGCCCCTCCCGCTAACACTTCCGATGTCGCTCTATCTCCTTCGTTTCAGGCTGTTAATGATTCGTTAAAAAGATTTTCACTCACGTGTTTTCATGATCCAGTAAGAGTTGAAGAATATGTTGATTTATTCTCTCTACGAGCGTTGTGTAAGGCATTGGAAGCAGATCGAGCGGCAAGCAAAAACTCCATGCTCGAAAAATCCGTCTCGGCGTTTGAGGAAAAACCGTTTGAACCCGAATACGAAGATTTGTGTCGTCTTCATTGGATCGCATTAAGTCGTAAGGTCATCAACGCTCTCGAGTTTGGCAGTGGCTACAGCACAGTAATCCTCACCGACGCGATGCGCATACTTGACGGACACTTTGGTGAGTGGGCAAGAAAATCCATTCGTAGCGACAATCCATTTCACGTGTATGCGGTTGAAGAGGAGCAGCATTTTTTAGAAATCACCAGATCAAGACTTGGATCAAGGCTTCAAGCATTCGCCACCATTTCTCATAGCTCTGTTGATGTTTTGATTCACGACAATAGAATCGCAAGCGTTTATTCAAAACTACCCAACATATCCCCTGACTTTATCTATCTCGACGGTCCCTCGCAATTTGCCACTACACAAGAGATAAACGGTTTCTCGTTCAACAGCAAAGCAAGAATGCCGATGTCGGCGGATATTTTGAGAGTTGAGTTTTTTCTTGAACCGGGCACGCTTATTCTGGTGGATGGTAGAACCGCCAATGCCCGTTTTTTGAAATCCTATCTGCGTCGAAACTGGATCCATCTGCACGACTCCATTGGGGATATTCATTATTTTGAATTACAGGAAGAACCGCTCGGGCCCTTCAATAAGTTGAAGCTCGAGTTTTGCTTGAATGGAAACTGGCTTATTGCCTAACTCAGCTCCACCGTAGCCTGAACGGCTGATTGGGCGCATGTCTGTGTCGCTGTGGCGCAGGCATGTTTAGTTGTCCCATGGCTCCTCCCTTCGGAACATCGCTTGACAACCACTTACCCCAAGCGCATCATTTCGGCCGAAACGGGCTATCAAGCCTACTGAATTGAAGCAGTGCAGACTGTAGTCGATGTTAATTTATTCACTCATTCCCGCGCGGGGAGGATCAAAGGCCGTACCCCATAAAAATATCCGGCTTTTGCGGGGAAAACCCCTTATCGCCCATTCGATTGAGATTTCCCTCAAATGCCCTTCCATCCAGCGAACTTTTGTCAGCACGGATTCGGAGGAAATTGCCAAGGTCGCGAGAAATGCCGGCGCCGAGGTACCCTTCTTAAGGCCCAGTGAACTCGCGCAGGACGACACGCGGGACTTGCCCGTATTTCATCATTTTTTGCGATGGTTGGAGCAAAATCGAGTTCCACTTCCCGATGCTATCTTTCAATTCCGTCCAACTTCTCCCTCGCGTAGCGTTTCAAAAATAGAAGAGGCTGCTGAGCTCCTGAAAAAAAATCCGGAAGCCGATTCGGTTCGAGGAATCATCGAACCGGGGCAAAATCCCTATAAAATGTGGACCATCGGAGCGGATGGTTTTATGCAAGCGCTATTGAGCATTCCCGGCATTCCCGAGCCCTTCAACGAGCCGAGGCAAAGTTTGCCCAAGGTGTATTGGCAAATCGGTTATCTGGATTTGATTCGCACCCGGACCATTCTGGAAAAACATTCCCTCACAGGCACACACGTCTTGCCGCTTAAGATCGACAGCAACGACTCCATCGATATCGACGATGAATTCTCGTTTCAACTGGCCGAATTTCTGATGGAAAGACGGGGAAGCACCATTTGAAAGCTTTGGTGGTTGGCCTTGGATCCATTGGAGTCAGGCACCTCAACAATTTACATACGCTCGGAATTCGCGAACTCGGCGTGGTGCGAAGCCGGAATCTTCCGCCCCCCATGGAGATCATCCCCGAAGGTATTACTGTCTTTCAAGATCTTGACCTCGCACTCAGCCACAAATTCGACCTCGTGGTGGTGGCCAACCCCACCTCCCTTCATCTGGAAACGCTCATCAAAGCCCTTAAGGCAGGGTCCCACGTTTATGTTGAAAAACCCATTGCCCATGAAAAACAGCGGCTGCCCGAACTGGCTCGCTACCTCACTTTGAATGGGCCTAAAGTTTTGGTGGGGTGTCAACTCCGGATGCACCCGGGACTGCAGAAAATCGAAGAATGGATCAAACAGGATAAACTCGGAAAGATCTATTCGGTGCAAGTGGATCTGGGAGAATACCTGCCCGACTGGCACCCTTGGGAAGATTACCGGCAGAGTTATGCAGCGCGCGCGGATCAGGGTGGAGGGGTTGTTCTGACGCTTATCCATGAGCTGGACTATTTGCATTGGCTTTTCGGAAAACCCAGGGAGGTCTTTGCTATCGGAGGGCATCGAACATCTCTCGAAATCACAGCAGAAGATACCGCGCTCATCACGTTCGAAACCGAGCAAAATATCTGTGTTCAGCTCCGGATGGATTATTGGCGAAAGCCGCCTGTCCGCCATATGAACATCGTAGCTGAAAACGCCATCGTAGACTGGGACTATCCCACTCGCCGCACTACCCTGAAACAAAATGGGCAAATCCTGGATGAAATGGAATTACCTTCAGCCTGGGACCGGAATGCGTTATTTCTATCCATGATGGCGGAATTTATTGAGACGTTTTCCGGAGGATCGACTCCCCGAGTCACTTTGCAGGACGGCATCGATGTCCTGAACACCGCCCTGGCAGTCAAAAAATCCCTTCAAACCCATCAGAAGGTTGCTCTATGAATCAACCATACAAAGATACGCCCTTTGATCTTACCGATCGCGTGGTGCTCATCAGTGGAGCCACCGGTCTGCTCGGAAAAGAATTTGCTCTCGCCGCCGCTTCGGCTGGTGCCCATTTAGTACTGGGAGATTTAAAGAGAGAAAATCTCGAATCTCTAAAAAGCGAAATTGCTTCTGTTTATCCAAATACGAAAACATGGATCCAGGTCCTGGATGTGACCGACACCGATTCTTGCCGGTCCATTGTCCAGTTATGCGAAATTCAGTTCAATCGAATCGATGCTGTTATCCACAGCGCCGCTATTGATCCGAAATTTGAACGGGGTTCCGACACCACCTCTTTTTCCAAATTTACCAAGTTTCCAAAAGAACTTTGGCAATCCTCTCTGGATGTCAATTTAACGGGTGCTTTTTTATTTACCCAGACTGCATGCGAGGTAATGGAAAAATCAGGGAAGGGATCCATTATTTTTTTGGGATCCAATTACGGACTTGTGGGGCCGGATCAACGTATTTATAAAAAAGCAGGTCAAGAAAACCAGACATACAAGCCCGCCGTTTATTCCGTTTGCAAAGCGGGTCTGTTGGGATTGACGAAGTTTTTAGCGGCTTATTATATGAATACCGCCATACGGGTGAACCTTCTCACGCCTAGTGGAGTCTGGAATCAACATGATGATGAGTTTATTAAAAACTATTCATCCCGTACTATCCTGGGCCGCATGTCAGAAAAAAACGAATACCGTGGAGCCGCTATTTTTCTAGCCTCGGATGCTTCGAGCTATATGACTGGAGCAAACCTGGTCATGGATGGAGGATGGACTGCACTATGAATATGCCTTGAAGATGTGATCCTTACCGAAGTGAGCTACACCGCAAAAGGTGATTTCTGGTTAAAGCCGAGTTTTGGGTATTACAATTTCGGATTTTCAAGTTGTCGGCGCTAGCAGCCTATCTCGTATTTCACTGCTTTTTCGGCCGGTAGAATAACTATTGGCCTTCAAAATCCGCAGAATCTATCCTCACCCAGTCACTTTTTTGCTGCAATTCTTCAAGCCCGACAGGCGGCCAGGATTTCCGTTCATGTCCGCCTTTTTCATTCCAACATATTACATCGGTCGGCGAAGGCCTTGAAAAGTATGGGGTCGCTTGAAATAGCGGCAATTTCATGGTTGAGCCAGAATGATGGTTTGGTCCAATTGAAACTACCAAAAAAGGACCATACCTTCTCATGCTCTTCTACCAGCACGAACTTGAGGTGCATCGGAAGATGCTCGGGATTTCTGATTCGCTTGAACTGGATCCTGGCGGCCGAGAGCCGTTGTTCTACCTTCGCAGTGACGCGCCTGAAGGTTGAATCTGCAAATATCTCCAGTGCCGCCCCTCGATTGGCGAGCTCAATCATGACATCGGCGGCGCGCTCTGTTCTGATGTGCGATGCAACTATGCGGACGCGCGCAGTGCCGCCAACCTGGCTCAAGAACTCCACCACCGGGTGCGTGCGCATCCGGGGCCAGAAGTAGATAGTTGTGTCAACGTTGCTGATCGCCAGATTTGCATGGGCAGAAAACCGGTAAAGTAACCCTGGCGGTACCCGATTCAGCTGTCGAGCGTGTTTTATCAATCCGCCAACAAGATGTGGATCGACGAGTCCGACAAGCACATTGTGTCCCCGGTCCTGGTCACCTATTTTCCGGATGATCTCCGGCTTTTCCTCCGGTACGTTTCCTGATGGATTGAAAGAGCCGATAAACGCTATGGGCTTCGGGTGCGAAAAGCAGTAGAGTTTTTCGTGTAATTGCGGTTTCCACGATTTCCCTGGCGGTGCGGGTACACCGGGGAGGGTAACAACACGAAGTCCTTCAGCCAGTCCATCGGGTGCGGAAAGCCTTGCTATTACAGCATCATTGGCATCGGGAACCCGCGGTTTGCCTGCTAGCGTTACGGTAACCTTGACGCCGCGTTTATAAGCTTGAATGATCGCTTCCGCGAGCCGCAGGTCACGAAAATAATAGGTAACCCAGTCGATGGATCCGCCGGACGGAACCGCGGCAATATGCTCCTCCAATATATCGCGCAGGTAACCTGGAGGCTGGTCGGGGCCGCCAAAATATATCTCGAAAGAACGCTTTTTCTCCACAGCTAATCCCGAGAAGATCTGGTTATTGCTGTCGAGGCGAAATAATTGAATGGCTCTGCCAATTTATTGATCCGCACGGCTTGATGGTTTATTTAACCCAGATAATCCATTAGGACGCGAGATGATGGCGAGGCAGGTTGCGAGACAGTTTTGCCGGTTGGGAGAAGCCCATAGCTTGGTCTATGGACGCCGCGCAGGTAGCAAAAATGGCGGCGAAAATGGCCGCAAACTGACCGCCAGCACCCGGGTAGGCTCGCAGAGCCGCCTAATGAATTATCTGGGTTTAATGCTAAAGACACGATTGAGCATTTACTCCGGGTCTTCCCTTCACTTGCGCTTCAAGCAAAACCACATAGCGGGATAATACATCCGGTCCACCGACGTGAAGCATCTCATTGATGAATCGCAGCCGATGTTCCTCCACATAGAAGGAATCGCAACCGCTGGTAAGAAACTCGTCAATTCTTTTATACACATCATCCCGGCATTTCAGTTCCGTCTCGGGTATAAAACAGGCTAGCGCAGAACGTCCGGCATGCAGGTAATCGGCGGCCAGCACCGGTTTTTTCGCCTTGACTGCTTCAAAAACCACCGAAGTGGCAAGGTCGATAATAACATCCGCCCAATTCATCAAATGAATGGAATGGGTGTCATCGCTTGCCACGCTTACATTCGGCAGGCGATGCAGGGACGAATCTTTGGTCAGGGGCTGTCGCCGGCCGCCGCGCGTATGTGGCTTGATCACCAATTCTACTTCGGGAAAAGCGGCGATCATCCCGATCACCTCGCTGACTTCCTCCCAGAATGTCGTAAAATTGCTCTTCCTCAAGAACATCACGACTTTAAGCCGGTTACCGGAGCGAGCTGTCAGCAAAGATGGAGAGATTTTTGTCAATTTCTCCAACCATTCGTCACAGTAGCGTGGAGAACCCAGCACAGCAATCGCCTGGTCATCCAGGAACGGACGGAAGCGCTTTGCGCACAATTCATTGGGTACCACAAGCTTATCAAATATCCTCGCCGCAGAAAACAGGCTATCCGGCTCGAGTCTCCACTCATGGTGTCGTATCAGTTGACTGGCATGAGGACTATCTCCATGCGGCAGCGATGCTGTACCAAAACCCATGGTTCGTGCCGTAGACACAACCGTCTCGACCCACTCCACGGAAATAGGCGAATCTCTGGTGATCCAGTCAAATACGATCACACCCTCATCAATACCATTGAAACTCCGCTGCAATAAGCGGTTAGTGGTGCTCCGCCAGATCGGTTCGCGCCGTTTGGCACCGTACATCCGGGCCAATGCGCCGATAAGAGGGCCTATAAACAGGCGCCTCAAACTACTGACCAGGAGGAGCATCTGCATCTGCCATCTCAAGAATTCGAGAGGTGGCAACAGATTACGAATATGGGCAATTCGCACACCATCGAGCTTGCTCAGAAATTCAATACGGTAGTCACTGAGAAATTTTGGACTACCGACCAGGACGATATCGCAGATATGACCTGCCTCGATCCATTTCGAGATGACTGGGGTGATGTGATCTATGTCATTGTAATGGCGTAGAAAAAAAAGCGCTTTCATATGAGCCATCGCACTACGTTTACGCCAGACGGAATTATCTTCGCCTGACAGTTAAAAAACGGATCAAATAGGTCCATTGCTGGCAAATTTGAGAATATAAGAACTATATTTCATTCGAAATACTTATCACGAAGCACACAGGATTATTGCAGTGACGTAAGGTATTCCTGAAGGAGTACACCGCAATTTCATCCCATCGCAATATATGCATAATGTGAGCTTATAATAAAATTGATTCTTTACGGCGGTTCAAACCTGCTCAGGGGTCAGCCGAGCGTTCAGAATAGCGCTTCATATCTAAACACCTGCAACAGGGGCCCTTGATCAGGGTGGAATTCTGAGCCGGCTGACCATGAAATATCAACTTATTTGATGTGTTCGGAAAGATCATAGGGTACGAAATTTAGCTGGGGAGATTATAGGTCGAGTGTCCGATGTATAAGCAATCAATCATGCTTCCAGCCTGATGAAAGACGTTCAGGTGTGGCACAACACGCTGGTAAAGTTTGTGCTGTTCTTTTTCGGCATAGCGCTGTGGAGTAAATGGCTGAGCTTGAATGTAGGTATTCTCGTGACCTTGCTCTGGATTCTGGATAACGGTTTTCGCAGGTTCGGACAGGCAATCAAAGAACCTCTCGTATTGGCAATACTCATCTTCTGTGCTGTGTTGGCGCTGGGAATTCTCTGGGGCGACTTTCCCGAATCCGGACGTTTGAAATGGAGAAGATATTTCGGATTTCTGGTCTTCCTGCCGTTTTTATCGCTTTTGAATAAGGATCGTCTGCCTTGGGCAATCAATGGTCTGCTTGCGGGTTATTTTAGTGTTTTACTTATCGGAATTTACCAACGGACCATTGTCGGGGCGCAAGGCATTCCACCCCTTGATATAAGCTATCTGACCTTCTCATCGATGCTTGGGATAGGGGTTATACTATCGCTATATCTTGCCAGCGTGAGCACCGGTAAAAAAATAAAGTCAGCATTATGGCTTCTGGCGACATTTCTATTTTTTATGCAGTTAAACCAGAATGGGCGGGGACCTCTTCTGGCCACCTTGCTTGCATCTGTATTTTTAATTTATCTGCGCTATAAAACAGAAAAAAAAGCCCTTCTGAGTATTGTCGCATCGGTAACCATTATGGTTGTGTTTTTCGCATACACTGATGGCAACCTGCATGAAAGGCTGGTTCAGGCCCAGTCCGATATCGAGTTGTCCAAGCGAGGAAAATACGATAACAGCTTGGGTTATCGCCTCGCCGTCTGGGATGTCGGACTGCATGGCATCGCTCAAAAGCCCTTGTTTGGCCATGGCACAGGCGTACCCGAGAGCTATTTCGAAAAAATGGTGGTCACATACAAAGATGGTCGGTACAAGGATTTGCCAAAATTCCTTGAAACCGCTCATTATCACAACGACTGGATTGAAATTGGAATGCATATCGGCGCACTTGGCATTCTGGCGTTCTCATTTCTTCTATGGAGTTGGTATCAAACCCTGAAAACATATCAGCTTCCCATCCTGGGAGCAGCTTTGGTATGCTTTATTTTTATATCGGGGCTGACGGATACTTTTGCTCTTTTTAGCAAAATTCCCACTTTGCTTCTGGTCATCACTGCTGTTGCAATTGGCCTGCAGAAAGAAAATCGTGATAAGGTAATGAAGCAATAGATTTTCTTTACTGAGGATCAAGGATTTTTACCCAAATACCCCCGCGCAATGCGGTAATGCACCTGCCGCAGCGGTTTGCCTTCGCGCATGACCACTCGCTCCTGTATCGGACCGGGTTGTAAGAGCATCCGGTCAATATCATGTATTTTCGTGGTATGCTCGAGATCGCGGCGCCATATGCCCACCATGATGATTGGCCTGGTGGTGGGTGATTCCGATGGATACCAGAAATCATACATGGCACCGCTATCACCAAACATATTGCGCGAGCGTATCTCCATAGGCTCATCGCCGCGATTGTAAAAAGACAAGGGCGCAGCCACCGACCATTTGCTCATGCCCACTACAATGGGCTTTTGCCCAGTCTGTTGTCGAACCTCCGCTACAATCTGCTCGACCTCACTTGTGGCTTCGCGCCAGAAATAACGTTCGGACAAAAACTTGTAGGGAATCCCGGGGATGCCGAGCACCACATAGTGCAGTACGAATCCGTAGAGAAGCAGGCAGATCATGATGGCCGGCTTCCAGGCTGCCTTCACACGGCGTGCGGTGGTGCTGAGATCGCCCGCTTGGCCCATCATCCACGCCATCGTTGGCAGCACCGCGAGCCATAACGGACCGGCCCAGTGGAACCGTTGCGAATCGAAAATACTGAGAATCAAGAACACTGACAGTGGCACGCCGGTGAACACCCCCACGAACAGGCGGCGCCTGCGTACATAGGTGTTGGAGTCACGTTCGGTCCTCGGCCACAACGCCATGGCTGCAGCAAGCAAGCCCACCGGCGTCAACAGGACCATGAGATGGAGAAATAATTCATGGACCGAGAATTGATTATCACCTACCCCCTGGACCCGGCTTGACTGAAAGGTAATCGACGCCCAGTCGTGCTGGAAATTCCAGATGATCACGGGAGAAAACAGCAGTAGCGCAAGTGCGGCGGCCAGGTAGGCATGTGGACGGCGCAGCCAGCGGCGCGAAGCGGGGTCCAGGATCACAAACAGCAGCGCCGCTGGACCCAGGAGGCCCAGCGTGTATTTCGACAGGATGCCCAGGCCGAATGCAATACCCATGCCCAGCCAGGCCGAACGCTCATCGGCTATCAATGCGCGCTCCATATAGTAGAGCGTGGCAGCCCAGGCAGCCACCAGCGGTGCATCCGCTGTCGCCACCATGCCAGTGGCAAAGTAAAACGGCAACACCGCCAGCAGCATCACCGCGCGCATAGCGGTCGACTTATCGTACAGATTGCGTGCCAGCGCATACAAATAAGCCATCGTTATCAGGCCACAGCAAAACGAGCCGATCCGGACTCCGAACTCGCTGTTGCCGAAGATCGCGGTGCCAAGCCAGATCAGCCAGGCCACCATGGGCGGGTGATCATAAAAACTCAGGTCCATGTGCTCGGCATAGGCCCAGTAGTAAGCTTCGTCGGGAATCAGTTCGGCTGTGCCCAGATAGATCAGGCGCAGCAGGACGGCAAAGGCAACGATTCCAATCGATGCGACCCGCCAGCGCACTTCCGGCGAGGGCGGATTCACGCTGACGGGAAATACGTAGAATGCGGTGCCGAAGTAGTTGATGACGGCCGTTGCGGCGATGGCCGGGAAGATGGCCAGAAACGGGGGCAGGTGCCAGCCATCGATCAGCAGGGCCAGTACGCCGCCGCGCATCAGTAACGCAAACATGCCTACGGTGAGGGCGCGGCCCAATTGATTCCACCGCAGGTCGCCTGCATGATCGCGGAATGATCTTCCGGAATGGAGTGAGTAATTCACCGCTGCGGCGGTGAAGAAGCTCATGATGTGCGCCAGGGCGAGCCCGGAACCACGGCTCATGAGGAATTGAAACAACAGCGCGTCTATGGCGACGCTCAACAATCCGACTGCGGCAAAGCGGCCGGCGGCACCGACCGGGACGGTACCGCCGGCCAGGGTCATGAGGCGTTGCAGGTAGGCCCACTGCGGGCGGACTGATAATCTGGAGGTGCCGTGGGTGCGATGGGTGCCATGACGAACGCGGATGGGCACTTCCACGACCCTGAGTTTGCCTTGGCCGGCCATGAGCAGTTCGAGCAGGAGTTCATGGCCGTGTGCGGGTTCGGCAATGGTGGCGGCCAGTTCCCGCCGGAAGGCGAAATATCCCGAGGTGGCGTCGTTTACGTCGCAGAGGGGGCGGGCAAGCCAGTTGGCGAGGCGCGAGAGCCATCGGCGCGGCAGGGGCTCTCCTTCGGTGCTGCCGCCCGCTACGTAGCGACTGCCGATGGCGATGTCGCAGCTTCCTGCCAGTATGGGGGCAATCAGGGCGGGCAACCGTTCCGGCGGGTAGCTCAGGCCTGCATCCATCACGACGATGATATTCCCGCGTGCCGCTGCCGCGCCGGCCAGGATGGACCGGGTGAGACCGGGTTTTTCCCGACGTTCGATCAGCCGTACATTCGCCCGTTTTTCCCAGGCACGCACTTTGGCGGGCGTGCCGTCGCTCGAGTTGTCGTCAACAACAATGATCTCGACGTCCTCCGCCGGCAGGTCAAGCTCGTACAGGCGCGTCAGCAAGGGGTCGATGTTGTCGGCCTCGTTGAACGTGGGGATCACTATGGAAACTTGCGCCAAGGTTACCTCTAAAAATTGATTAGCAGATTTGTCCTATCCGCAATCCGATATCGTTGACATTCGATGAAGATCTGACGAGCGTCAATCGGGGCATATACTGCGCTGCATCCTTTGAGGTCGAACCAGACAACAGCTTTCTCCCAACGTGTGAGCCTGCGGATTTTACTCCTGGCTCATCAGTCCAATTGAGGATTTTCCCACGGTCAGGGCGATGCGAATTCATGGCGGGTAAGCTTTGCAATTACTCTACTTTTTTCCTGAGCGGTGTGACTCCGTTTCGCAGCACTTTTTTGAAATTAAAAGTCTCAAGAGTGGGCAGAAGATGAAAGGGGCAGCGACAGGATGAGAAAGGCATGCGAAGGGTCGACTATTTGGCAAGCACTTGGCGAACCCAGGAAAACAGACGGTATGTCCATTAAACCCGAGGCCCGCTCCATTTGCGCGAATCAGGGCGCGTTACGCCAACAGACTTGGTATTGCGATCATCGTAAAGACTACCAATATGCGACTTGTCATGCGCTGCTATGGCACTGCCATCCGATTTCGCCAGTCCGGCTGGTGCTTCGATTGCCTTAAGCGCTATTCCACTTTCCTTGATATAAATTATTTTACAAGGCCGGCCTGGCGATCAGCATAGTAATGTCGGACGGGATTCAGCTTATCGTCAAGTTCGTATACCAGCGGTCGCCCTGTGGCGATGGATAGCCTTATTAGCTGGACGATGGACAAATCGTCCAGTTGCATCACTAGTGCACGCAAAATATGCTTGTGAGCTACGATGAGAACCCGCTTTCCGTGTCGAATTTCCGGCAGAATTACCTCCTCCCAGTAGGGTAGCACCCGCAAAAGGGCTTGCTGCATGCTCTCAGCAAGGGGCAATTCCTGCCTGTCGATATTCGAGTAACGCTGCTGATTTCCCGGAAACCGCGCATCACAGGGGTCGAGCGGCGGCGGCCGTGCATCAAACCGCAGCTGGGAGCCGAGGATGGGCCAGACACCAAATTTCCTGATCGCCTTCAGGGGATCGATCCCTTCCAGCGCGCCATAGTGTCGTTCGTTTAAACGCCAGCTCCGCTGTACGGCCAATTCATCGACCTCCATCGCTTTTAATACGATACGCAGCGTCTCCGTAGCCCGCTGGAGTTCCGAGGTAAAACATATATCGAACTTATATCCCGCCTCCCTGAGCAGACGGCCAGCTTGCTCGGCTTCCTGTTCACCTCGTGGCGTCAGGGCAACATCATTCCAGCCGGTAAAACACCCCTCCCGGTTCGAGATACTTTCCCCGTGCCGCAACAGAACGAGTTGTGTCATACGCCGGTTTACCTGTCCAAGCCAGATAAGTGGTAGTTGACGCTGGGACCTGGCGTTGCAAAAGGGCGCATGCTCTCTATTTTTCGTTCGTAGACGTCGAATCTGAAGTGGTCGCAGTGGTCGCTGAGTATATACAATCTTAGTATGGACAGCCATGGGTAAAATGCTGTCAAAAGGCTAATGGGCCCAAAATAAAATATTGATAAAAAAACCGAACCGTAGAGTCACAGATTGGGGTGTTCTACCGGATCGCCAGCAGGCGGGATTTCTGATAATAAATACCACTGATTGGTTTCAGGAACGCATGAATGGGTCATGGTTTAGTCAGGATAGGCCCCGGCATCAAGGAGTATCCTTGCCGGAGCGATGCTTAAAGAATGCGGTGTGTGATAGGTTATCCAGTATGGCTGAAATCTCTTGGACAAAGGGATAAAGCGATGAAAACCGGGGCCGCATATTATTTTTTGCCCCAGCAGGAAACGGTATGATCGATAATGAGACGATTGGTTTCGGCATCGATCTCATAGGTCCGGTTGAAATCTGGAGCCCCTGGCCAACCGGAGTCGATAAATTCCATGGCATTGAAATACTTTGTTTTCGCATAACGAGGGATGACATGGAAGTGCACATCCGGATCAACCATCATTAACATCAGGTAATTCAACCGGTCGTAACTGAAGGCCTTGGCCAAAGCAGACTCTAGTTGTGATATTACTTCGTGAAGCTCAGTAAAGCTTTCCTGGCTAAGTGCCGAGAATGAGCGAACTGGCTCATGAGCGGCTAGAATCAGGGAACCAAGCGTTAGCTGGGCTGGACGCAACATGACGCTCCAGTATTGATACTGATGAATTATTGTTTGTGGTGCGCCAAACTTCCGCATGGTTGCGTTAAAGACCGGCATATCCGGCGGCGGGGTATTGATAATCGAAGAATCCATAAGATTTGATAATTGATGGGTTTCGTCCGGCTGAGTTCGAATCAATTGTTTAGCGGCATCGCTTGCAGGATACGATACGAAACATATCGGCACAATCAGCCATCTTGTACAATGGCGCGGGGAAAGTCATATAGGGGTGCCGGCATATCGATGAGGCAGGGTTGAAATTGACCGCATATGCCGGATTTCGCGTTTTTCCGCATGACGAATGGTGGTGCGTACATTGGTTGAAAGATTTTTTTTCTGGATAATTCTGCCGCTATAATCTTCATCTTCCAACGCGTTCTTCCTTCGGTGATTATCAGCAGTCTCCACATGCATTGATACCCTCTCGAAAGTGCACCCTATCACCATGAAGTATATACGGCTATTAGCATATATGGCCATTCGCCCCCGCCGGTGCAACGTTTAAGCTAAATAAAATCAAAGAGAATATACTCAAGATGTCTTAGTCCAAACGGACTATTTTTCCCGCTATGGTAAAGAGTTATTTTATTATCTGGTATTGCTGATGCGGCGACGTATCACGCAAATAACTGAAACCTTTAGAGAGCCTCTGAACAAAACTATATCTTTTTGCAGCATGTCATCGCCTCTTCATATTGTTGGTTGATTATCATACAAGAGAATTAAATAAGGGTCTTGGAGGGTATGTGATTTACTGTCCTTCTTGACAGGCTACCGTGGATACGAGGGCTCATGAAGATTATCAATAGTTTCAGCATTGACAGGATTACCCGGGACTTGAGTGGCGCGATGTGGATTCTTGCGCGACTACCGGAGGATAACTCGGCGGCGACGGCTATCCACCGATGCTTCCAGCGTGAGGTCTGGCGTGAGATCAGGCCCCGCGATCGTCTGGTAGCGTGCATGGCTCTGCCGTTCGTCCCATTCGTGGTTGCTGCGCTGGTAATGGTGTTTACCACGCTCAACGGAGGCGCCATAAAGAAGCGGACAGGAAAGGGAATCATTCGGCAAATCCGGGAGCAGGTCGATCTTGCGGCCCGGTTTGCGATCCTGTCTCCCTGGTACTATATCTTCGAACTGCACGACGACGATAAGAGAAAGCATGCGGGTGAGTACCTGAATCGGCTTGAAACAAAAGCCGGGCTGTACCTTTTTTTGCGCGACCACAATGGTGGACTTTCAATCCCCCCGGAGCGGAGCACAATATGTATAAAAGATAAAGCACGTTTCATGGCCCGCTGCCGTGAGTTCGGAATCAAGACTGCACCCGTCCTCCTGAGCGTGGAGAAAGGAGAGGTCACGGCAGTCGATTGGAACGGACCAGGCCTGCCCGAGATCGATCTCTTCGTGAAGCCACTGTATGGACAAGGGGGGAAAAATGCCACGCGCTGGGATTACCTGGGTTCGGGGAAGTACCGGCGCAATGATGGTGAAGTCGCCACTGAGGATCAAGTACTTGAGGGTCTGCGGAAAGCCTCATGGCAGAATGCTTTTCTGGTGCAGCCGCGACTCGTGAATCACCATGAGATCGCCGACCTCGCCAATGGTACGCTGGCGACTGTTCGTGTGATGAGTTGTCGTAACGAGCAAGGCGGATTCGAAGTTACCAACGCAGTTTTCCGCATGGCGCGGAATAGTGCCGTCATTGTCGACAATTTCCACGCCGGCGGAATCGCAGCCAACGTGGATATCCACACCGGCGAACTAGGAAGAGGCGCCTGTGGGGCTTGGGGAGCGACTGCCGATGGCTGGTATGAGCGGCATTACGAAACGCACGCCCAGATACTGAAGCGCAAGCTCCCGTGCTGGCCTGAGCTGATCGACCTGGTGCAATATGCCCATGGCAGCGCCTTCTCCGATCAGGTGGTGATTGGTTGGGACGTCGCCCTGCTCGATAACGGTCCGTGCCTGATCGAGGCCAACAAAGCACCGGACCTGGACATTATCCAGCGGATCGGTAATGGCCCCGTAGGTAACGAACGGCTTGGGAAACTCCTGGCGTTCAACTTGAGGCGGACTGTCGAAACCAAGTATGCCCGTTCAGAAGTATGTTGACATTCGCTTAAAGTGTGGCGAGGATTACCACCGTATCGCTTTTCCCGCATCGAATGACGCAGAGACAACTCACGCGCGTGAGTTGTCGTTCTTCCCAGGCGTCAACGGTCGTGCCTGGCTATTCATCCGTAATAAGTTCAGCTTGTATAGATGGGCTCTGCGGGATTCCATTCCCCTTCGTTTCGGCGAAAAGCGCTTCAGCCCGTACCAGATCCGCGGCGAAATCAATTTCACACCAAATATGCCCGGATACGGAACAAGCCTTCACCACTTGTTTATCGGCCAGGCCGTCAATGATGTTCAGATACCAGAATTTAAGCGCAGCTTGATGCCGAAGTGCATTCTCGACCGCGCTGCGGAACAATTGCGGTCCACGATCCCGAAAAAAAATAAGACCGATGGACTCGGCGTCGGTTTGAGCCGCGGATAAAGTTTTGCTCACGTGCTTGACCCATCCTCTTTCATCCAGCTGGACTTTCATGTCGTCCGCATCATAAGCGGATTTGTAATCCACCCCCAGGGTAATGGGAGCGGGATCCGAGCTCAGCACCTGCGCCAGCACAGCCTCATCAAAAACAGTATCCCCGTTCAGGAGCAGAAAATCGCTATCCATCACAGAACGTGCAATCCAGCAACTGGCCAGGTTATCGGCAACCTCAAAGAACGGATTAAAAATCGTACCGACCTGCGTGTGATTTGCGTAACGCCGTTGCAATTGAGCTTCAACCAGGCTGGACTGAAAACCGGTGACAACAGTGATTTCTTCTATGCCCGCTGCCAGTAAGGCATCAATCTGCCGCTCAATAATGGATTTGTCCGAGACCGGCAAAAGACATTTCGGCATGTTTTCAGTCAGCGGCAACAGCCGCCGTCCCTGGCCGGCGCCAAGAATAATCGTCTTAGGCTTTTTTTCTTTACTGCCCGTCATATTGGCTGGTCTTGGGGATATTTCAAAAATATCATATATCATTAAGGTTGATGTTTCTGAACCATTATCGATTTGCTGATTAAACCGTTGGGTCAGGTATCAGGTGAGCAACGGGCTCAGATCGGGCAATATGTCCACGTGCGCAGGGAAAGGGTTTTTATCCCCGGGGCGCACGCGTCCCAGGAATGCGACATTGTTAAGCTGTGCGCTTTGATAGTCGATCAACGCGTCGCCTATCATCAGCACACGCTCAGGCAAGAGCGCGTGACTCGATAAAATATCCGCAATCAGCTTCTGTTTTGGCGTGGGGGAGCCACACACAGCGGTGAAATAGGAGGCCAGGCCACGGCGAATGACAATTGTATTGAGCTCCGCTTCCGGTGTACCGGAAGCCACAAATAAAGGAATACGTTTGGCTTCTTTACGGATCAACTCCGTTGCACCAGGCACTGCATCACTGGCAATCACAGCCTCGACGACCAATTCGGAAAAACGACGGTCCAACTCTTGCTCTTCATCCGGAGTCAACGGTGATTTCTCTAAAAGATGCTCCTGAAAATAACGAAATTTGTGATAGCGCGACATGCCTCCATGCAAGCTGTGATACTGCATCACCGCAGCCATGACTGTTTCCCCGTAGCCTCGATAGAGATCGCCAAAAGCTTGCGTCTTGATTTCACCGGATTCGACCACAACACCATCGAAATCGAAAATGATGGCTTGCCATGCCGCTGTGCTCATGCTTTATTGTCGGATGCCAAAGGCGTCGCTTCGTCATCTTCACCGGAGTGGTGCATGGTTCTGTGGATATCCCGCAAACAATCCAGTAAACCCTGACCCAGATCGACATGTTCGTTGAGTACCAATTTACGGCCAATACGGGGTTGAAAAGCATAAGGAGTCACCTCGTAATGGTGCCCCGCACGCGCCTGGTCGAAATGTAATTCGATCTTCCAGGGCATGATTTCAGAAATCATGGTCATGACGTCCTTGATGCGTAACCGCTCCTGTCCGGTCAAGATCAAATGACGATTGGCAAACTCTGGCGCCAGCACCTGGACACTCATGCGCGCTGCATCTTCAACATGGATGTATTCGCGGATTGCCTCACCGCTACCATGGTACGTTATGGAATGACGGTCCACCGCTTCGTGTAGCATACGGTAGATTCCGTTACGTGCGTCAGCACGCCTGCCATACAACGATCCATAGCGTAAAATGCTATAGTCCAGCCCATAGCGCTCATGATAAGTTTCAATGAAGCGTTCTGCCGCCTGCTTGCTGGCACGATAAAAAGAACCAGACTCGGAATAGACATAAATAGTGCTGGCAAAAACAAATCGGCGCGCTCCGGCAAGACGTGCCGCTTCCAGTGCGTGCATATTACCTAATACGTTAATCGTGGCGGTCGCCAGGGGTTTATCGTTGGCTTCATCGATATCCGCAATGGCAGCAAAATTATAAACGACATGAGCACCCTCAGCCGCTTTCGTCACTTCATCCAGGTTCATGATGTCACCGATGACCATTTCCTGATCGGGACGCTGATAAATCGATGGGCGACGATCAAACAAGCGCACACGATAGCCGGCGTTGGACAACGCATCGGCTACATGGCTTCCGAGGAAGCCGCTGGCGCCATACACGATCGCAATTTCGCTAGGCATTTCCGTGGTGCCTGTCTTTCATCACATCCGCTTTAGCCAGTCCCTGAAGCAGATTCTCCGCGGCCTCCACCTCCATGCGCTGACGTGCTTCCCTGGCGTGCGAACCAATATGCGAGGTAAGAATTGCCGTTTCACATTCCAGCAGCGGCCCATGATACGGTTCCTGCTCAAAAACATCGAGTGCGGCAGCAGCCAGACGCCCGGAAATCAAGGCTTCCGCAAGCTCGGCTTCATCGATAAGCCCGCCTCGGGCTGTATTTATCACTACAGCACCTGGCTTCATGCGCGCGAGCGCCGCCTTATCAAGCAAGTGGTGCGTGTCAGTGTCATAAGGCAAGTGCAGGCTGATGATATCCGCTTCCGCCAGCAGATCTTCCAATGATATCAATTGTACTCCTTGGGGCGCCTGCTTCACATATGAATCATACGCCACAATCTCGGCCTCGAATGCCTGACACAGCCGCGCTACACGCCGCCCGACACGTCCCAGGCCGATTATACCTACTCGCTGGGCAGCGAGCAGGCGTCCCTGCGTTCGCGGCCATTTGCCGGCATGAAGCAATCGATCAGTCTGGGATATCTGCCTCAAGGCGTCCAGTATCAGGCCCAAGGTGAGCTCGGCAACTGCCTGCGCCGGCGCCTCCGGCGTATTAAGAACAGCAATGCCATGACGTTTTGCTGCCGCAAGATCGACACTGTCCACGCCGCTTCCGCAGCGAGACACCACTTTCAGGCTTCTGGCGGAGGCAAAGACGCGTTCTGTCAGGGGTTCGATGCCGGCAATCATCCCAATGGTATCCGAGCCCAGCAAAGCGATGGTTTCGTCTTCCGTAAGTTTGCGGCCATGGCTGTTTTTGGTGATATGCATGCCATCTTTCAGCAAATTCTGGAGAGGGGGATTGTTGTCCACATCAAACGATGAGGTGGAGATAACGAGTTTATTCATAAACTTTCTCTTATATTTTGCATATGACTGCGGCAAAGGGTGTCCAGGATACGAATATCCAGACCATAGCCAAGAAAACTGAAGCCGGTCTGGATGTAATGGCGCAACTGATCCAGATCAGGCTCGACTACATGGATACCGCCCGATTTGCCTAGACGGCGCCCGGCTTCATGTACCCGTTTTATCGCCGCCTGAACTTCGGGGTAATCCAGTTCACCTGGGCGCCCCATGGATCCCGATAGATCGTACGGGCCAATGATATAAGCATCAACGCCAGGAACCGAAAGTATGGAATCGATGGCATTGACAGCATCGATATGCTCAATCATGACGACTACAATTGCATTCTCCTCCAGCCAACGCCGATATTCCTGAAATCTTGCGCCATAACCTTGCGCGCGGGCCAGACCGACGCCCCGCTGACCCCGAGGCGGGTAATAGACGGCTTGTACCGCAGCTTCCGCATCGGCCGCGGTTTTGACCATAGGCACCATCACGCCGGTTGCACCGGCATCCATGACACGTTTGATCTGGTCAGGATGGTTTGAAGTCAACCGCACGATAGCGGGGCACCGCTGACCGTCGAGTACCTGGATCAGCATCTGAACGTCGCTCAGCTCAAGGACGCTGTGCTCCGTGTCCAGGACGAGCCAGTCGAAACCGGCCGCAGCCATGATCTCTGCGATTGCTGGATGCCCCAGGGTGATCCAGGAACCAATGGTCAGCGCATTACGGGCAAGTTTCGATTTTAATTGCATAGCTATACCTTGGAAGACTGCAAGAACGTGCCTGTGTCTGTGCGTATCTGATTCAATATGAGGCCAGCAGCGGGTCGGTTTCCATCAACCTGGCGACACGCTCCAGATCGGCCTGAGTATCCACTGCCTGCGTATTGAATTGGGTTGTCACCATCTTCACCCGATAACCGTGCTCCAGTAATCGCAGCATGTCTACGGACTCCAGTTGCTCTAATGGAGTTGGCGGTAACCGGGCGAAATCAAGCAATGTTTCACGCCGGAACGGGATAATGCATACCTGCTTATAGGCAAATGCATGCGGGAAATCCAACTGGGACGAGGCCGGTGTAGTCGGTATCGGCTGGCGCGACATATAGAGAGCATCACCTTGCTGATTCATTACTACCTTGATCGTGTTGAAGTCATGAAAATCAGCTTTATTATCAATGGCTCGCACAAGATTAACGCAACCCAGCCGCGAATCCTGCCGGAATGGCTCTACCGCTGCATCGATCATTTCCGGGTGAGTCATCGGTTCGTCGCCTTGTACCATGACAACAAGTTCAGCATCAAGGCCGGCCACGGCCTCGGCAACCCGATCGCTTGCACGCTCATGGGTGTCAGCAGTCATTATCACGGCAGCGCCAAAATCCTCCGCCACTCGCCGGATCTCTTCGTCACAAGTAGCTATGTAAGTAGCATCAAGGGATCTGCTAAGGGCAACGCGCTTGTAGACATGTTCCAGCATTGTACGCCCTAACAATTTTGCAACCGGTTTTCCGGGAAAACGCGATGAACCCATACGTGCCGGTATTACAGCAATTGTTCTCATTGGCAAATTATGTTAATTGATGTCTATCAGGAGCTGCATTTCATTATTGGACTGTCCGTTATTGACTCTATACGTTAGTATCGGGAACGGATCGGCCTGAGAATAGTTTTTTGAAACTCGTTTTTATCGTGCCTATCTGCTGTCCGGAAAATACTCCGCCGGAACTTGAACCCGGACCGGAATCAGCTTTCTATAGTAACAGAAGTCCGCGGGAGTAAAAATACCGGCTGTGCTAGTAAACGAATATCGCCCCGTGTACAATTATGCGCATTTTCGTCGCAAGAAACAGCAAGAAAAAAATGGGAATAATCAATGAAATGATGGATATACTGCTTTTTGCTGCCAGCATGCAAAGAATGAAATCACCAGTATGAAGGCTCTTTTTTTTCTACGTCATTATAACGATATAGATCATATTACGCCGGTAATTTCCAGGTGGATCGGTTCTGGTCATACCTGTGACATTGTTCTGATAGGCAACTCGCGGTTTCGAAATGATTATCGTATCAAATTCCTGAAGGGACTCAATGGTGTGCGCATCGCGTACATTGCTGACGTGTTGCCTCCTGTCGAATTTTTAGGGTGGTTTTTTCAGACACTGATATTGATCCGCAGCTTGCGCCGCCCATTCATTGGTCCAATCATGAAGGCGCTGGCGGAGGTTTACAATGCCAAGCGGCGTGAGCCGATCTGGCGGAGTACCGCCAACCGCCTGTTGAGGCGCAGCTTTGGCGAAAGTGACGAGGGGGTCGTAGTATTCGACTGGATAGAAAGAAATTCATCCATCTGCGTGGAGTGGGTCAAGGTGGTGTTATCGACGGCGCGTGCCATGGGTCTTGGCACGGTCTCGTTGCCGCACGGGGATAGCCCTCATGCAAGTCAGTTGATCAGGCGCCGCGAGCTGACCCTGGAGCCCGACACTACGTTCGCCAATGCAGGAATTTTCGAAAAAGTGGTAGTGCCGAACGAATTATGCTCGGTGCGCTTTCGTCCGTTTATGGATAACCAGAAGCTTGCTGTACTGGGCTCACCGCGCTATTGCGACGAATGGCTTGCCAGGGTGGCCGAGTTGATGCCGCCTTCGCCGCTGACCTGCTCTGATAGCAAGCTCAAGGTGGTGATGTTTTTGAGAAAGAGTAATTTTTCAACGTTCTGGGAGGAAGTAGGCGAGGTCGTACGCATCGTTGCCAGCTTTCCGGGGGTGGAGTTGATCATCAAGCCGCATACCCGCGGTGGTTGGCAGCAATCCTTGACGAAGGATATGTCCCTGCGGCGTTTGTCTAACGTGAGCGTGGCAGGGGATATTCATTCCATTTATCTCATGAATTGGGCGGATGTAATCATTGACCTGGCTACCTCGGTTGTATTCGAGGCGGTCAAAAGGAAGAAGCCGGTATTGGCTGCGGATTATCTTCATGCCGGGCGCTCCGCACTGGCTGAATTCATACCTGAGGCAGAGTTGCGCTGCCGGGATGATGTATATAGAAATATCGAAAGATTTCTTTCGCACGGCTGCGATTCTTTTTATATAGAAGAGCATCGCCAACGTTTCGTGACGGAAATGATCGATGTCGGTGGTCCCGACGTATTGTCCCGTTATGTTGCACTGCTGGAAGGGCAGGTGCGGCCAAAAGCCAGCCAGAACCGGGATTATCCGCATGATCGTACCGCTAATCTCGCTTTCGCGTGATTAGCCTCTGCCGGCCGGTATTCCGAGGAGATTACTGACCCGTATGCCGGCCAAGCCATCCATCGATGTGGTAATCCCGGTCTATAACGCGCTGGCGCTGACGCGGCATTGCATCGATTCCGTCGTTGCATGCCTCAGTGACTCCATCCGGCATATTTATGTACAGGATGATGCTTCCGATGTCGAGACGCGCATGATGCTCGATCAATTGCCGTATGAACACGTCCACGTTCATCACGCACTGAAAAATCGGGGGTTCGGTGCGTCGGTAAACGAAGCAGTCAGCCGCTCCGATGCGTCTTTCGTATTGATACTCAACTCAGACACGATGGCAAGCGAGGATTTTCTGCCGTTGCTGTGCGCAGCGATGGAGGCAGACCCGCAGCTAGCGGTCATTATTCCCGCCGGCAATGACTATGCCAGGGACAATCTGGACCGATATATGCGCGAACCCGGCGGTTACATTCGTACACACCGCCTTCGTGGCCACGCATTCTTGATCCGGCGTCACGTTTTCCTTGAAATTGGCGGCTTTGACTCTGCATTTGGCCGCGGCTATTATGAAGATATCGATCTCGGCCGTCGCCTTGACTTGCGCGGCTGGCACCTTGGCGTCCACCCTGGCGCCAGCATACAGCACGAAGGTGGCGGGTCTTTCGGCCGTGGCAAATATTATAAGGAGCTCGTAAAGCGCAACCGCAACCTTTATTTTTCGCGTTATCCTAATGCTTCGCTTAATATCCTGCTTCTATCGGGCAATTGTCCGCTGGCGCATTTTCCCCCGGATCTTCTTGATGCGCTTGATTACGTGTTTCGCGAAGGCGGTTACGCTCACTGGCTTACACCGGAACCGGCGCGATTACTTCTTTGCTTGCAGATGCGCAGCTACGCCATCGGCCTGGAGGCGGTGGTAAGGCTTCTGCTGCGTGGTTGGCGTGAGGAAAAACGCATCTCTGAAGTATGGATGCTGCCCGATGCTCCACGTCTGCTACGCACATTGATTGTGTCATGGGCCCGTGTCCGCGGTCTCAAGGTTTTATCGTGGGAGTGGGCTTCAACGGTGCAGGACGGCGTCCCGAGACTACTGTCTAAGTAACTTGTCTGTATCGCTGGATGGATTGGGCAGGATGGAAAGAAAATCTGCGAAGCGCGCGTTTCGAACTTTATGCCCGATATCTCGCATGCCATCCCGGTCGCCAAGTCATGTACCTAAACGATATTTTTGAGATCGTTGCGCGAGGATAGGATGCGGGTAACCATTCTTGGATGCACCGGCGGTGTTGGTGCCGATTTAAGAACCACTTGCCTGATGCTGGATGACGATATCCTGGTCGATGTGGGTACTGGCGCGGGGGACCTGACGCTGACGGAGATGCTGCGTATCAATACGGTATTTCTTACTCATTCGCATCTCGACCATGCGGGCTTGCTTCCCATGGTGGCGGATATGGTGGGGCCGCGTCGTGAGAGGCCGCTCACGGTTTACGCATTGGCTGAAACTATTGCCGTCCTGAAGCAGGATATGTTCAATTTTCGCCTTTGGCCCGATTACACGGTATTACCTTCATCCGACAATCCGTATGTGGTATTCCGGCCTGTGACAGTAGGACAGAGCGTCGAATCGTCGGGAAGGATGATTACCCCGCTGCCGGCGCGACATGCTGTGCCAGGTGTGGGCTATCAGCTTGATAGCGGTAAGGCAAGTTTTGTATTCAGTGGCGACACAACTTACCACGAGCCGTTCTGGAACGCCTTGAATGCAATCGGGAATCTGCGCTATCTGATGATTGAAACGACCTTTCTGAACCACAACGTTGCGGGTGCCGAGGCTTCTGGCCATATGCGCCCTGAACTGCTGGCCCAGGGATTAAAGCGGCTCAACAAGCCGGTCCAGCTTCTGATCACTCACATGGAACCGGGCAATGAGGACGCGACAATGGCGGAAATTCAGGCAGCGGCAGGAGAATTCAAACCCGAGAGATTGAAGCGCGGGCAAGTATTCGAGCTCTGACAGCCTGTCGGACTTGAAGAATCGCAGCGAAAAAGTGACTGGGTGAGGGCAGATTTTGAGGATTTTGAAGGCCAATAGTTATTCTATCGGCGGCCGAAAAAGCGGCGAAATATGAACCAGCCAGACGCTTTTGCAGCCGATTTCCTTTAAATCCGACAGGCTGCTGGAAACTCTGGAGAAAGTTTTCGGCCAGGCGTCCGGTTCACCAATGAGCTGGAGGCTGAGTTGGCCGCTGAGCTGTTAGACAGGACTATAACCACTTTTTCCAGCGGAATAGTGCCAGCATCCCCACACTGATCACTGCCATTGCTCCCAGGACCGCGAAGAATCCCCAGTACCAGTCAAGCCCAGGCAAGTGTTGGAAATTCATCCCATAAATGCCGGCTATCAGGCTCAGCGGCATGAATATGGTAGTAATGACGGTGAGAACCTTCATGACCGTACTGATGCGGTAGCTTACGCTGGACATATAAATGTCGAGCATGCCCCCTGTCACGTCGCGTAGAGATTCAACCGATTCGATGATGTGAATGGTATGGTCGTAGACATCGCGCAGGTAAAGCAAGGTATTGCGGGTGAACAGCGGCGAGTCCCCTCGTTGCATGGAACTGATCACTTCGCGTAATGGCCACAGTGATTTGCGTAAAAAGGCATTTTCCCGCTTCAGGTGATAAATTGAATGCAGGGTGGTTGGGCGAGGACGCGCTATCAGTTCCGTTTCGAGTACTTCAGTCTTTTCGTCGAGCTGCTCGAGAATGACGAAATAGCTATCCACAATGGCATCAATCAAGCTATACATCAGAAAATCCGGTCCCAGGTTTCGTATTTGCCCCTTACCCGAGTGTAAGCGCTCACGCAGCGACCTGAATTGAACCCCATCCGTTTCCAGGAATGAGAGCACGAAATCTTTTCCCAGCACCAGACTAATCTGGTCAGAGGTTATCATTTCTTCTTCACCCTTGCGCTCATAGCCGAAGGTTTTGAGTACCACGTAAATATAGTCGCCGTAGTCCTCCAGCTTCGAGCGCTGCTCGGTATTGAATATATCCTCCAGCACCAGCGGGTGAAGATTAAAACAGGCACCAATTTGTTCCATCATGCCAATGTCGCCCAATCCACGAACGTCGATCCATTTGATGCCCGGCGCGAGCTTGATCTTGTCTGCCAGTTCAGCAGTGGTTACCTCGTATTCGCGCGCGCCGTTCGTATCGTAATCCAGCAGGGTGATGCGAGGAGCGACATTTTTCTTTATGCCGATATGCACCAGCGTGCCTGGCGCAAGGCCCGCTTTTGTCGATCTCTTTCTGGAGTGGGACGCCATCGTGATGGTATGGGTTATGTGCCGGCCGCGTTCCGGGCGGTTTTATCGGTTATGCGCGCCTTGCTTCCCTCCAGTCGCTTTATACGGAAATCGAAACCGAGAGCGGCCCATTGCTCAATTTCGGCGGACAGCGCTGTATCGGTCAAGGGGTTACGTTCCAGCCATTTCCGTTCAATGCATAATTCGAATTCTTTGCCGCTGAGGCGAACTTCCAGATCCGGCAACTGGATATCGCAACGGCTGCGATGGAACAGCACAGCCAGACGAAGCGCAAGGAGCAGAGCGAAGTCCGGTGGGTCGGTAACAAATTCCCGAATTTTACCCGCAACGCCCCTATGCGCGAGAGCAAGCGCGCTCAAGCGTTCTTGTTCCATTCTTGAGAAACCCGGCATATCCGCGTTACCGAGAATATAGGCCGAATGCTTATGATAGCCGGAATGGGCTACTGAAATTCCTACCTCATGCAGTCGTGCCGCCCATGAGAGAATCAGCAGCAATTCCGTTGCTTCATCAGGAAAATCTGCCAATAGTTGTTTACCAAGCAGGAGGGCTAGCGATTCCACCCGCTTCGCCTGGGTGGAATCCACCCGATAGCGCTGCATGAATTGTCTTGCCGTAACTTCGCGCATATCGTGATTATGGAAGCGCCCCAGCAAATCGTAGAGCACCCCCTGCCGCAATGCGCCCATGGCCTGAGACATCCGGCTTATACCCAGTTCTGAAAATACCGCTGCCATGATGGCGAAGCCGCCGACGATAACGGGCGCTCGGTCAGCGCGAAGTCCCGCAAATTCCAGCTTCCTGATATCGCCAACCTTAAGCAGACATTCGCGGAAATTATCCAGCCCTTCCAGGGTGATGTCCCCGTCGCAGCCTTCCTTAGCAAGATTGTTCAGCTTGATGATGTCGCCCAGTGCGCGGGCAGTACCGGACGAGCCAAAAGCATCCTGCCAGTGGGTTCTGGAGAATCCGGCGGCGATAGCTTGTACTTCGCTGCGCGCCGAAAGCTCGGCTCGCCTCAGCGCGCCCTTGGTAATCTTTCCGTCCGGGAAAAAACGCAGGCTATAACTGACGCAACCCATATACAGGCTTTCCAGCTTGACCGGCTTCAGCCGATTACCAATGATCAATTCCGTAGAGCCGCCGCCAATATCCACAACCAGGCGAGCGTTGGTGGAGGCGGGAAGGCTGTGCGCGACCCCCAGATATATCAGCCGCGCTTCCTCATACCCCGCGATTATTTCGATTGGAAACCCGATGGCCGCTTCCGCTTTTTTTAGAAATGCCGATGCGTTCCCGGCTACTCTAAGCGTGTTCGTACCGACTGCACGTACTGTGTGTGGCGGGAAACCCCGTAGACGCTCGCCGAACCGTTTCAGGCAACCTAAAGCGCGCTCCTGAGAGTCCTCATTCAATTGCCCATGCGGATCGAGGCCTGCGGCAAGCCGTACCATTTCGCGTAAACTATCCAGCGGATAGAGCTGTTTACCCACTACCCGCGCGACTTGCAGACGAAAGCTGTTGGAGCCGAGGTCTACCGCCGCAAGAGTGGAGTATTCAAGCATGAATTTTCAGGGATCCGAATATCGCGGACTTATTCCCTGACTTCCCGCTCGATTTCTTCAACGGTAACATGGCGTACATCCCGGCCCTTGACCATGTAAACCACGTATTCCGACATATTCTTGGCATGATCGCCGATTCGCTCGATGGCTTTTGCTATAAACAGGATTTCGAGAGCGGTAGAAATTTTGCGCGGGTCTTCCATCATGAAAGTGATGAGCTGGCGCATGATAGAACGGAATTCCTCATCCACCAACTCATCCTGCCGCACGACCTGAGCTGCTGCTGTCAGATCCAGACGGGCAAATGCGTCCAGTGACTTGCGCAGCATATCCAGCGCGATGTGTGCGACATGCCTGATCTCGACGAATCGCGGCATATGCATACGGTCGGTCTGGTATATCAGCTTAGCCATGCGTGCAATCTTCTCGGCTTCGTCGCCGATACGCTCCAGATCGGTAATGGTCTTGATGACCGTCATGATCATGCGTAAATCGCCGGCTGCGGGTTGCCGGCGGGCAATGATCTGGCTACAAATTTCGTCGATCGAAACTTCCATGGCATTAACGCGGTGATCATCGGCAATGATACTTTCTATCAGGCACTCGTTTCCGCTCGTTAAGGCATCGATGGCCTTCTCGATCTGCTCTTCCACAAATCCACCCATGTGCAACACGCGGGTCCGCACCGCTTCGAGATCGGCATCAAACTGCTTGGATATATGTTCGCTACTTACCATTGCACACCTGCTGATCGATTGAAAGCAAAGAAAGACAAGAGATGTTACCGGCCCGTTGTGACAATTTTATTGTTCCTCAGCTCAAATAACCATTGTTTGGACACCGCTATCGCTGCTAAGCAATAGCACGTCGGCGCCACGCCTTGCGAATAATCCGTTGGTGACGACCCCGGTAATCTGATTGAGCGCTGCCTCCAGTTCAACCGGGTTCAGGATTTGCAGGCCGTGTACGTCGAGGATGATATTGCCGTTGTCAGTGATGAGCTTCTCGCGCAGCCTCGGCTGACCCCCCAGCCGTATTATTTCCCGCGACACATAACTACGTGCCATCGGGACAACCTCCACAGGCAGGGGAAATTTACCGAGCACATCGACCAGCTTGCTTTGATCCGCGATACAGACGAATTTTTTTGCCACGGCAGCGACGATTTTTTCTCGCGTCAATGCTCCGCCGCCACCTTTTATCATGTACAGGTGTTCGGTAATTTCATCTGTTCCATCCACGTATACCGGAAGCACATCAACGTTGTTTAAATCCATGACCTCGATACCGTGACTGCTGAGTCGCCGTGCAGTAGCCTCCGAGCTTGCCACCGCCCCTTCAATTTTATGTTTGATCGCAGCCAGCTCATCTATGAAGAAATTGGCAGTCGAACCGGTACCCACCCCGACTATGCTGCCAACTGGAACGTATTGGATAGCGGCCCGGGCGACCGCGCGTTTCTGCTCGTCTTGCGTCATAGTGTTATTTTTTGGAAGTTAACGTTTAATTATTCATGAGGATAATACTATCCGGCGATTTTAACAATGAAGCTGGGCAACTAGCCTTTCCCGGCATGCTAAAATGCGTAGCCCTGAAATCAGGAAATCCCGATTTTGATGAAAAACAATTATCTCGAAAGAATTCTCACCGCTCGGGTTTATGATGTTGCGGTAGAGAGTCCGCTGGAGCTTGCACCAAATTTGTCCGCGCGCATACATAACCGGCTTTTGTTGAAGCGGGAGGATATGCAAGAGGTTTTTTCATTCAAGCTGCGCGGGGCTTACAACAAAATGGTCAAGCTTTCACCCGCTGTGCTCAAGCGCGGCGTGGTGACTGCGTCTGCAGGGAACCATGCGCAAGGGGTGGCGCTTGCGGCACAACGGCTGAGTTGCCGCGCGACCATCGTGATGCCCGTTACTACGCCACAAATCAAAATGCAGGCGGTCGAGGCGCGCGGCGCGACGGTGATAACACATGGCGATTCCTATGACGAGGCCTATGCCTACGCGTTGAAATTTTCCAGAGAGAAGCATGCCACTTTTGTGCATCCCTACGACGACCCTGACGTCATCGCGGGGCAGGGTACGATCGGGATGGAGATTCTTCGTCAGCACGCCGGCGCAATCTACGCCATATTTGTCCCGATAGGCGGTGGTGGCCTTATTTCCGGTATCGCCTCGTATGTGAAGAGGCTTTATCCGGAAATCAAAATCATTGGCGTCGAACCAACAGATGCCGATTCCATGTATCAGTCCTTGAAAAAAAAACGCCGGGTCAGGCTCGCACAGGTGGGATTGTTTGCAGATGGTGTGGCAGTGAAGCAGGTTGGAGGAGAAACTTTTCGTTTGTGCCGTGAACTGGTGGACGAAATCATCCTGGTCGATACTGACGCTATCTGTGCTGCGATCAAGGATGTGTTCGAGGATACTCGCGCGATTCTGGAGCCGTCCGGGGCGCTGTCTGTCGCCGGCGCGAAGGCTTATGCCAAGCGTGAGAAAATCCGCGGCAAGGATTTGATTGCCATCGCCTCTGGCGCCAACATGAATTTCGACCGGTTGCGTCATGTGTCCGAACGGGCGGAACTGGGCGAGCAGCGTGAAGCGGTGATGGCCGTGACCATTCCCGAAGAGCCCGGCAGTTTCAGGAAGTTTTGCGCCATGCTTGGAACGAAAAGCATTACTGAATTCAATTACCGCTATGCTGATCCGAAAGAAGCGCATGTGTTCGTCGCCGTGTCGGTGCGCAATCGCGATGAGGCGGCAAAACTGATCAGAAGCCTGGAGAGAAGTGGCTTGCGCACCGAGGATTTGAGCGACAACGAAATGGCAAAGCTCCATGTTCGCCATCTGGTGGGGGGGCGCGCCCGTGAGATAAAGAATGAGCTTCTCTATCGCTTTGAATTTCCCGACCGTCCCGGTGCCCTCATGAGATTTCTGAACAGTATGGGTCGTCACTGGAATATCAGCTTGTTCCACTACCGCAACCATGGCGCCGATTACGGCCGCGTGCTGGTGGGCATGGAAGTGCCGCCTGAAGAGAGGGACGAGTTCGAGGCGTTTCTAAAGCAACTCGATAACCATTACTGGGATGAAAGCGAAAATCCGGCATATAAATTGTTCCTGGGGTAGGTGCGATCTGCTCTTTCATATCGGTATCACTGATCGGGGCGAATTGCTGATAAAGGATAGAGGTAGCGATGTTTTTTTTCACCATATCGGAATTTCCCGCTCTTGATAACAGAGGGACGGACAGCGCAGATGACATTCCATTTATGAGTACGGCACGATTTTAAAGAGAATCGTCAATAACCAGGTTTTTGTCTTATAAAGCCGAAACGCCCCATTTTCGGATGTTTCTCAAAATCCTTATGTCTGGGGAACTAAGGAAAATCATAAATGAAATGCGTGCGAAGATGCAAAGGCGGGTTTCTGCTTGCCGTAAGCGCCCTGCTGTCAGTTCTCATGAACTCGAGCAATGTGCATGCTTTTAAAATAGTAGACCTGCTTGAGGATAGTGGCGTAAGGGTGGGCGGATGGATCAACGCCGGAGCAACTTACAACCCGAGCAATCCTGGCAATGGATACAATGGTACCGTTACGTTTGCCGATCGGGCCAATCGATTTCAGTTAAATCAATTCAACATATATATACAGCGAACTGTAGTGACGGAAGGCAACGCGTTTGATCTGGGCGGGCGCTTCGATTTCATGTTCGGCACAGACGCGATTTATACGCAGGCTTTCGGCGTCCCTTCTTTTGATGTTAATTCCGGCCAGCCGTTGAGCAGGGGACATTGGGACCTGAATTTATGCTGCTCTTCCACCCGTACCTACGGCATTGCACTTCCGCAGGCGTATGTGGAAGCCTACTTGCCGATTGGCAATGGTATCAACATCAAAGCAGGTCATTTTTATTCGCCCACCGGCTACGAGACCGTGCCGTCACCCGACAATTTTTTCTACACCCATGCCTATACGTTCAATAATGGCGAACCATTTACCCATACGGGGCTGGTGGGTAACTATGCAGTCAATGCCAACTGGTCCGTCATGGCCGGTGCAATCACGGGCAGCGCCACGGGAGGGTGGGACGGAGGTTTTGACAAGCAGCTAGGCAATTGGGGAGGTTTGGGCGGGATTACCTGGGTGAGTGATGACAAGAGAAGTTCTATCAACGTCACCGGTACATACAGCGAGATTTCCACGCGAAGCACTAGACCCTGGGGTATGTACAATGTGGTATTGCAGCACAGGGTTACTCCTAAGACACATTTGGTTCTGCACCATGTTCACGGTTACGCCGGTGGCGTTTTGCTGAACGGCGCCCCCAAGAACGTCGAATGGTATAGTATCAATACGCACCTGTATTACGATCTTCTGAATGACCTGTCTATCGGGATCAGGGGTGAATGGTTTCGTGATAGAGATGGTTTTCGCGTCTTTTCGCCATTTCGTGTACTTGCTGCCACCGATAACACGGGACACAGTTTTGCAGGAAACTTCACCCCCATGAGTGCTCCGGCTGATTATTATGCAGTTACCGTGGGCATGAACTGGAAACCGGCGAAAAGGCTGAAATTAGACTGGAAGCCAATGCAAAAGCTGAACATTCGTCCCAATATTCGTTATGACAGAGCAGAAGGGATTCATCAAGCGTATCGGCCTTTCGATAATCGAAAGGATCAAGTTCTGTTTTCCCTCGATGCGACTATTCCTTTCTGACACCGGCATTTACCTTGGCTGCAGCATCCCTCGACGCCATACCGGGACTCAGCACTTACAGTTGACAACAGGCCATGACGTCGCTGTTTGTGTTGTGTTTAATTGCTTCCCTGGTTTTCCTTTTCTACCGCAGTACCCGCCATTTTACCGTCGCGGCCGGTAGACTCATGCTGGGCTTGCTCTACTGCCATTAGTCGGTGGGCAGCCGCTTCCTTTATATTTTCCTCCGCGGTTTCATGGTATTTGCGCACCAAAGCGGCAGCATGTGATTTTAAATCTTGTGCTTCCCTGCCATATAAATAGCTTTTTTCTTCATAGTGTTCCAGCAACTGCTTTTGCTCCGCTGCCTTTGTCTCCATTTCTCTTGCCACGTCTTCAAAGAACTTGGCCAAGGCGTCATGGTCAGTGCGTATGCGTGCGTTCTGAACAGTCCTGCGAACATTGATGCTATGGACAGCCTCATGAGGACTCATCTGAGCACAGGAAGCCAATATACCAAGGGAAAAAGCTGCAAAAAATGTACTTGTTTTCATAGCGCCATCTCTTCCCATCTGAGACTAAGATAGATAGAAAAAACAAATCCTATTGTGCTTTGGTACGAAGGTAGCATGGCAGTAGGGGGTTGTCAAACTGCTGAATCACGCGCCGGCAAGCGCATGTTGCAGAGTTTCCGGTTATGCTGATTACGTAGAAAAACGTATGGGATACAGCGCGAGCCTTCGCGGCATACAGCGAAGCTAAAGACGGCCATAGCCCACTGTAGTATGGGTTTTAAAAGCGGCGATCGTTTTCTGGACGGCTTCGGCTCGCCAGGCAACTTTGCCTGAATGTTCACAAATATTTCACAATAAACCAACATTTAATTGACATTTGTTATGCTAAGTTGAGAAAATAACAACTTTAGTTGTGGTGTTTTTGCCCAGGGGAATCACTTATGTCATACGTGCCCAAACGACGAAGCCGGATGATATTCGCCTCTGCGGTGAGCCTGTTCACAGTGGTTGTCAACTCAACCAATGCGAATGCCGATGCTGGTGCCGGTGTTGACTCTGCGATTAACTGGGTAAAAGATAGCGGGATAAGAATGGGGGGTTGGATCAATGGCGGAGCCACTTTCAATCCCGGTCAGGCCAGCGGCTTTAACGGCCCGGTAACTTTTGCCGATCGTTCCAATCGATTCCAGCTGAACCAGTTCAATGTATTTATAGAACGACCGGTAGTGGCTGAGGGTAGCACGTGGGATATTGGCGGGCGCTTCGATTTCATGTTCGGTACGGACGCCATTTTCACGCAAGCTTATGGTGTCCCGGCATTCGATGTGAATTCCGGACAGTCTTTGAGCAGAAGCAATTGGGATCTCGACTTGTGTTGTGCCTCGACGCGGTATTACGGTATCGCGCTTCCCCAGGCGTATGCGGAGGTGTATGTGCCGGTCGGCAATGGCCTGAACGTCAAGGTTGGCCATTTTTATACGCCTATCGGTTATGAGTCTGTTCCAGCCCCCGACAATTTCTTCTACACCCATGCCTACACGATGCAGTATGGCGAACCTTTCACCCATACAGGGGTATTGGGTAACTACAGGATCAACGAGAACTGGTCGGCAATAGGTGCGGTTACCACCGGCAGCGCCACCGGCGGCTGGGATGGTGGTTTCGATAAGCAATTAGGCAACTGGGGCGGGATAGCCGGTATCACCTGGACCAGCGACGATATGGGGAGTTCGGCCAATTTAAGCGGTACCTACGGCGAAACCTCCACACGAAGCAACGAGCCGTGGGGAATGTACAGCGTTGTGCTGAAACACAGGATCACGAGCAAAACGCATTTCGTCCTGCAACATGACCACGGTTATGCGGGCGGCGTTTTATTGAATGGCGTCAATAAGAACGCCGAGTGGTATGGCATCAACACCCATTTGTATTATGATCTTACGTCTGAATTGTCTGTGGGCATACGTGGCGAATGGTTCCGGGATAGAGACGGGTTTCGCGTTTTCTCACCTGGCCGGGTGAGCGCCGCCACGAATAACCAGGGACTCAGCTACGCGCTGGGGCGCGGCCAACTCGGCAACAGCACCAGTATGCCTGCCGATTACTACGCGGTTACGGTTGGTGCGAACTGGAAGGCGGCAAAAACGCTGAAGCTTGACTGGAAGCCGATGCAACAATTTAACGTTCGTCCCAACGTACGGTATGACAACGTGGATGCGCTGCATGGTGCAACTTATCGGCCCTTTGGCGGAAAGAAGGATCAGGTTGTGCTATCCCTCGATTTTACAGTTCCCTTTTAACCTAAATCCGCTAGTTGGCGTGTAGAGCGCGATCACGGCATCCCCTGCGCTGCGCGGGGTCCCTCGGGCGACGCTTCGGGGCGCCGTTCCATTCCAAGGAGTTGCAACGCAGCCATGTGCCGCAAAAACTGTGCAATTCACCCCGTAGCGCTCTCACCCGGAGGTGAGTATCAAATAATATGAAATATTGTTATTAATCATAATATTGATCATATTAAATGAGCGGTCAACTACCGGATTTAGGTTTAATCAAACCTGGGTTTTAACGAAAGCATCAGGTACAGGTAGCCGATAAGGACCACGGTCATTGGATAAGCTATCGTAAAACCATTCTGACGTGTGAAATCCCTGCATCAAGGAACTCTTCCCCTATCACCTGAAAACCGAATTTTTTATAAAATTCGATAGCATATGCTTGTGCATTCAATGTGACCTGCTGCATCCGACGACTCTCCGCCTCTCTTAATAACCAGTGCATCAATGCGGTGCCCACATGTTTTCCACGGTATTCCCTTAGCACTGCCATCCGTCCGATAGAACCGTCCGGTAATAACCGTGCCGTGCCGACAGGATTAGCCGCTGAATCCGAGGCAAGTACATGAATACAATTCACGTCAAATTCGTCCCATTCCAGTTCGGCGGGAACACCTTGTTCGTGGATAAAAACCGCTTCGCGTATTCTGCGTAGTGCCTGAATATCGTCTTGCCAGCTTGCGGCGCGCACGAGGTAGGCGCCCGCGTCATTTTTCACCAGCAGTGTCATGGCAAGTCAGTTTGAACATAATCGGGTCTTTGCAGCAAGCCCTACCTTTCAGACACTGATTGTCAAGTCAGGCAAATGGATGCCGTAGCACAATCGTTTCTTCCCGGTCCGGCCCGGTTGATATCATGTCTACCGGTACTTCACAGATCTCTTCTATGCGCTTCAGATACCTCCGTGCTGCCGAAGGTAGCTGATTGAAATTTTTGATCCCTACCGTGCTGTCGGTCCATCCGGGCATCTCCTCATAAACCGGATCGCAGCAAGCGAGCTCTTCCGCACCTACCGGCAAGATCTCTCTGAATTGCTCGCCTTCATCGTTGCCGTTCCATTTGTAGCCCACGCCCAGGCGCAAGGTTTCGACACCATCCAATACATCAAGTTTTGTGACGCATAATCCCGAAACACCGTTTATCTGGATGGAACGCTTCAAAGCGGCTGCGTCGAACCAGCCACAACGGCGCGGCCGCCCGGTAGTTGCGCCAAACTCGTTGCCCCGCTTGGCGAGATGCCGCCCGACATCATCAACCAGTTCAGTAGGGAAGGGGCCTGCACCCACCCGAGTGGTATAAGCCTTGGTAATGCCGAGAACATAATGCAGCATTTGCGGACCGACTCCGCTCCCTGTTGTCGCCGCGCCGGCTATGCAATTGCTCGATGTAACGAACGGATAGGTGCCATGATCGATATCGAGCAGCGTGCCCTGGGCCCCCTCGAATAGAAGATTGCTACCGGCCCTGTTGGCTTCGAACAGAAGCCGCGGTACATCCGCCATCATTGGCTTGATACGCTCAGCCAGGGAAAGTATGTCATCCACCGTTTGCTGAAAATCGACCACCGGCGCGTGGAAATAATTTTTCAGCACGAAGTTATGATAGTCCAGCATCTCTCCCAGCTTGGCCGCAAAGCGGTCACGATGAAATAAATCCTGCAGGCGTACCGCTCGCCGGGCCACCTTATCCTCATACGCGGGCCCGATGCCTCGTCCCGTCGTGCCAATTTTATCCAGGCCCCTGGCGGTTTCCCGGGCGTTGTCAAGAGCGATGTGGCAAGGGAGAATAACAGGGCAGGCTTCACTGATGCGCAACCTTCCTTCCACATCGATTCCCGCTTGCCTCAGCATGTCCACCTCATCCAGCAGCGCCTGGGGGGATACAACTACGCCGTTACCGATATAACAAGCAACATCGTCACGCAGAATACCCGAAGGAATCAGATGCAGTACAGTTTGCTTGCCTCCTATGACGAGCGTATGCCCGGCATTGTGGCCGCCCTGAAACCGAACGACGCCCTGGGCGTGATCGGTAAGCCAATCCACGATTTTGCCCTTGCCCTCGTCGCCCCACTGGGTTCCGACGACAACTACATTTTTAACCATGTCAGTAATCTTCAATTAGTGCATTGCCCGGACCCTGGCAACGCAAGGAAAAAGGAAAGAGTTTCAGAAAAGTTTTCTTGTGCCGCATCGCATCGTCAGGTCTCGAGTTCAGATTTCGATTGTTGACCAGACATTGTCTTTCAGTATCAACTTTCTGTCACAGTTGAAAGTATCCTGCTCATCCCCATGCCCGGGCAATTCAACCACTACGATTTTGCCTTCGCTACGAAGCTGCTCAATTTTCTTTTCCAGGGTTTTGTCCCCTTTGACGTATGGCGCCAGAATCCCCCTGGGGTAGAGATCAAGCCGCACCAAACCGGACAATTCCCGCAAGTCCATGCTGAATCCGGTGGCTGGGCGGGCTCTTCCGAACGCCTTACCGACCTCGTCGTAGCGTCCACCCAATGCGATCGCATTGGGGCTGTCGCAGGTATAGGCGGAAAAGACCATGCCGCTGTGGTAGTGATAGCCGCGTAGATCAGCCAGGTCAAACGCCAGCGTATGGACCAGGGGTTCCAGCTCCACGGCTATCGTTTCCAGCTCATCCAGCGCTGTCATGATTTCAGGATAGGCCGGGAGCAGTTTACGCGCAAGCGACAGCACTTCCTTTCCGCCGTACAACTCGGGTAGCAGTAGCAGCGCCCGCTGCGCATCCGCGTCGACGTGCTTATCCAGACCCGCGCAAAGATTCTCCAGCCCACAAACATCCTTGGCTTGCAATACCCCAAATAACTCCGCCTCCAGCTCGGAAGGGATACCCGCACCTCTCACCAGTCCGCGGAATACGGCAACATGGCCAAGATCGAGATGAATTTTGCCTATCCCGGCAATTGCCAGAGATTGCAGCATAAGGCGCTGGACTTCCAGGTCGCTCTCCAGGCCGGCATGACCGTAAAGTTCGGCACCAACCTGGAGCGGCTCCCGGGTACGAGTCAAACCCGATGGCACGGTATGCAATACGCTGCCTGCATAGCAGAGGCGGGTAATACCCTTGCGATTAAGCAGGTGCGCATCGATACGGGCAACCTGAGGCGTCATGTCGGCACGTAGCCCCATCATGCGTCCGCTCAGCTGATCCACCACTTTGAACATGCGCAAATTCGTACCGCCACCGCTGCCATTCAGTAAGGATTCCACGTACTCCAGCAAAGGTGGGCTAACCAGTTCATACCCGTGTACGAATAGCCAATCCATGATCCGACGGCGCATCATCTCTATGCGAAGCGCCTCGGCAGGCAGGATATCCTCAATATATTCGGGGAGAACCCACGCACGCATGTTTATGTTCCAATTGCATTCTGAAGAGAAGCGCGACAGCGCAGGTCTAATTTACGAGGTAAAGTAGAAGAAGCCCTGCCAGCATAGAGGTAAGGCCGATAAAGCGTAGCTGACTGTCGTCAACGTCAGTCAATTTCTTGAAGGTCTCACGCCACATGCCGGGTATCAGAAACGGAAAAAGTCCTTCCAACACCAGCATCAGCGCGAAAGCCATTAATAAAGTATCCCACATGCCGCCATAACCTCACTACGCGTCCGATGATCTGTAGCGTAAGCGAACTCATCCGTCATGGGAGAACACATAAGAAACAGCCAGCCACCGTGTGTCCGCTCCGTGTTTACGATATTCTCCGCACTTGCGGCCCGTCAGCAGGGCGAAGTCTGCCAGCGCCTGCCTCCGGGCGAACCATCAAATATCCGCAGTTCACTTGGCACTACGACCGGGGTTTCTCAAATACTTGAAAAACTCGGAGCTAGGATCGAGAATCAACATGTCGCTCTTGTTTTTCAAGCTCTGTTTATAGGCTTCCAGGCTACGATAAAAAGCATAAAATTCCGGATTTGGCTGATAAGCAGCGGCATAGATCGCCGAGGCTTTTGCATCGCCCTCACCCTTTGCCTCCTGCGCCTTCCGATAAGCTTCGGCAAGAATGACTTCGCGCTGGCGGTCAGCGTCGGCGCGAATTTTTTCAGACTCCGCCGACCCCGTGGAGCGCAGTTCATTAGCCACGCGCTTCCGTTCTGCTTCCATCCGGCGGTAGACCGATTCACTCACTTCCTGCGGCAAATCCACCCGCTTCAGCCGCACGTCCACGACTTCCACGCCAATTTTACGTGCGTCGGCATCGGCTTTCTGGCGCATGATCTCCATGATCTTGTCGCGCTCTCCCGAAACAACGTCATGCACCGTGCGATTGCCGAACTCATCGCGAAGGCTGGAATTCACGGTTTGCGCCAGCCGGGTTTGCGCCAGCATTTCATCCCCGCGAACACTGACGTAATACTGCTTGACGTCCACGATCCGCCATTTCACGAACAGGTCTACCAGCACGTTCTTCTTTTCGGAGGTGATGAACCGTTCCGGCTCGGCTGTATCCATGGTCAGGATGCGCGAATCAAAGTAACGCACGTTTTGCGCCAGAGGAATCTTGAAATACAGGCCGGGCGATGTTTTTACGTCGACCACCTCACCCAGTTGAAACAAGATCGCCAGTTGGCGCTGATCCACGATATACAGTGAAGATGTAGCTAGAACAACCAGGGCGACAAGAGTGCCCAACAGCATTGAAGTATATTTTTTCACTTATCTTGTCTCCCGTTCACGGCCGCGAAACGCCTCGCGGGTGCGCGCGGCACCGTCAGGCATAACCTCTTGCGCCGAGGTGGCTGCCGCCTCGGGCGCTACCGAGGATGATGACGAGGGACCGCTTGCCTGAATCAGTTTATCCAGCGGCAGATAAAGCAGATTGTTGCCGGCTTTCTGATCCACAAGGATCTTGCTGGTGTTCGACAATACCTGTTCCATCATGTCCAGATAAAGCCGGTCACGCGTTACCGCCGGTGCTTTGTTATATTCAACAAGAACCTGCTTGAACCGGCTGGCTTCACCCTCTGAACTTGCGATCACCCGTTGCTTGTATCCCTCGGACTCTTCCAGCAGACGCGCGGCGTTACCCTTGGCCTTGGGAATGACATCGTTAGCGTAGGCCTGGCCTTCATTTTTCTGCCGCTCCCTATCCTGGCCGGCTTTAACGGCATCGTCGAAAGCCGCCTGTACCTGCTCCGGCGGTTGCGCATTCTGCATAGTCACTTTGCTGATGGCAATTCCTATCTTGTAACGATCGAGAATACCCTGCATCAGCTCGGTTGCTTTCGCCGCTACTTGTTCGCGTCCCTCATAGAGCACGAAATCCATTTTGCTTTTACCGATAATTTCGCGTATCGCCGTTTCTGCGGCCTGTAGCACCGCATTTTCGGGTTCGCGATTGTTAAACAGGAATTCTTCGGGATTCTTGAGGATGTATTGCACGGCAAATTGAATATCGATGATATTCTCATCATCGGTCAGCATCAGCGATTCCTTCAATACCTTGCTTCTTACATTGTTCCGGTAGCCGATTTCTACCGTACGCACGCCGCTGACGTTAACGGCTTCCACTACTTCCAACGGATATGGCAAGTGCCACCGCAGGCCCGCCTGGGTACTTTCCACATATTTTCCAAATCGTAATACGATGCCCCGCTGACCCTCGTTCACAATGTAGAATCCGCTGGCTACCCACAGCAGCAAAAGCAATCCGGCAAGCAGCCCTATACCGCCGCTATATCGCTTGGGATTGTCGCCGCCTCCTTCACCACTCGATCCGCCACCGCCCCCACCTTTGCGCTTTAAAAGATTATTGAGCTTCTTGTTGAAGTTGCGCCACATTTGATCCAGATCAGGTGGACCGGAATTGCCTTTTTTTCTTCCCCACTGAGGATCGTTTAATCCCATGATGATTCCTATTTTCTGTTTAATGTAGATAAAACCATCAAACGATATGGTGAAAAACGCTAAACTTCAGCCTATCGTAGAAATACTAATCGTATTATTTGCCCAATCGTCAAATCATTATTCGCCAATCAAGCACCGCCACTTTCCAAGTGCTCATCGACTCCTTGGAAAGTGCGCGCCTCGATTGCTTCCGATAGTGCCAACTTGATAAACTCCAGCCCCTCGGCCGTTTTCGCGCTCAGCCGAATTTGTTCAATTCTACCATACTCATTACGCCGATAACCCGCGCGTCCCACGGATAAATTGATCAGGTCTACCTTGTTCAGCACCAGTATCTGTGGAATCCCGTCAGCGCCGATTTCCTTCAGTACCTTATTTACCTCATCGATTTGCTCGGCACGATTGGGGCTCCCTGCATCCACCACATGGAGCAATAAATCGGCCTGTACGGTTTCCTCAAGTGTGGCCTGGAACGCAGCGACGAGCGTGTGAGGCAAGTCCCGGATAAAGCCCACCGTATCCGAAAGCACGAGCGGCCCGCGGTCAGGGATGAACATTTTGCGAGTGGTGGCATCCAGCGTGGCGAATAACTGATCGGCGACGTAGGCCTGGGCATGCGTCAGGCTATTGAACAGCGTGGATTTTCCTGCGTTGGTATAGCCAACGATGGAAACGGCCGTCACCCGGGCACGCTGCCTGGAGCGGCGCTGTAACGTGCGTTGGCGCTCGAATTTAACGAGTTTTTCTTTAAGAAGCTTGACGCGCTTCCCGATCAAGCGCCGGTCGGTCTCCAACTGGGTCTCGCCGGGACCGCGCAGACCGATACCCCCCTTTTGGCGTTCCAGATGTGTCCAGCCACGTACAAGGCGAGTGGCGAGATGCTCAAGTTGCGCCAACTCCACCTGCAACTTACCCTCGTGGCTTTTGGCACGCTGCGCGAAGATATCGAGGATCAGGCTGGTACGATCCACGACGCGACGCCCGAGGTTTCGCTCCAGATTGCGTTGCTGGGCGGGAGACAGGTCATGGTTGAAGACAACCAGCGATGCGTCGGTTTGCTCCAGGGCGAGCAAAATTTCGTCCACCTTTCCGCTACCGGCAAAGGTGGCTGGATCGGGTCTGGCGCGTTTACCCTTGATCACTGCGGAAACCGCAAGTTGATCGCTCGCGGCCAACCGACGTAATTCTTCCAGATTTTCAGCCGAGTCGCCGCCGCCAAGATCGAGGCTGACCAATACAGCAGAATCAGCAGCAGAGTCGGTTTTAAGCGTATTCCCGGCAGGTTGGTCAAGCATCAGGTATAGCGGGTGCCTCAAATGGAATGTTGACGGCCCTCGCGGGAACCACGGTAGAAATTGCGTGCTTGTATACCATTTGCGTTACGGTATTTTTCAGTAGCACCACATACTGATCAAATGAGTCGATATGCCCTTGTAGCTTGATTCCGTTTACCAGATAGATCGATACCGGAATATGTTCCTTCCGTAACGTATTTAGAAACGGGTCTTGTAACAATTGCCCTTTAGCGCTCATCGGGGACTCCGTATTGTAATTATTCAAGAAGTAACTCTACTTGATTTTCAAGAGTAAATCCATATTTCTGAAGGCTAAGGCCGTAGGACACCAAACCTGTCCATTCGATCAGATCGGTGACCGATAATCTGATCAATCCCGATCCTTCAGAAAATGAAATCGGCGGAAATGAAAAGAGCAATAAGAAAGTATTTGCTATGTTTCGGACACAGCCACAGCGACGCCCGGTGGGCTTGAATCTGCACCGAAATGACAAGTCCCCTGCGGTCGAATGCTTGCCCGGGCTATCGTTCAGCCCGGGCAAGCATTCAGAACATCCAATGAAACGTCAGCGCGTTGGTCAAACCAACCTATGTAATTAACTGAATGGTTTAGGTTTTGGCGTCTCATTGGTTGAGGGGGGCAGGATGGGTAGCTTGAATTCCGGCTGCTTCCCGGTCAACGTCTTCAGGAACGCCACAATCTTTGCGTTTTCGTCCTTGCTGAATTTGCGGCCCAATTGCAGTCTCCCCATGGTATCCACGGCTTCTTCCAGCGTCGCAGCGGCGCCATCATGAAAATAGGGATAAGTCAGCTCCACGTTTCGCAAGGTTGGCACCTTGAACATCATGCGGTCGGCATCTGCGCCGGTTACGCCAAATCGGCCTTCCGCCTTGTTCTTCGTTTTATAAGGTTCGACCACCCCCATCTTTTGATAGGAAGCCCCACCTACGGCGGGGCCGTTATGGCAGCCCGTACATCCGCTTTCCTTGAACAGCTTGTATCCTTCCAGTTCGTTTTGATTGATCGCTGTCTTGTCGCCCTTGAGCCATTTATCGAAACGAGAATCAGGCGTTACCAGGGTTTCTTCAAACGCGGCGATGGCGCCAGTCACCATTCCAATGTCGATTTTATCGGAATTGAACACCGCTTTGAAGCGAGTCCGATATTGAGGAATGGAGCGCAATACATCCACCGCCAATTCGTGGGTGAACCCCATTTCCCCTGGATTCGCGATGGGGCCACCAGCCTGCTCTTTCAAGGTTTTGGCTCGGCCATCCCAAAACTGCGCCAGGCTCATGCTCGAATTTAATACCGTCGGTGAATTGATCGGTCCCTCGTGCCAATTATGGCCAATGGATGTCGGCAGATTGTCCGTGCCGCCCATGCTCAGGTTGTGGCAGGAGTTACAGGAGATGAATCCAGATTTCGATAAACGTGGGTCAAAAAAAAGCATCTTGCCCAGTTCCACCATGTTCTGATCCTTCGGTGCGGCGGCCTGAATCGGCTGGATGGGTTCATCAGCGGCCATACCGGGGGGTGCGGCAATGGTTCCAACAGCTAGCAGCGATATGATCAATGCCCGCATTATCATCGGTAATCTCCTAAAAAACGCGGCTGTAATGGCGCAGCCGATTACGCCTGTAAAATCGCAGCATGGGCAAGTTTATCCGCCGACCGAGGACGAGAATAAAAACATTTGACATGACATATACCCTTTTAAAAAGGGACGTATCTGGAAAGCAGGGCGCTTCGAGCAATACCATGAGCAATAATGACCGCACTGGCTAATCCGCAAACCGGTGGAGTGCAAAGGTGCCGAAAAAGCCCTGGCAGCGCAGATTTTTCAGGCTGCACCGCGATAAAAAACGCCAATTCCTGGTTTAGTCCCCCTGTTTGGCAGGCGCAGACGCAACCTGTTCTCTGGCATCATAACCCGATCGGCCGTTATTATCGCTACCAAATGGCGGGAGAGGGCGGTTAAGCAAGCGTGCCAGTTCGGTCAAAGCCTGGCGATAGACTTGCCGTTTGAATTCGACCACGGATTCCAGTTCCACCCAATACTGATTCCATCGCCATGCATCAAACTCAGGGCGAACACTTGTGCGTAGCGATACGTCGCAATCACGCCCAACGAGACGCAATAGATACCAGATTTGTTTTTGTCCTTTATAGTTTCCCCGCCAATCGCGCCTTATCCATTGATCAGGCACCTCGTAGCGCAACCAATGGCGCGTACGACCGATGATTTCCACATGCCAGGGGTGCAAACCTACTTCTTCGGTCAATTCCCGATACATTGCCTGTTCCGGGCTCTCGCCCGGTTTGATGCCACCCTGGGGAAATTGCCAGGAATCCTGCTTGATGCGTTTACCCCAAAATACTTCGTTTTTCGAGTTCAGTAAAATGATACCGACATTCGAGCGATATCCGTTGCGGTCGATCATGCGATTCACCCGTTTGATCCATTACAATAGGCTTCGATTTTTCCATACTTTGTCCCAGATTGAAAGCCGTGCAGAGTTTAATAAAACAAGTAAGGTACAAATAAACTATTCGGGACCCGTAACTGGCAATCTGTCGCGTTATCTCCATGCGGAGAATGGGGAGATAAGCCATTCAACGGCCACATTCCATCCCGGCTGAATTTTAGAAGCGCCTGTCAACGCACGGGTGACGGTATGCTGGTTCAGTGCAATCACATTGTGTAATAAAGGCAGTCCAGCGGGATATCAGTTGGCGTAGCAAGGGGTCGAATGGCCTCTTTCGGGAAGAGATCGCGCCACCCTTTTTATCATGTGTCCGATTTCCTCGATAAAATCCGGATACATGCTGATCGGATAAATACGCCACCGTTTTTCAGGGTAGAATTGCGTATCGATCGTCACGACGGACCTTGTATGCGTTTATCAAGTTTTTTCATTTCCACGCTGAAAGAAGCGCCTGCCGAAGCAGAACTGGTCAGCCACAAGCTGATGCTGCGCGCCGGCCTCATCAAACGCCTCGGGAGCGGACTCTACACCTGGATGCCACTGGGTCTTAAAATCTTGCGCAAGGTTGAAAATATTGTACGGGAGGAAATGGAGTCGAATGGTGCACTGGAACTTCTGATGCCAGCGGTTCAGCCTGCCGAATTATGGCGAGAAACCGGGCGCTGGGATGTATTCGGCCCGCAGATGTTGAAAATCAAGGACAGGCATCAGCGCGACTTCTGCTTTGGCCCTACGCACGAAGAAGTCGTTACCGACATAGCGCGGCGGGAAATCAAAAGTTATCGTCAGTTGCCGATCGTTTTCTACCAGATTCAGACTAAATTTCGCGACGAGATCCGGCCCCGCTTCGGCGTCATGCGCGCGCGCGAATTCGTCATGAAAGATGCTTATTCGTTTCACGCCGGTGTTGATAGCCTGGAGCAAACCTATTGCGCAATGCATGATGCCTATTGCCGAATATTCAACCGTCTGGGATTGAGGTTTCGCGCCGTAACCGCGGATCCAGGGCCGATAGGAGGGAGGGGTTCGCATGAGTTTCATGTTCTGGCGGATTCGGGTGAAGACGCTATCGCTTTCTGCCCGAATTCGGATTACGCCGCCAACATTGAAATGGCCGAGTTGCTGCAGCCGGTAAAGTCCCGCGGGATTGCCAACGGTTTGATGCGGAAAGTCGAAACAACGTCAAAAAAAACCTGCGAAGAGGTCGCGGCAGCGCTGGACGTTCCTGTCGAACAGACCGTAAAAACACTGGCGGTCGTAGCAGATGGAAAAATGTATCTATTGCTGCTGCGCGGCGACCATCATCTCAATGAGACTAAAGCTCGCAAAATTCCTTTCCTTTCCGATTTCAGGTTGGCTAACGAAGAAGAAATCCGCACACACACCGGGTGTCTTCCGGGCTACATAGGGCCGGTCGGCCTGCGCCTTCCGCTTATCGCGGACCGTGCGGTAGTTGCAATGAGCGATTTCGTCTGCGGCGCGAATGAAGAGGACTACCATCTGGTTAATGTTAATTTCGGCCGGGATGTGCAAGAGCCTGACCACATTTTCGACATCCGCAACGTGGTTGCCGGCGACCCCTCGCCGGATGGACTGGGAACGCTCGATATCTGCCGCGGCATAGAGGTGGGACATATTTTCAAATTACATACCAAGTATTCCGAAGCGATGAAAGCCACCTATCTTGAAGAATCCGGGCAAGCCCGGCCGATGGAAATGGGATGCTACGGAATAGGCGTATCGCGTATCGTGGCGGCGGCCATCGAGCAGAGCCATGATGAGCGCGGTATTATTTTTCCGGCGGCGATCGCGCCATTCCAGGTCGTCATCATACCGATTGGCTTTAAGAAAAACGCACAGGTCAGGATGGAAACAGAGAAGTTATATGCCGACATGCTCAGCGCCGGCATCGAAGTTCTGCTTGATGACCGTGATGAACGGCCTGGCGTGATGTTTGCGGACATGGAGTTGATTGGTATTCCGCATCGCATTGTCATCGGCGACCGGGGCTTGAAGGCCGGAAATATCGAGTATCAAGGACGGCGGGATGAAAAACCGCAGGTTGTCCCGCTGACGGACGTGAGTGATTTTTTAAAATTACAAATAGGTGGAACGTGATGTGAGCATCCTCCGCTCGCTTTCACCTACGTTTGCCGTTACCCAGTTGCTTGGTTCAGGTTCAACGATTGCGTGGCGGTCGGATAACTTTCAGGCATAAGGATTAAGCGCAGGAATTACCTGCCTTTTCGGTTTGGTGCCTTTTCAGAACGTACACCCTTTGCATCACGGGAATCTTCCCGCATGAATTCTTCCAGGTCTTCGCGGGAAATCAACCCTACCTTATAGGCTGCCGGCTTGCCGTCCGGATTAAACAAGTATGTGGTGGGCAGCATGGATACCGGACCGATTTGCGCGGCAATTTTCCTGTCGCCAAGTACGATTGGATAGGAAATGGACAGGGATTTTACGAATTTCAACACAGTTTTCGGATCGCGATAATCCATTGCTACGCCGATTATCATGACATCCTTTTTTCGGCTCTCATAGAGAGACACGAGATCCGGAATTTCTTTCAGGCATGGCGGGCACCATGTCGCCCAGAAGTTTATCAGTACCCACTTGCCCTTATAGTCGGAGAGCGTGAGCTTTTTTCCTGTATGGTCCGTGAACGTAAAGCCCGTTGTCTGGGCGTTAACTGCTTGTGCGCTAACCGGCAGCGAAATCAACAGGCACAGCAACAGGGACAGCGCGAGAGAAAGGCGGCGAATCATTTCTTGCTTAACCTGTTTTTATAAAGAATAGTCACGCGAAAACATGCTCTTCATTATCGGGTTTTGGCGCAAAAAGTTGCGCTAGCGATATATTCATTTTCTCGTTCATACCCATCGTGATGTCCTCCAGCAGACGCTCCAGCTCTAAATTACCTGCCGCTGCCGACTGCAGCGCCTCGGGGCGAAATGTAAAGAGGCGATAAATATCGGCCACCGTAACCTGCTCGGGGTCGATTATTTGAACCCACCCTCCTGTTTTTACCTGCTGAACCAGATTCGCTTGGCTCAGCAGCGCCAGTAGCGGCTCCATTTCTTCCAGATTCAGTTTTAGATGTTGTTGCAAACTGGAATAGGTTTCAACTGTGCCTTTCCTGAGCGCTTCGCCCAATACCTGCAACAGGCGTAATGCATCCAGGAACTGCTTACCCTGTGCTGTCGGGTCATGCTGCCAATCGCCAAAACGCCAGCTCGACAGGGAAGCGGCAATCACAGCGCCGAGCAACACCATCAGCCATGAGAGATAAATCCACATCAGAAATATAGGTATAGTGGCGAATGCCCCATATACTGCCTGATAAGTGGGAAACCGGGTGATGTAAAAAGCGAACCCCTGTTTCATTATCTCAAATCCCACCGCCGCGGCCAAGCCGCCGGCTGCGGCATGGCGCCACGAAATTTGACGATTAGGCACGATAAGATAGGGAACGGAAAATGCAATGCTTGTCAGCATTAGCGGCCCTAATTGCAGAAGCGCGACATCAATGCCTGGAATATCCCGGGTCAGGCCCATGGATATCCCGATCAGCCAGGAAGTAAGCGACAAGCTTGCGCCTATCAATAACGGGCCGATGGTCAGCACAGCCCAATAGATGAGCAGTCGATGCAAGAGTGGACGCAACCGCGTCACGCGCCAGATGGCATTCAACGCTTTATCGATCGTCAACATGAGGGCAAGTGCTGTTACGCCCAGAAAAGCGGTGCCGATGGCGGTAAGCTTTACCGCATTATCGGCGAACTGTTGCATATATACTGCAATAACCTTATTTGCCGCTTCCGGCATCATGGTGGTGAGGATAAATGTCTTTATCTGGTCCGACATTTCTCCAAAAGCGGGAAATGCCGCTACGACAGACAGTGCAATGGCGATCAACGGCACCAATGAGAGCAGTGTCGTAAAGGTGAGGCTGGCGGCGACCTGCGTGCAGTTATGTTGAAAAAAACGCACAAGAACATAGCGTATGAAATCCAGCGGCCGCGAGGATTTCATGAGTCGTTGTGAGACTGGTGGACAGGATTGAGAGAAAAACTCAATGCGTATCCTACGCTTTTGAAGCAAGACAACCGATCTAGCATCTGATCCATGATGCTGCCTTTTAGTCCTCGATTACACTTGCGGGTGAGCCCGCTCGAGCTTGCTGTGAAGTTTGTTGAGTGCACTGAGATAGGCTTTGGCAGAGGCCACGACAATATCCGTATCTGCGCCGTTGCCATTGACGATGCGGCCGGATTTCTGCAATCGTACCGTGACCTCCCCTTGCGAATCGGTACCGCTCGTTATGGCATTAACGGAGAATAGCTGCAGCTCGGCGCCACTGGCCAGGATTTTTTCAATTGCCCGGAAAGTGGCGTCGACCGGACCGCTTCCGCCCGACTCGGCACGTGATTCCCTGCCTTCTTCTGCAATCACGATACTCGCATGGGGCGTTTCTCCCGTTTCACTATGGGCCGTGAGCGACAGAAGCTTATAGTGTTCATGCAAGGTCATGGCGTCATCCGAAACCAGCGCATGCAGATCTTCGTCAAAGATGTCGTGCTTCTTGTCCGCTAATTCCTTGAAACGCATGAATGTGGCGTTGAGCACCTCTTCTGATTCCAATTCGATCCCGAGCTCCGCCAAACGGCTGCGAAAGGCGTTGCGTCCGGAATGCTTGCCCAGCAGCAATTTGTTGGCGCCCCAGCCCACATCCTCAGCCCGCATGATTTCGTACGTTTCGCGGTGCTTGAGCACACCGTCCTGATGTATGCCGGATTCATGAGCAAACGCGTTGGCGCCGACGATGGCCTTGTTCGGTTGAACCGGAAAACCGGTAATGCCTGATACCAGTTTGCTTGCGGGTACGATATGAACCGTATCTATCCGTGTATCGCAGGGGAAAAAATCCTGGCGAGTCCGTACCGCCATCACGATTTCCTCCAGTGAAGCGTTGCCGGCACGCTCACCCAGGCCATTTACAGTGCATTCAACCTGTCGCGCCCCGTTCATGACCGCCGACAAGGAATTTGCTACCGCCAACCCGAGGTCGTTATGGCAATGCACCGAAAACACCACCTTATCGGAATTGGGTATACGCTCGCGCAGCGTATGAATGAGTTTTCCGAATTGCTCCGGCATCGTGTAGCCCACGGTGTCGGGTATATTCACGGTGGTGGCACCCGCATCAATAACCGCCTCCAGAATACGGCAGAGGAATGCGATATCCGAGCGACCTGCATCTTCGGGTGAGAATTCCACATCATCTGTATATTGACGCGCCCGTTTCACTGCTTTTACCGCCTGCGCCACCACCTGGTCTGGAGACATGCGCAGTTTCTTCTCCATATGGATGGGTGAGGTGGCAATAAAAGTATGAATACGTGCCGAACTCGCACCCCGCAAAGCTTCGCTAGCGCGGTCGATATCGGCTTCGGTTGCGCGGGCGAGGCCACAGACAATGCTGTCCTTGATCGAATCCGCTACCGCCTTTACCGCCTCGAAGTCACCGTTGGACGCGGCCGGGAAGCCTGCTTCAATCACATCCACACGCATGCGCTCCAGTTGCCGTGCGATACGCACTTTTTCCTCTCTGGTCATGGATGCACCAGGACTCTGCTCACCATCGCGCAACGTGGTGTCAAAAATAATTAAGTGATCTTTCAATGACTTCTCCGTTTTTGAAAGCATACTTGAACTGCGATACAGAATCCAGGAATCGATTCTGCAGGATAAAAACTAGAGAGGGGAAATAATATTAGCGCGCGGGGCGCAGCAGCGGTCGTGCGAGAAGCTGCGGGCGGTGTAAAAGGCGGAGCGGGGAAATGTAGTTTGTGTGCTTCATTCGAGAAATATAAAGGGTTTCCTCGATTCGTGCAATAGCGACATTGAATGCTATATTGAAACAGACGCGCGAACTCCGTCATGAATGATTCGCAGAAAAATTATCGATGAGCAAGGATGTAATCAGAAAGGGACGCTCCGTATCAGGCCGGTTTATTTTGGCGCTGATGACAGCGTTTGCCGCATTTGCCCTGTGCGCATGCATTTCCCAGAAATCCTGGCATGTGGAAGAGGTCACCGGCCATCTCCCGGACCTGAATTTTTCCCTGACGACCGATACCGGCAGGCTTGTAACGTCCACGGCCTATGAAGGGCATTTATTATTGATGTATTTCGGGTTTACGAATTGTGATTCCGAGTGTCCCGTTTCAATGGCTCGTCTCGCGCGCGTATTGCAGTTGTTGGGAAACGATGCGAACCGGATACGCATCCTGTTTGTCACACTTGATCCAGGCCGCGATACGCCGCAAGTCCTCCACCGTTATGTCACGCAATTCGATCCTGACCGTGCAATCGGACTCACCGGGACCACAAGCGATATCGAACGGCTTACGAAACAATATCGAGCCGCCTATCGTCCTCGTTCAAAGATTGGCGAAGCCGGCGATATCGATCATGGCGATGCGGTGTATATTTTTGATTTACAAGGTCGAGCGCGCCTGCTGGCTACGTCCGCCGACTCCGACGCGCACTTGGCGCAAGACTTGCGACGCTTGCTTGAAACAGCTCATTAGGTAAAGACCCGAACCAGATAACGCCAAATAACTGTACGCACTTGAAATAAGACGGACGCTGGAATAAGGCCCGGTTTTATTGCGAGAGTGCGCCGAACGCCACCTTTGGAACCTGTCCGGTAATGGATTTGTTGTATTGGTTCACCCCTTGGGAAGAGTCAGCGCCCGTTTTTATTGCCACGGTTGCTGTGGCGGTGCTGTTTTTGAGAGGTTGCGCCAGAAGCAATCCACGATTTCAACAGAAACTATATTTCTGGACGGGAGTTGCCTTTACCTATCTGGTTTCTCACACCCAGTTCGATTATTACGCCGAGCATCAATTCTTCATTCATCGGCTTCAGCATCTGGTATTGCATCACCTTGGGCCGTTTCTCATCGTGTTGAGCAGCCCTGTGGCTACGCTCCGGGCGGGCATGCCCGAGGCTGGGCAGCGAGCGTGCCGTCTCATCGCGGAGTGGAAGCCGGTTCAATATCTCTTGTCTGCCTTGTGTAATCCCATCGTGGCCGTCACCCTGTTCTGCGGACTCATCGGTTTCTGGTTATTGCCTTCCGTCCACTTTACCGCAATGATCGACTGGCGTTTGTATCGCCTGATGAACTGGAGCATGTTTATAAACGGTTTATTCTTCTGGGGCATCGTTCTCCATCACGAGCCCGTATTTTCGGTCCGGCTATCGCCGGGTTCGCGGATTGCCATGATGCTCGCAGTCATTCCGCCACAAATCGTGATTGGTGCAATAATATTCTTCGCTTCCAGCGAACTCTACCCGATATACACGATTTGCGGCCGTGCGATCGGAGGGTTGGGCGCCATAGCCGACCAGCAAATCGGCGGAATAATTCTATGGATTCATGGCGCGATGATGAGCGCGATTGGTATTTTGATTGTGGTGCGTGGGGAATTGATGCCGCAAAAACACTGACGGTACGGTCTATTTCGGCACGTCGACAACAGCCAGTGAAACATCACCCACGACAGCGCAAAGAATGTAGCCGCTGCAGGGGAGGCTGAAGCCCCTCGCCCCATGTTGATTGGGGAGCGCGTAAATCCGTGAATCCTTGAGGGAATTCATGGGTTGGTTTTACTCATGATAAAATACGTTATCAAGGGTAAAACAGGAAAATAAATTAATTGTTCTTAGCAAACGTTTTCTACCTTGTCCTCCTGGAAATGAGGCACACTGAATACTTAATATTTTGCTACGTCACATTCCACACGTGCCAACTCGACTAAGTCATCAGCGGTAGAACCAACGCCGCCGCATACGATAACCAATACCGTTTTATATCCTGATAACGCTGCAACTTTTTCGTACACCGCAGCGAGCGCAACGCCGCAAGCAGGCTCAACAACAATTCCATGATCTTGCAAAAACTGCAAAGAAGCAGACACGGCCATCTGGTCCGGCAACACAACGCTTTCGATTCGGTGATTTTTTGAGTATGCCAATGCTTGTGCACAAACCATGCGCGCTCCTAACGTCGTCGCAATACTCGATATGTTTGCAAGCTCGACAAGGAATCCCGCGTTTAAGGATTTCCCATAGGAGTCCGCACCTTCAGTTTCAACAGCGATGACGGGCACGTCGGCCCCTCCATTCCGCTTCAATCCCTCTATGACACCGCAAAGGAGGCCGCCACCGCCGACTGACAGAACGATTGCGTCAGGCTTCAGACCAGTACGGAATATTTCATCAATTAGACTGGCATGACCTCTCCAAATCAGCGGGTCATCGAAAGGATGTATATATGCATCGGCGGGTTGCATGAGTGACAGTGCAAATCGGTGCGCTTCGTCCAAAGACTTCCCCTGGACTATAACTTCCGCATTCTCTAAACACATCAAATTCACCGCCCGCTTTGAAGCTGTCTCAGGTACCACGATGATTACAGGTACCGAAAGGCGCCGTCCAGCAAAAGCAACTGCCAGCCCCGCATTCCCGCCCGATGACGCAATGAAGCGTTTTGCTCCTCGTTTTAAATATTCTTCGCATGCATAGCCGATTCCTCGGGTTTTGAAAGAACCGGATGGTTGGGCGGACTCCATTTTCAACCAAATGGATTGACCCACTTTATGGCTGATCAAATGGGATTCAATTAGCGGTGTTTCAATATGTAGCGGCATTTAGAAGAAATATAATTGACGAATACGGCAGGGAGCTGCGCAAAAACATGGAATCGCCGCTCATTGTTCATTCCAAGCACTATTCAAATTTTGCTGAAACGGTGGGCGGTGCATCCAGTTCCAGCCGGGTTCACCGCTGAGTTCTTGGGGGAATCCAAATCAATGTGGCGCGCTCGAAGCAATATAATCGCGTTTCGCAAGTTGCGACACCATCCTGTGGTGAAAAGCAGATTCGGCGGCTTTCTCTGCCGCAAGCTTGTATTTTTGCACTATGGCGATGGCATGCGCGTGTGAATCCTGCTCGTGTCTCCCATAGAGGTAGCTTTTGTCCTTGTAATGCTGGAGCCGTTTCTCGTGTTCCGCTGCTATTTCCAGCAGTTTCCTGGCCCGGTTTTCGTACCGCCTGGCGAGGCCGTCGTGATCGACAAAAGGCCTGATATTTTGTGCGGACACACTCGCGTCTTCCTTTTTTGCTTCGATTACACCGGTCTCCGAGCAGCTCGCTAGCAGGCCCAGCGTGGATATAGCCACTACAAACTTCCTTATTTCTTTTTGCATGACAGGCAGACTCCAATGAAATGGATGAAGTGAAAGCCGCTCCATCCTGATGCGGTCCATGACATTGGAACATTAGGGAAACTCTGGTTTTTAGGTGGAACCCTGATGCACAATGCATGAAGAAGCTTCATAATTGTACTCAGTATTACTATAAATAAAAGTCACGTGTTTTGATTATTATCATAATATTTTTCTTATATATTACGGGTCCTAAGTCCTAACTGCAGTTCCCCTCGGAATACGCCAAAAAATGGTTGTATCCGGCAGCCCGCTAGGTACCCATGTCATTCGCGTTGCGTCCATCGAAAAAGCGATGGAACCCGGTCACGGTGCCGATTGCGGGAGCCGATCGTCGTGCAGCGCTTTTCGCAATAGAGATACATCGCGCGGCGTCACTGCAGGTGCCGCGTTCCCCCAGCTATTACGTACGAAGGTAAGGACATCCGCTATCTCGCGGTCGGAAAACTTTTTTTCATAAGCTGGCATTTTTTTTGGTTTCGGCCCGTTTTTCGTCAGCGGCGCTTTTCCTCCTTCCAGTATGAGGCGAACGAGGGAGGACGCATTTTCGGAGAGAACCATCGCGTTGCCGCCAAGCCGCGGAATTTGCGGGGACTTGCCTGTGCCATTACTCTGGTGGCATTTAGCGCAAAATCCAGAGTAGAGGCCCGCGCCCGGGCGTTCGAATTGGTTTGCAACAGCCCCTGTCAGCACGAGTCGGCCTTGCATGGCGGGGGGGTTGTAGGATGTTTTTTCCTTCTTCCCCGGCAGGGATTTAAGATAGTGCGCAATGGCATCCAGATCAGCTTTATGTAAATGCTGAGTACTGTTTTCGATAACGGTGATCATGCTGCCAAAGGCGACACTATGTCTGTTATGGCCTGTTTCCAGGAACGTGGAAAGTTCCGCTTCGGACCATCTGCCCAGACCCGATGCATCTGTTCCAGTCAGGTTTCCGGCAAACCAGTTATCTATCACTGCGCCGCTCAAGTAGTCCGGCGATGATTCCGAATATCCTTTTTCCTGGAAAGCCAGGCCACGGGGCGTATGGCAGGCGCCACAATGACCAAAAGTTTGCACGAGGTAAGCGCCGCGGTTCCACTGCGTATCGCGGTCGGTGCGTGGCTGGTATGTCTTCCGATTGGCGAATGCCGCGCTCCAGAACATCAGGCCCCAGCGCTGGCTGAAGGGGAAAACGAGTCTGGTTTGGGGGGGCGTGTGATGAACCGGTTTCACTTCTTGCATGAAATAAGCATATAACGCCTGCATATCGTTGTCCGTCGCTGCTGCGAACGAGGCATAAGGCATAGCCGGATAGAGGCGTCTGCCGTCCTTGGCGATGCCTTCGCGAACGGCACGGCTAAAATCGGCGTAACTGTATCTGCCAATGCCTGTGGCTGGATCTGGTGTGATATTCGTTGAATAAATAACCCCGAAAGGCGAATTGATCGGCAGGCCGCCGGCAAAAGGGGGGTGATGCGGCCCGGCTGTATGGCAACTGGCGCAATCAGCCACCTTGGCAAGATATTCGCCAAGGGCGATGGTTTCGGGATCGGCAGCCTGGGCGTTTGCGACAATCATCCCCCCCACGGCAACCGATGCAACCCATGAACGGCCTGCAGCTAAAGCCCGGTTTGTCCAATCCCTGAGTGCCGTTCCTGATATCTTCATCCCTGTTAAATCCACGCACTGCACGGCGGTACCAATAAAACAGCGCACGCGGTAAACAAAATTGCGACGATAAACACGAAACTCGACATTGTCCCCAGCCTTGCCAGAAAGCGTGTCTGCCCTCCATCTGCTTCGAAGGCATGTTCTCCTGCTCCTGACACGCTTGGCCGATGACTTGCCCGTCGCCATAGATTCCACGCGACATAGCCCGAAATCAAGCCACCCGCCAGGCAAATCAGGCTGATCATTGCCAGAATTACCGACAAGTCGGCCAGCAACGGGGCGGACAGCGGAACCTGATGCGGATAGCAAGTATAGGCGGCAAGCGGTTCGCTTAAAGACATCTGGCCTACCCAGAACGTTGGCGCACCAAAAAGTGCCAGCAATATTCTATATGTACTCACCGAATCATGAGTAGGAGCACGATGTTCTTTCGCTATGTCCTGTTTGCCGGTAAAGCTCATTTGAATTTCAGAGGTAAGGAACCAGGTAAAGGGTAGTGAAAACGAACAGCCAGACAACATCGACAAAGTGCCAGTACACCCCGCCGATAGTGACGGCGACATGGCGTTTCTCGTTAAAGTAGCTGAACGATATCCACACCAGCAGGAGCAACAGGATGGCCAGTCCGATGACGACGTGAAGCAGGTGAAAGCCCGTGATCGTGAAATACAGCGATCCATACAGATCCGAAGTCATGCCATACGTTTTTTTATCCCATTCATTGAGCTGAATTCCGACGAAACAGGCACCCAGCACGATTGCGAGCGCCATCGCCGCCATGGCCCACTGGATCTGTTTTTTCCGGATGCAGCGTTCGCTTGCCCAAACGCAGACACTGCTCAGAAGCAAAATCGCCGTATTTATGCTGGGCAGGAGCAAGTCGGGCAAACCTGTCGGCGGCCAATGGTGTTCGGCTTGGGACGCAAGATAGAAGTAAGTAAACAGAAGATATCCAAATAGCGATCCCTCCGTTACGATCAGCGCCAGAACGCCCCACCACCCACCCGATAGTTTGCCCTTGCTCCCTACGGGCAGTGGCTGTACCAGCAATTGATCGGCGTTAACCATGGGCTTCCCGCCGTGGTGCATCAGGCAAGCGTTGAGCAAGCGCTTTTCTGGGCCACATCCAGACGATAAGCGCGGCAATGGTCAATATAATCATCAGCCCGGTGAAATTCCACCAGTGAAGCAGCATGCCAACGAACACCAGTGAAACGAACAACCCGACAAAGAAGGGTGCATAGGAGTCATCGGGCATCTTCAGGATGATCTCCGGTACCGCATCGATCGGAGAAGTGCCCATCGTTTCCCGGCCTTCCATCAGCAGGTAGCCTTCTTCCAGGCTCGAACGATTCCCGCTTTCCCCGTTTTCGTCGAGCCTGCCCTCCCATAGCGGATGCCGGCTTGCGACAACGGGAATGACGGCAAAGTTATAGGCGGGGGGCGGCGAAGGGATGGACCATTCCAGCGAGGCGGCATCCCATGGGTTTGGGCCTGCCCGAGCGCCACGCTTGAGGCTGATCGCGACATTGACAAGAAAAATCAGGACACCAAGCGCAAATACGAAAGACCCGATGGAGGTGATCATATTGACCGTATCCCAACCCATCCGCGATGAATAGGTGTAGATACGGCGCGGCATGCCCAGCAGACCCGATATGTGCATCGGAAAAAACCCTACGTTGAAACCGATGAACATGACCCAAAAACTCCATTTGCCCATCTTTTCATCCATCATGCGGCCGGTGAATTTGGGAAACCAGTAGTAGATGCCGCCGATGACCGGGAACACGTTGATTCCCAGCAGCACATAATGCAAATGTGCGACGATGAAGTAAGTTTCGTTAAGCTGCCAATCGAGCGATACGGCTGCCGTCATCACACCCGATAAGCCGCCGATGACAAACAGAAGGACAAATCCGGCAAAGAACAGAAACGGCGTCTTGAACACCGGCCTTCCGAGCCAGATGGTTGCAATCCATGAAAACACCGCGACTGAGCTCGGAATTGAAATGACCATGCTGGCGGCACCGAAAATCGATAGGGCCACCGTCGGCAAACCGGTGGCGAACATATGATGGATCCATACCTCGAATCCAAGCAGCATGGTCGCCATGGTGGCAAGGGCCATCGCTGCGTAACCCACCAGGGGGCGGCGGCAAAACGTGGGCAATGCGTCCGAAACGATGCCCATCGCCGGAAGCACAATCGCGTAAACCCACGGATGGCCGAAAATCCAGAAGAGGTGCTGCCACAGCAGCGGCTTACCGCCATTGACCACGTCGAAGAAGTAGGTGCCGATCTGGCGGTCCAGCCACAGAAGAAAAAACGCGAGGCTGACCGCGGGGATGACCAGCAGGTTGGCTACGGATGCGGTGAGCGTGCCCCAGACCAGGATCGGTACGCGATTGATTGTCATGCCCGGCGCCCGCATCCGGAATAGCGTAACCACAAAATTGACCGATCCGACAGTCGTCGATATTCCCAGCAGCACCATGCCGAGCGCGAAGACATCGATATTGGGGCCGGTGTTATAGATGGGGCCCGCGAAAGGAACGTAGTTGAACCAGCCGGCGTTCGGCGCCTGGCCGATAGGGAAGCTCGCATACATGAATATGCCGGCAAACAGGAAGACCCAGTAAGAGAGTGCATTCAAGCGGGGAAATGCCATGTCACGCGAGCCCAGCAGTAACGGCCAGAGATAATTGGAAAATCCCGACAATATCGGCAAGGCATACAGGAAGATCATCGTCACGCCGTGCATCGTGAACAATTGGCTGTATTGTTCCGGCGTCAACAGCGTAAGGCCCGGTCCGGAGAGCTGCACGCGCATGATCAGGGCTTCGACGCCGCCGATCAGAAGGAAAACAAACGCCGTGACGATATACCGCAGGCCGATCGTTTTATGATCGACCGTGGAGAGCGAGCCGCGCCAACCGGGGGCCGATTCCCAGGTATGGGCGAGGTGCGCCTCGGCAGCCGAACCAATCGGCGCGCGGCCAAAATCAGGCACGCGGTTCAGGCGGTCATCGCCTGAATGGACGCCGTGGATACTGTTGTCCGCTGGGTTATGCGTGATGTCAGAGGTAGCCATACATTCTTAATCCAATTCCGATAAAAATAACGCCAGCGCGGACTTTTCGGATTCCGATAACGCAATGCTGGGCATGCGTGACCCCGGCTTGAGTTGTTGGGCGTTGACGACCCAGTTCATCAGATGTTCAGGCGAGTTCGTTAATAGTCCAGCTGCAAGCCGGCGTCGTGAGTTCAAGTGAGTCAGATCGGGCGCATGCCGGCCGCTGGCATTGGTTCCCCGAATCGTGTGGCAACCGGCGCAACGATCCATGAACAGTTTGTGTCCCGGATTTTCATCCGTCATCGGAGCAAGTGAAACGGTTTGCCGCTGGGCGTTCTGCCATCTTTCAAAATCGCGGGCGCTTTCCGCAACGATCTCGAAACCCATGTGAGCATGACCGGCGCCGCAAAACTGGACACATTGCCCGGTATATATGCCCGGCACATCGGCCTGGATCCATTGCTGATTCGTGAGTCCCGGGATCATCTGTGTTTTGCCGGCGAGCTTCGGTACCCAGAACGCATGGATGACGTCGGCACTTTTCAGCTTGATCAGGACAGGCTGGCCGACCGGAACATGCAGCTCATTGGCAGTGATGAAGCGCTGCAATGGATCATCATGGTCATACTCGATTTTCCACCACCAGTCATATCCCGTAACGGTCAGCGTAATGGTTGGGCTTTGCGCCGGCTTGGCGACCGCGTTCAGCACCATCAGGGAGTAAATAACCAGGCCAAACAATATGCAGGTGGAAATTCCCGTTCCGATATATATCCACCGCAGCCCTTCGCCTTCACGGCCGATTGTGCGCGGGTTCATGGCGGGACGTCTGCGAAGCAAAGCTGCCAGCAGCAATAGCGTGATAATGGAGAACACTAGTACCGATAGCCCGGCGAGCACCCATCCGAGATGCATTGTCGGTCTGGACGCGGGCCCATAACTGTGCAGGAAATAATTTAGCGGTGCGTCCGCTGCATTCGCCGCGGGTGCCAGTATTGCCACTGTGGCGGATATGACGACCACCCGTGCCGCCAGGTCTGATGCCTGTTTTGAGGCTGCATGAAAATAAAATCCCGGCTTGATAATTTTCATTTTCCGGCTAGGCAATTAAAAAATGATTGTTCTCCATGATGACGATAAGGCTTGTCGGAACGCGGTTCGATACTCGGTTTATCCTGCATAGGCCCATTTTTTTACAAGATCGTTCAGTCCAGGCCGGGTTCAAATATCTCCGTTCGATCAGGATCGCCTTCCGAGCTGAGTCCATGCCTGTCATGTTGCGGCTCCGTCATGCTTTTATTAGTGGCTATGCTGAAATCCTGCCCTTCCCAATGTTCCGCATGATTCCAATAAAACGTAAACTTGAGCGCGATGGTATGGTTTAACTGCCCTTCCCCGAAGTCGTGCACATAAACGCCCAGGCTGGCATCCGATAGCGCGGTATCCTGGGAAGTCATCCAGTTGTCCGCGCTCCAGTGCAAGCGCCCTGAGGCATAAACTTCGATACGCAAGGGTCGTCCGGGATCAAATTCAAGCAGCCTCTGCTTGAATGTCCATACCTGCATGCCGGTGGTCACGCCATCGTTCACGTAGCGCTTGTGCACGGGCGCTATCAAATCGAAAATCGCGCCATCCTGTGCCGACCGCACCAGCTTGATGTATTCCGCGTGAGACCATACGAGCGGCAACGCCGAGCCGGTCGGGCGCCCGATGAGCATATGTTTCTCAGGAATATCGGCGGTGTCCCACACCTGTTCCGGTATCAGGCAGCAGGTGCTCGCAAAGCTTTCCATCGCCCTGATATAGGGATATGCGGAGTGTCCGGCGGCAAGTTCGAAATGGCCGCGCTCACCGGTCAGCAACGGCCAGAGCCGTCCGACACCGGTGGAATCAAAAGGGTCGCCATCTGTCTTTTGCCCGTAACCATCATGGTTATATCGGTGCCAGCCCGGCCCGTACGGCGTATCGACCTTTAGCACGCGATCATAAACAGCCAGGGTTTTCAGGATGTGTTCGTCGCCGGGTCGGCGTATCCCGTAGCGGACCAGCCCGAGGAAGCCGCCCCCGACAACGTCGCGAGACGGGTAACGCCTGGTCTCGCCGGGGGGCAGATTCTTGATCTGCACATAGCCGATATCGGGGTCCTGGACCCCCGATTTCTTTTTTTTGTTCGTAGAGCTGATGCGAACGTAATATTCCGGATTATCCTGGAGAAGCGATCCACAGGTGGTATAAGTCCAGCGCTCGACGTTGGCGGCCCAGTAATCCGCAGTCTCCAGGCAGAGTTTCGCTACTTGTCCGTCACCGCGCTTTGCTGCAATGTCGGCGGTACAAACCAACGCGGAAATTAACGTTGAAAGGCTCGAGGGGGAAATGCCCGCGTCTTCTTCCCAACGCTCCTGGGGAGAACTCGGACCCCGTTTTATAATATATGCCGCCCCCGCTTTTACCATGGGCCAGGGATCGAACCCGCCAAGCCCCTTGTTGTGCAAATGCCAGGCGAGCATGATGGGGAACGCCACTTCGTCCAGTTGGATGCCGCGCCAATGCGGGCGGCCATCCACCCAGCAATTCTGGGGCATGCCGCCATCATCCGATTGTATAGACGCCAGATAGCGGACCACACGCACCGCCAACTCGACATCGCCCGCCGCCAGCGCCGCGGTAGCGGCCTGAACCAGGTCGCGCGGCCATACCAGGTGATAACCGCCTACGTCCTGGTCGCCATGGATTTGTCCCCAGGGGATGGACAATGAGGCACATATCGCGCCGGGATGCAGGCGATCTTCATGCGCGCGTATGAGCATTGCGCTGGTATAGTATGTACGTCCACTGTCGGCGCTCAGCGCGCTGAGGTCGATCAGGCTATCGCAGTATGTATGCCAGGCGCTTGAATATCGCTTATGCGCGTGCTTCCAGCCGCGGGCAAGAGATTTTATGGCGGCGTGCGCCGCGTCCTCGCCCGATGCGCCAAAGCCGATCGCAAGCACCCATTCATGGCCGTGCCGCGTATCGAGTTCACTCATCAGTGCTACGTTGCCGTCAGTGGCGGAAGCAAATTCCCAGTCCATGCGGAAATTGAAATTCAGATCGGTCCAGCCATCGCTCGCGCCGACAAAACCACATGAGCATTTCAGGAACGGAATCGAGGCGATGACGGCAAGCGCTTTCCCTGCACGCTCCGCGATCAGGCAATCCCGGCCATCGACCAAAATGTGCTGCGCCGTATTCCCCATTCCCTGATTACCAATGTGCGGGGCTACCAGCGTATAGATCCGATAGTCATCCGCTTCCGGGCATAAGGCTTCAAAACGCGTGTGCACCAGCACGACCGGCGCATCGGGATCACTGATCGTCTCTTTGACAAAGCGATAGCGGCCATGAGGATCCACGTTGATTTGACGGTAGGCCAATGACCGTGGGTCTGAACATTCGACGCTATGTTTCATGTGACGCTTCTCTTCATGCATGAAACTATTCTCGTCCGCGACGAGGTACTGCGCATCACGTGTATTGGCCGTATCCACGCTCGGAAAATATATTTCATTAAGAATTCCATGGCCGAGGGTAAACCAGACGGGGGATGCCGCCGATAACGATGTACCGATTCCCTGTTTCGCGCTGGAGGTCCAGTTGGGCGCTATACCGGGATGCCCGAATGCTTCCGTATTTTCCATCTTCCGCCTTCATCCTGGCCGATAGCCGACCTGTAATCTCAACCGTCTCCCGCGGTGCTGTCTGCTTTACGAATTTTGCATCTGTCCTGGTTTTCAGCGATCAGTCATCTTCACCCTGGCGGCACCTTTCCGCGCCCTGTGTTTCGACACCGGCCAGGCAGGGAGGTATCGGGCTTGGGCAACGCTCGTCGTATTCCATTCGAACTGCCATCAGATTTTGGCGGGGCGGCAGGAATAGTAAAAAGCGGATACCCGTGCCCGGAGAGATAGGGGATTGCCTTTGTGCGCAGCGAGCAGGCGGCTATATCCATTTCAGACTCCAATAAGCGAAAATCTGCTTGGCGGAAGACTTGATGATGCTGCGTGAGTCCAGCCACGTACCTTTTGGCCTGTTTAAAAGTAACGTGGGGCGGCAGCGGGGTACGTCCGGATCGGTGTAGGCTTCCTGCACCGTCGGGCGGTTGGCGCGCCTTGCATATTCCAGGCCCTGTCGAACTCTACCGGCGATCGACGCCACACCCCGCGGGCTCAATCTCTGATTTCGGCTTGCGGCAACCCGGCTTCCGGCCAAGCCGAGGAGGATGATTGAATGCTACGCTTCTGGCACAATGCTTCTGTTCGCCAGCGCACTTATGATTTCTTCACAATCCCGCGATGCATAATCCAGAATCCGACAACTGGACGGAAAGGAAGCTCACAGGATATAAAAATCCTTTTCGGTTATAGTGCTCAGCTGAAAAATGAACAGCCCGCTGCGGGATTCAGGATAAAACACAGGCGAGCGATTTTTCTATCTGGACATGCGGGACATCAACGGCGGCGCGGCTTCTCTGCGCTAGCTTCAGGTATTCGCGGAATTAGACTGGATTGAACTTATTACAAGCGGGCGAGTCAGAATAAAAGAGAAGCGGAAGTGGCAAGGCAACCGAATAGGCGAATTTCGAGTCGGAGGCGGGAAGGATTCTTTGGTTTTATTCCAGGCTGCGTAAAATTACGGGTATGAGCAGGCAGCGATCGGCGGAATCCGATTTTTAGGCATCAGGTGTCGTACCAGAAAGAAATACGGAGGGAATGACCCCAAGCGAACCTGAACCATCATGGCTGCACCTGGGGCTGAGTGAAGGAGGGAAAAATCGCCTAGAAGGCAACCTGATATTGCAATACGAACTGTCCTCTGCTGGAAGTTTTAACGATGTCGCCGGCGGAGTTGGCGCGGAATATGGGCCGATTCTGGTAATCAAAGGTGACTTTACTGTTATGGCCGTGTAGCAGCCAGTTGACGCCGCCGGCAAAGACGTTCATCTGATCGTGGAGTGCGTCCCAGCCTGCGCTTGTTATCGATGTATAGACCTGCAGTTGGCCGTTATTTGACCCAAGCAAGCTTTTAGGCAACAGATATCCCGCCTGCGCGTACCACATGTCGCCAGTGCCAAACATTGGGTAAGTATTGCCGGGACCATTTCTACTGACGCCCGGGCCTGATCCGTTAGCCGAATTCTGGCCATTTCCGTTCATGCGAAGATAATTGGGCCCATAGTTCATGTGGAAGTATCCGACGTAAGCGGATATGGCGGTTTCCTTCTCCTTGTCCAACGGTGCATCCAGATAACCGGCAACCGACCAGTGAGTCATGTCGTGAAACTGAGGATTAGCCTCAGTGCCTGTCCACATGGCAGCTTTCTGGGTGGCAAAACCGGCTTCAAGATTCAATATGCTCTTCTTGCCGAGATAAGTACCCTGCATGTAGGGGTTGGTGTTGGGTTCAACGTCCCAGAAATTCCAGTAGAACATTCCGGTGTAATTTTTATGATGACCAACCTGGGCAAAATTGGCCACCGTCGCGTTGATGGCGCCGTCATTCGCTATTCCATCGGTTGTTATCGGAAACGAATCGTTCGCGGCTACCATATAGCGAAATTTGCTGATCTGGCCGCGAAGGTAGACGCCATATTGCCTGTTGAACGAAGATGTCCGTTCCGTCGTGTATTGAGCAAGAAGCGGAACATCCAGTGTCATGATGGTGCTGACGCTGGGCGCGCTGAAGCGGGACAGGCCGTTGAACATGCCAAGCCCGCCCCCTATGGTCATTTGATTTCCCTCAGTCAACCGCAGTTCACCGAAGGCGTCATGAAAGTACGCGGCGATGTGTCGATTACCGTTCTGCTGAGTCAGGAAGTTCTGGTTATTCATCCCGTACTGGGTGTAAAAATATACCCTGTCGGTAAGTTGCCCTTGTACGACGAGACGGGTCCGGCGTAGGCCGATATCCGTTGTATCATCCACAGGTTGGCCTTGTACCAGGGATCCCGGATTATTTTGTTCGTACCGTAATTGAACCTGGTTAAGAAAACCGAATTTGATGTACTGGCTTCCATCGCCGTTCAGATTCCATTTGAAAGGATCTTTATCCTTCCAGTTTGCGAAGCCGAAGCCGCCCTCCGGCTTTTTCACACCTGCTATCGTGGCGCCCGGCCCCATTGGAACGCCCTGGCCCACGTTGGGACCGACCTGTACACCGGGAGGTAATGGACCTGTTGCTGCGCTGGGAGCTGGCGTGGCTGGCTTATCCGAAACTCTTTCGAAAGAGCCCATGCGGACGCGGTCGGCTCCCGGTTCGGCATAGATCTGCTTGGTCTTGGTATCCACATAAAGGTCAATGGCCTGGGCATATAGAGAAGCCGGAAACAGGCAGCAGGACAAGAGACTTAGGGGGAAACGAAACTTCATAGATACTCCCGATATCAAAGTTGAACAGCGAAGACTTGAAGATTCAAAAGATGTTCATATCTTATTTGGAAACTATGTCCGCCATGGTAATCGCTCAGTTGATTGTGATTTTTTTTGGAATTCTTGCCGAGTCGAAAATAACACCGTGCCCATGAAAAAAACGTTACGGGAATGTGAAAAATGCGTGAGGAATGGTAAATAGAACTGAAGAGTTAGTCAAGATATTATGCAAAACCACTATTCATTAGTGGTTATCGTATCCTGGAAGGTTTAGTGTGTAGCGGGTAAATTTACGGTGATATGATCGTTATCACCGGTTTGCATTAACAGGTCTATGTCGTGCTTGGCACGCTTTACAAGCGACCACATAAACTTCGGCTTACCGTGAAAAACTCCCATTCAAACCCAGCCTTATACTTTGCCGCAAGCTGCATTATTACCGGATCGCAGGCACGCAGTCTGGAATTGGCGAGTGCAGAACGCGGGGTCGACCATTGAGAATTTGAGACATGATGTACAAACATCTGGCAAGATTTCTTTTTGCGGCGCTGTTGCTTTTTAGTTCCGGATGCTCCGTGTTCATGGCGATTGACCAGCCGGACAAGAAGAATGTGGATTTGTTCAGAGTAGGAACGCCCAGAAGCGTGCTTCTTGGCGAATTTGGCGCGCCCGCCGTGTCAGAAACGCGAAGCGGAAGGAAATACGAAATTTTCAAGTTCGTTCAAGGCTACAGCACGGGAGCAAAAGCTGGCAGGGCGCTAGTTCATGGCGCTGCCGATGTAGCAACATTCGGGTTGTGGGAGGTTGTCGGTACCCCTGCGGAAGCAATCTTCAGCGGCGACGAGATGGCATACGAGGTTTCATACGATCAGGACAATAAGATCGATGAAGTCACGACGCTGAAGGAATAAAAATAATGGAAATTTGTTCTGCTGCCGCTGCAGGCGGCGGCGTACTGCGCTTTCGCTGTCAGCCAACTTTGCTCTATAACTCGATTGTTGAACATGCACAAGATGGGAGACGGTGCTCCGAAATTTCCACCGACTAATCATTGCATGGCTTTAGTAGCAATTTCCAACCGGAGCCTTCGCTGCCCTCCGCCTCGCGATGCCTCGTTGCAACGTACCCGCCTCGAAGCATGGTATCTCATCCCGTTTTTGCAAGTTGCAAACTTACCCAGGAGGAATTACCCTCCCGCCGCTCCTCCCGCTGAAATATTCGTATCCACGTCGGTGTTCGGGCCGGGAGGCGTATTAGGTCCGTAGAGAACTCTTAGAATTTTTTTAAGCAGGCTTTCCTTCGGCGGCGTAGCCCAGCTCGTGGCTGCCTGCTCTTCACAGGTCTTGCTTGTTGCGTTTGCCTGATCAGGCGCATTCTCCACGGGTGTCGAATTTCTGCTTCCTGGCGGCGGAACGTCCTGACAGGTGACCTTGCCTTTCTCTTCCTGGGACGCGGAAGGCTCTCCACCCGTCTGCGCCTGAAGCGGATTTATTGGAAGGAGAATCGTGATAGCAGCAACCAACATATAGCGAACCGCTGCATTTTTTCTTGCGCAAAAAATATGTTTTATGTCAGTTCTCCATTATTCGTCAACGTGCCCGATATCCCCTGACCGCAAAATCAACCGCCAGCACCGCCAACCGAGACGTTTTCGTCCATGTCGCGGTTAGGTCCGCGCGGCGACTCAGCCCGATACAGGATACGCACGACCTTGCAGAGAAAACTTTCCTGCTCGGGAGTGGCGTGCTGGCACGAGTCAGATGTCTGTTGCCCGGCTGCTGACCAGCCTGATGAAGAATCTGTTTGGCTCGACGCAGCCTGGGCAGGTGCAGCCTGAGCAGGCGCAGCAGTATTATTCCCGGGAGCGGCAGCCTGGCCTGTTACAGGGTCTTGCCAGCCGGAAGCTGGCTGCCCGGCGCTTGAGCCAGCCTGCGCGAGCAAATGGGCTCCACCTTGTGCGGCCATATCCGTCTGTGCGGTCTGTGCATGGGACATCCCGACCATGCCGAGAATCAGAATCCCGGCAATTATTAAAGACCGGGTTGCGGGATTTTTCAGAATGAAAGAATGTTTCATAGGTTCCTTTTATTCAGGTCGGAAGATGACGAAAATGAAATACTACTCCTGTTTCTCGAATCTTAACGCAAGTAGACCCAACCGGCAGCCTCACGTTCATAAAATTTGCTCCATAACGCCGCAATGAACAACTGGTGAATGCAGGGGTTGGACCGGAGAGGAGCATTCGGGTCCACCTGGAATGCTTGACGCGTTCCTGCTTCCTGACATGGACGAAAGATTCAAAGATAAACAGGAAAAGAAGACGAGAAGGTCTGGGTGACGAACAAAGTCGTGCGTTCCGGGTTAGTGCAAAAATCAGATTATCAGCAGGAAATTGGAATGGAAGAAGGTTGGCAGTCCACCATCATGTGATGGTGGACGCATATAGTATTTAACCGGCTTCGGGCGCTTACGCAATAGACCCGACAAGCCCTGGTTTGCCCAGGCCCTTATTTTTGCGGTTTGCGACAAAGCCTATCAGCCCCAGCCCAACCAGCAGCATGGCATAGGTTTCCGGCTCGGGAACCGCGGCGGCGAAGCCCGGTACATCCGTGAGCACGATGCGCCCGTTAAGATCCTGAATCTCGCGCGCATCGCCATTCGGGAAAAGCGAACTATACGCATTGATTTCAGCCGCGGACATTTGCAGCGGCTGAGCGAGATCGATCCATTTCACACCCTCGGAGAAAGGGGGCGTCGTCAGCGAGCCATCATAGCGGAAAGATTCCATGTTGGTCGGCAGGAGGGCGTTCAGATCAAAGTGGTTGAAAACGTGCGTCTGCGTCGTGGTCTTGGGCAAATCGGAAAAAATGGGTTCAAGCGCGGCATTGGACGCACCTACCTCGATCCATCTGCCGACGACGAGGATGTTGTTCCTTGCGTCTTCAAATACCAGATGCATTTCCATCGGGAATACCTTGCCATTTTCCAGATGCTCTGCAGGTGTATGGAAGTGGAACTGGGCTAATTGATAGGTATCTCCATCAACGGTTACCGATCCGGCGCCCGCGACGACATTGGCTCTGGCGGCAGTTTTTTCTGTGCCAGGCGAACCGTTATTAATGACGCTCAATGTGGTGTCGGAGCTCAAGTTAAATTGCATCGGCGATAGTTTCTCGAATTTTGTGTCCGCGGCAGTGATGTCAATGGGGCTTTGCGCTTCCATTTTAGCCAGGTTCTCCGCCAGTGACGAAGCTGCATGCGCAGCAGGCAGGCCGTACAGGAAAAGGGCGGAAACAATCGATGCCAGTGGTAGTAACCGAGTCGATGGTGCATTCATGGTTAGTGTCCTCAAAAGTGTGATGCTTGAAATGAAGGGCATGGGTATGACGTTATGCGATTTGAAAATAACATGCCCGGTGTGAAAAAACCGTCGCCTAAATGTTAAGAATGCGTTAACCCTACTTGCTTAGTGCTTAGGTATTAGCCGCTTGTCGCCGCCGAAGGGCTTGGTTGCTTGTTTCATATCAGATTCCCGACTTCGGGTTGTGCCAGCAATTATCGGGCGCCATCAATGTATCCGCGGCTTCGGGTCCCCAGCTTCCACGTGCGTAGGGAATGACTGGATGATGTACCTTCAGGACATTATCGAGCGTTGCCCAGGCGGTCTCTACTGCATCCTCCCGCGTGAACAACGCTCCGTCGCCTCTCATGGCGTCATGTAACAGCCGTTCGTAAGGCAATTCCTGTCCAAAATGTTCTTCGACCAGGCAGAGCTCTCGCTCATCGCCAATAAACTCTTTTCCCGCACGTTTGACGCGTGCAGCGATAGCGATGGTGGAAACAGGGGAAAGCTGGAAGCGCAGGTAGTTGGCGCCGCAAGTTCGAAGGTCAGGTATCGAGTCGGCAAAAAGTGCCTGCGGCGGGGGTTTTAGCTGGACAAGAACTTCCGTGACTGTTTTGGCGAGAAATTTGCCTGAGCGCAAATACCAGGGGACCCCACCCCAGCGCCAGGAGTCGATAAATAGACGCAAAGCGCAAAATGTTTCGACATCCGAGTTTTTTGCTACGTCCGCTTCCTCGCGATAACCGGCATATTGACCCCGCACCAGGTCATCCGGGCTCAACGGCCGCATTGCGCGGAACACATTCGCTTTTTCGCCTTGAACCGCACCGAAGCCCCTATATGTTGGCGGTTCCATGGCAAGCAGCGCAATGATCTGGAAAATATGGTTTTGAACCACGTCGCGCAGGCAACCCGCGGATTCATAAAACCCTCCGCGTCCCTCTACGCCAAAATCCTCGGCCAGCGTTATCTGGATACCGCCTATATAGTTCCGGTTCCAGATCGGTTCCAGGAACGAGTTGGCGAAGCGGAAGTAGAGGATATTCATTATCGCCTCCTTTCCCAGGAAATGGTCGATGCGGAAAATGGAGTTTTCCGAAAATGCTCCGCGCGCGGTGCGGTTGAGCTCGCGTGCAGAGGCGAGGTCACGTCCAAACGGCTTCTCGACGATGACTCTGGCACCATCGGCCAGGCCAGCGGCACCCAGGCTTTTTATAACGGTAGCGAAAAGAGAAGGGGGTATGGCGAGGTAATGCGCCGGCCGCTTGGCACTTCCCAGCGCCTGCTTGAGTACTTTGAAAGTTTCCGGATTATTGTAATCGCCGGAAACGTATCGGAACAACGAAAGAAGACGATCAAGCGCAGGCTGGTCATCGATCTTTCCGGACTGTTTTACAGCTTCCGCTACCCTGCCGCGAAGCTGGGCGATATCCAATGGCGACGAGGCCACGCCGATGACGGGTACATCCAGGGAGCCCTGCTTTACCATCGCATAAAGCGCCGGAAAAATCTTCTTGTATGCAAGGTCACCCGTCACGCCGAACAGCACCAGCGCATCGGACGCAGCTTCTCCGTCGTTTGGCTTATTTCCCCCGTCCATCTCAGCTCGTCCCTTTTTTTTCGTCGTGTCCGCCAAACCGCTTTCGCATCGCCGAGAGCAGCCGGTCGGCATAATCGGCATTGCCGCGGGATTCAAAACGGCTGAAAAGCGCCGCAGCGATTACCGGTACCGGCACACCCTCGTCAACGGCCGCCAGCGTGGTCCAGCGTCCCTCTCCCGAATCCGACACGCGTCCCGAAAATTTGGTGAGATCTGCGTCCTCGATCAAAGCCTCCGCTGTCAGATCGAGCAGCCACGACGCCACAACGCTGCCACGACGCCAGACCTCCGCGATTTCTGGAAGATCCAGCTCATACTGGTAGAATTCAGGATTGCGCATCGGTGCCGTTTCAGCATCTGTATCGTGTGTCGCCTTGCCGGCGTTGGCGCTGTGCAGAATATTCAGGCCTTCGGCGTAGGCCGCCATCAGGCCATATTCAATGCCGTTATGGACCATCTTGACGAAATGACCGGCACCGTACGGTCCACAGTGAAGATAGCCTTGCTCGGCGGTGCTGCCGGTTCTGTTGCGGCCGAAGGTACGTGGCGCTGCCCCGATCCCGGGCGCCAGTGCGGCAAAGATCGGATCGAGATGCTCGACAATCCGGTTTTCCCCGCCGATCATCAGGCAGTATCCGCGCTCACGGCCCGCAACGCCCCCGCTTGTTCCCACGTCGACGTAATGAATCCCCTTGGACCGTAGTTCGGCGCCACGTCTGATATCGTCGTGGTAATAGGAATTGCCGCCGTCGATGATAATGTCGTTCGCTTCTACAAGAGGTACCAGTTTTGAAAGAATCGCATCAACCGCGGCTGCAGGCACCATTAACCACACCACGCGCGGCTTGGCCAGACGAGCGACCAAATCTTCCAGCGAGTCCGCTCCGATGGCGCCTTTCTGCCCCAGTTCCTGGACAGCTTCGGTGCGAGGGTCGTAAACCACGCATTCACTTCCGGCTTGTATCAGGCGCGCCGCCATGTTGATACCCATACGTCCTAGTCCGATCATCCCGATTTGCATCTTGATCCTCCTTGCAGTTAAGAATCGAATTCCGTGCACGCTAAGTTGGTTCGAACGTATGGCATATCTTCCGCCTGCGCCTTTCGATTTTCATTGCGCCGTCGGGGCTACCTCGTCAGGCTCCAGAAGTAAAGTTCTTTGCCATATCCATAGGGGTACCGGGAATCCGTTGGCTGATGGCTGCGATTGACGCCCAGGAGCAGCAATAGTTGATTGTCGGTGTAGACCGTGGAATGAATGCTTTCGGACAGCATGGCCGAACTGCCGGTATGCGCCGCAGCCAGGAATTTCATCAAGGCGATCGCAAGATTGCCTATGATAGCCAAGTAAATGACGAGTTTCGTTTTCGGTGAACCGGAAGCCATATCGTTGCCGCCACGATTTGGGATTGAGGTGCTGGGGAGCAGCGGGAATAGTTACTTTCTCCACCAGAAGCAGGATTTCAGCAAAACATTTTCGATCCCTCTCTACATCCGCATTTCCGGGGGAACACGCCTGAACCAAGCAAGCAACTTCCATTTAAGTTCCTCCTCCGGCTGAACCAAGGTGATAAAGTGGCTGGAATCGAATTACTTCATTAATGTCTCAGGCGGGTTCACCATGGGACGCTGCAGCAAGCGCATCACCGACAATTGCCTGCGCCTCCTCCACGATATGATGCAGGTGATCCGTTCCCCGGAAGCTTTCCGCATAAATTTTAAAGATATCTTCGGTACCGGACGGGCGCGCCGCGAACCATCCACTTTCAGCGATAACCTTGATGCCGCCGATAGGCGCATGATTCCCCGGCGCCTGGGTGAGAATATCCCTTATCTTTTCACCAGCCAGGTCCGAGGAATGGACCTGCTTTGGAGAAAGTTTGGCCAGCAGTCCTTTTTGTTCCCGAGTGGCGGGTGCATCGATGCGTTTAATGACGGAATGGCCGAATTCCTCTTCGAGCTGGCGGTATACCTCACCGGGGTCACGTCCCATGCGCGAGGTGATCTCAGCCGATAGCAGCGCCGGGATGATTCCATCCTTGTCCGTTGTCCAAACGGTGCCGTCCAGGCGGAGGAAAGATGCGCCCGCGCTTTCCTCACCGCAAAAACCGAGCGAGCCATCGCACAACCCATTTGCAAACCATTTGAAACCGACCGGGACTTCGTAAAGTTTCCGGCCCAGTTTCGCGGTCACCCTGTCGATTATCTGGCTGCTCACCACTGTTTTGCCTATCGCAATGCCGTTACCCCATTCTGGACGATACTGGAGCAAATAATAAACAGCCACCGAAAGATAATGGTCTGCTGGCAGCAGGCCCGCGCTTCGGGTTACGATGCCATGCCGATCATGGTCAGTATCACAAGCGAATGCAATATCGTAGCGATCCTTCAAATCGATCAGGCCTTGCATGGCGTAGCGCGACGACGGGTCCATGCGAATTTTGCCGTCCCAATCGACTGTCATGAAACGGAAGGTTGGATCGACAACGTTGTTCACCACCGCGAGATTGAGCCGATAGTGGTCCGCAATTGCACCCCAGTAGTGAATTCCGGCGCCGCCAAGCGGATCGACTCCCATGCTGATATTCGCGCCGCGTATGACGTCTACATCGATTACGTTGTGAAGATCGTTCACGTAAGTGTTGAGAAAGTCATGCTGGTGCGTCGTAGAGGCGCGCAATGCACTTTCAAAGCGCATTCTTTTTACTTCTGCCAGATTCTTTTCCAGGAACTCATTGGACCGGGATTCGATCCAGCCAGTGATTTCAACGCCCGCCGGTCCACCGTGCGGCGGATTGTACTTAAAGCCGCCGCTCGCAGGCGGGTTGTGAGAAGGCGTAATGACAATGCCATCCGCAAATCCGTCCGTCCGTCCCCGGTTATACGTCAGTATGGCGTGGGACACAGCGGGCGTAGGCGTATATTCGCCGTTTTTTGCCAGCATGACTTCAACGCCATTCGCGGCCAATACCTCAAGTGCGCTGGCATATGCCGGCTCGGAAAGCGCATGCGTGTCGATACCAAGGAATAGTGGACCATCGATGCGCTGCCGTTGACGATACAGACAAATCGCCTGAGTGATAGACAGGATGTGCCACTCATTGAAGCTTGCTTCCAGCGAAGACCCGCGATGTCCCGAGGTGCCGAATGCGACCCTTTGTACCGGCACCGTCCAATCGGGAATCAGCGCGTAATAAGCAGTAACAAGCTTGGGTACGTCCACCAACATTGCCGGTTGGGCAGGTTTTCCTGCCAGTGGACTGATCTTTTCAGCAATTTTTTCAGCGGCCATGTTGCCTCTCTTCACTGTGCCGGTAACCGACGCAAGAGCGTCAACCGGAATTTTAGCGTCCCTTCACGCCCTGCCCGAGCGGGCCGGTAGCGGTTTTGATACCGGGGGTCCAGCCGCATTCAGGTGGCCGGTGCAGCGGCTTCCCACCTGCCGGAAGTGCTTGAGGTCGTCAAGCGTGACGGCCAGCCTGCAGCCTGGTCATAACGAGGATTCGCCGCTTTTACACCGGTCAGATAGAGAGGGCTGTAGAGCAAGGCCGAGGCATGGTCGGTCGAAAGCACGAAGCGGCCGCGATTCAGCCATTCGGGGTCGCATGGATCGTAGCAAAGGAAGCGCTGCCAGAGGCAATATGCGGTTGGCGCCGCGCCCATCGGGGTTCCGGGGCAGCCGGAGTTTGACTGCTGCACCGCATCGAGCGGCAAGGTGCGAAGCGCATTGATACAAAGCTGGTCTGATTGCGTTTGTTGGGTCATGGCATGGTTCCAGTAGAGCAAGCCACTATGCTTGCCTGAAAAAATTTGCCCCTTTAAACTTTTAATCGCCCGCTCTTGTGTCTACCCTTGTGTCCGCCGTTCGCAGAATCGGCCTATCGCTATCTATATGAAAGTATTGTAATCCTCTTAATTGCAGAGTTATTAAAAAACTTATTATTCCATATATCAACTGTCGGGCACGGTGAGGATCACGTGACGGGTGACGTGCAGCTATTTCATTTTTTGCTGGTTGTAGCGTTGTATCAGTGCATTGGTCGAGCTGTCATGTTTCAGCGGCAACTCGCTGATACTCTCCAGTTCCGGCATGATGCGCTTGGCCAACGCCTTGCCCAATTCGACGCCCCATTGGTCGAATGAATCGATGTTCCAGATCGATCCCTGTGTGAAAACGCTATGTTCATAAAGGGCTACCAAAGAGCCCAGCGCATAAGGGGTGAGACGCTCGATGAGAATAGTGCTGGTTGGACGGTTTCCCTCGAAGCTTCGGTGGGGACATAACCAGTCTGGAATCCCCTCCGCTTTCACTTCATCCGGGGTTTTTCCGAATGCCAATGCTTCAGTCTGCGCGAACAGGTTGGCCATGAGCAAGTCGTGATGATTACCCAGCGGCTGCAAAGTCTGGCAAAAACCGATGAAGTCACACGGGATCAGGCGGGTACCCTGGTGTATGAGCTGATAAAAAGAGTGCTGGCCATTAGTGCCGGGTTCGCCCCAGACAATGGGCGACGTCTGGTAATCGACACGGGTGCCATCGAGCGTAACGCTCTTGCCGTTGCTCTCCATCGTGAGTTGCTGCAGATAAGCCGGAAACCGCTTGAGGTATTGCTCGTACGGCAACACAGCAATTGTCTGTGCCTGGAAAAAATTGTTGTACCAGATGGCAAGCAACCCCATGAGGGCGGGGAGGTTTTTCTCGATCGGAGCGGTGAGGAAGTGCTGATCCATGGCGTGAAAGCCTGCCAGCATGGCACGGAAATTCTCGGGTCCGATGGCAATCATCGTCGAGAGGCCCACCGCCGAATCCATTGAATAGCGTCCACCTACCCAATCCCAAAAACCGAACATGTTGCTCGTATCGATACCGAACCTGGCCACTTCGTCCGCGTTTGTCGAAACAGCGACAAAGTGCCTGGCCACCGCACGGTCGTCTTTTACCTTATCCAGAACCCATTCACGCGCAGAATTGGCGTTCGCGAGTGTTTCTTTCGTGGTAAAGGTCTTTGAGCAGACGATGAATAGCGTTTCTTCCGGGTCGATATCCCTTGTGGCTTCCTTGAAATCGGTGCCGTCCACGTTGGATATAAAACGGAAATTCAGGTCGCGCAAACTGTAATAACGCAACGCCTCATAGGCCATCACCGGACCGAGATCAGAACCGCCTATGCCGATGTTGACAACGTTGCAAATTCGCTTGCCGGTATATCCACGCCACTGCCCGTTGCGCAACTTGTCGGCGAAATCGCCCATCTGATCCAGTACCGCCTGCACCTCGGGTACTACGTCAATGCCATTGACACGGATTTGTTCGCCCTTCGGTGCGCGTAGGGCAATATGCAATGCGGGACGCTGCTCGGACAAATTGATTGGATCGCCCCTGAACATTGCGTTGATGCGATCACGCAAGTTGCATTCCTCGGCAAGCCGGACAAGCAGCTGGAGCGTTTCGTCGGTTATCCGGTTTTTCGAATAGTCCAGGTAAATTCCGGCGGCTTCGGCTGTAAACCGCTCGCCGCGTGTGGGGTCATCCGCGAAAAGCTGACGCAGATGCAGGGCTTTAACCGACGCATAATGCGCTTCCAGCGCTTTCCACGCGGGACGACCGGTCAGAGTCTGCGCCGCGAATGAGGTCATGGTTGCGGTCCATCAGGTATTTTTTTTCTCTTGGTGAACCGCCACATCCACATGACGTAGCCCGACAAGGCATAAAGCAAAAAGAGGCAGAACAGCACAACCGGTGGATGACTTGGAATCAGAACGAAAAAAAACAGCGCCAGCAGCAAGACGGTGACGAATGGCACGGTTTTGCGTAAATTGATTTCCTTGCCGCTGTAATAGGGGATATTACTGACCATTGTGAGGCCCGCGAATAAGGTGATACACCAGGCGAGCCATCGGATATCCGTACCCGCTATGCCAAAGTCTAGCACTACCCAGACCAGTCCTGCAATCAGCGCGGCGGCGGCGGGGCTGGGTAGTCCCTGAAAAAACCGCTTATCGACGACTTCTATGTTGGTATTGAAACGCGCCAGGCGAAGCGCGGCACAGACGCAATATATAAACGCCGCAATCCATCCCAGTTTGCCCATGCCTTTCAAGGCCCATTCGTATATGACCAATGCGGGTGCAGCGCCGAATGACACCATATCGGACAGGCTGTCGTACTCCGCCCCAAATTCACTTTGCGTATGAGTCAACCGGGCTACCCGGCCGTCCAGGCCGTCGAGTACCATTGCAATGAAAATGGAGACCGCAGAATGTTCAAAACGGCCGTTCATCGCCTGCACGATGGCATAAAATCCGGCAAACAAGGCCGCGGTGGTAAACAGGTTGGGCAGTAAATAAATGCCGCGACGGCGCAGTTTGGATTTGAGTATGAGGCGTGGATGAGGATCATGCATCATGTGTGCAATCCCATAGGAGACTGATGCATGTTAGGCGCTCATGAATTTGTCGTAAACAGCAGCTGCGAATAGCTGTGCGGGACCCGAAACTGGGAGATTCCCGACATTAAGCGCCCGACTGTCCGCATTAACAAGCAATCCGGCAACTTTTCATAAGCTTCCCCCGAATTTGACAGCGATGCGACTGCCGCTTTAACTGGCGGCTTCCGCTTTGCAAGGCCTCGAGCAAAGCGGAAGATATGAAACACCGTATTGATTCAGCCGCTGTTACTTCGTTTCCTAGTTTTTTGCCTGATCAACCAGCTTGTTCTTGTTGATCCAAGGCATCATGCTGCGCAATTTCGCCCCAACCGTTTCGATCTGATGAGCTGACGCAAGGCGACGGCTGGCTTTCAGCATGGGCGCGCCGGCACGATTTTCCAGAATAAATTCACGGGCATATTCACCCGTCTGAATTTCATGCAATACCTTGCGCATTTCATCCCGGGTAGCATCGGTAACGATGCGTGGGCCGCGCGAAATGTCTCCGTACTCGGCGTTGTTGGAGATGGAGTAGCGCATATTGGCAATGCCGCCTTCGTAAATTAAATCGACGATCAGCTTCACCTCGTGAAGGCATTCGAAATAGGCCATCTCCGGCGCGTATCCTGCTTCAACCAGCGTTTCGAAGCCGGCCTGAATCAAAGCGGTAAGACCTCCGCACAGCACGACCTGCTCGCCGAAGAGATCGGTTTCGGTCTCCTCGCGGAAATTGGTTTCTATCACTCCCCCGCGCGTGCCCCCGTTGGCTGCGGCATAGGATAGCGCCAGGTCTCGCGCCCTGCCTGACTTGTCCTGATGCACGGCAATGAGTGACGGTACGCCGCCACCCTGGGTGTAGGTCGATCGCACCAGATGGCCCGGACCTTTGGGAGCGATCATGATGACGTCGAGATCTTCTCTTGGCGAGACCTGGCCATAATGAACATTGAAGCCATGAGCAAACGCAAGCGTGGCGCCTTCCTTGAGATTGGGCTCGATTTCCGCTGCATAAACGGCGCCGATCTGCTCATCGGGCAATAGCACCATTACGACATCGGCCTCCTTCACGGCTTCCGCCACTTCTTTTACAGTAAGGCCGGCCTTCTCCGCTTTGCTCCAGGAGGCTCCCCCCTTGCGCAAGCCGACCGTCACCGTCACGCCGGAATCGCTCAGGTTATTGGCATGGGCGTGGCCCTGCGAGCCGTAGCCCACAATAGTAACCTTCTTGTCCTTGATGAGCGACAAGTCGGCATCTTTATCGTAATAAACGTTCATGGTTTCCTTTCTGCTCAAAAATAGAAATACGTCAGGGCACGGCGATAGCGGAAATATTCCGCTATTTCGCAGAGCGCTGCTACACCTTCAATATCCGTTCACCACGGCCGATGCCGGAGGCACCCGTCCGCACCGTCTCCAGGATCGCGCCCTGCTCCATTGCCTCAAGAAATGCGTCAAGCTTGGAACCGGTGCCGGTCAGTTCGATCGTGTATGATTTATCAGTCACATCAATGATGCGGCCACGAAAAATATCGGCCATGCGCTTTATCTCATCGCGGTCCTTTCCTACCGCGCGTACTTTCATCAGCATAAGTTCGCGTTCGATATGATCGCCTTCGCTGAGATCCACCACTTTGACCACTTCAATGAGTTTGTTCAGTTGCTTGGTTATCTGCTCGACCACGTCATCCGATCCCACGGTAACGAGCGTCATGCGAGACAGGGTCGGGTCTTCGGTGGCGGCGACAGTCAGCGATTCAATATTGTAGCCACGCGACGAGAACAGGCCGGCTACGCGAGACAGCGCGCCCGCTTCGTTTTCCATCAAGAGAGAAATGATATGTCGCATTGTTTATACCAGAATCATCTCGGAGAGACCTTTTCCGCCAGGCACCATGGGAAAAACATTCTCGGTCTGGTCCGTTATGAAATCCATGAATACCAGCCGGTCCTTGAGTTTGAAGGCCTCTTGCAACGCGCTTTCCACGTCGCCGGGCCGTTCGATCTGCATGCCGACATGGCCATAGCTCTCCGCCAGTTTGACGAAATTGGGCAGCGCATCCATATAGGATTCAGCATAACGATTCCCATGGAAAAATTGTTGCCATTGCCGCACCATCCCCATGTAACGATTGTTCAAATTAATAATCTTCAGCGGCAGGTTATACTGCTTGCAGGTGGACAATTCCTGAATACACATCTGGATGCTGGCCTCGCCGGTGACACAAGCCACCATTTCCCCGGGATGGGCAAACTGCACACCCATTGCTGACGGAAGACCAAAGCCCATGGTTCCCAAACCGCCGGAATTAATCCACCGCCTCGGCAGGTCGAATTTATAGAACTGGGCTGCCCACATTTGATGCTGGCCCACATCCGAGGTAATGAAAGCATTGCCTCCGGTTACCTCGTATAGTTTTTCAATCACCATCTGCGGCTTGATAATCGAGCTTGCGCGGTCATACTTGAGGCAATCGCGTGCGCGCCATAAATCGATCTGCGTCCACCATGCATCGAGAGCAACCTGATCAGGCTTTCCCTTGCGCGCCTTGATTAATTTTATCAACTCGTCCAGGACATCGGAGACGTTGCCGACAATGGGAATATCCACCTTCACACGTTTTGAAATAGATGAAGGATCGATATCTATGTGTATTATCTTTCGGTCTTCATTGGAAAAATGCTTGGGGTTGCCTATGACTCGATCATCGAAGCGGGCGCCCACTGCCACCAACACGTCGCAATGCTGCATCGCCATGTTGGCTTCATAGGTGCCGTGCATGCCCAGCATGCCGACAAACTGCTTGTCGGTTGCGGGATAACCACCCAATCCCATCAGGGTATTGGTGCAGGGGAACCCCAGCATTCGCACCATATCGGTCAGTAGTGGCGCCGCGTCGCTCAGGATGACGCCGCCGCCCGCGTAGATCATCGGGCGTTTGGCTTCCAGTATCAGTTGTACCGCTTTTTTGATCTGTCCGGCGTGTCCCCTTGTGATCGGGTTGTAGGAGCGCATGGTGACGTTCGCGGGATAATCAAATTCTGTTTTCTGCTGGCTCACATCCTTTGGAATATCCACCAGCACCGGCCCGGGGCGGCCTGTGGAAGCAATATAGAACGCCTTCTTGATGGTCGCGGCCAGTTCAGTGATATCTTTAACCAGAAAATTATGTTTAACGCAGGGACGTGTGATGCCGACGGTATCCACTTCCTGAAATGCATCCAATCCGATGGCATAGGTTGGCACTTGCCCGCTGATGATGACCAGGGGAATCGAGTCCATATAAGCGGTGGCGATACCGGTCACGGCGTTCGTCACGCCGGGTCCGGATGTCACCAGCGCCACCCCTACCTTATTACTGGAGCGAGCGTAGCCATCCGCTGCGTGCACCGCCGCTTGCTCATGCCGCACCAGCACGTGCTTGACCTTGTCCTGCTTGAATAATTCGTCATAAATGAACAGTACGGCGCCGCCGGGGTAGCCAAAAATATAGTCTACCCCTTCTTCTTGCAAGCAACGCACTGCAATCTCAGCGCCCGTCAATTCCGTGCTCATGCTTTCCTGAATTTCCAATGTTGAGTGACAGCAAAAAAATATTTGAATAAAAGCTGAACAGTAATGTTTAGGCGGTCGTTGGTCAACTGCTTTGCCAAGGAGTCAGCGGGGGCACGGCAGGTTGATAACCGCGTATGCCTCGAAAGTTGATTTATCGAACAGACTGCCCCAATCAGTTGAGGACGAGGAACACGGTAAATTCAGCAGACCGTGAATGGAGCACGCCGAATCTCAGCGTTTTCCAGGCTGAAGAATTGATATCCAGCGCGCTCAAGTGCATAACTATAGCCTGAATCTGCGCGCTTCAGAAAAAAATTAAACTCAACTTTTCACGTTCCCGCCCTTTTCTTCGGTTTTTCGATGCGGGCAAGCAGGTTTAATACAATCCGCGTAAAGTGAAAGTGAGTGCTCATGTATGGCAAAGCCTCGATCTTTGGCGATTTTAATTTGACGCCTCTCGATTTCAGCGTCGTAAAATTCTTCCACCCTGCCGCATTGCAGGCAAACCAGATGGTCGTGGTGAGCGTCGCTGGCAAGTTCGAACACTGCCTTGCCACCCTCGAAATGGTGACGTTCGAGCAACCCCGCCTGCTCGAATTGGGTCAGCACTCGGT